>JBEKRY010000077.1:0-17900 GCA_049517555.1 Candidatus Sulfotelmatobacter sp. | reverse complement strand
AGCAGCGACTCCACATCCATCGCCCGCCCGCCAATGCGATGCTTCAGCGTCTGCCCGTCAAGAAACTCCATCGCGATGAACGTGTGTCCATCGTGCTCATCGATCTCATAAATTGTGCAGATATTAGGATGGTTCAGCGCCGATGCCGCCTGCGCCTCCCGCTGAAAGCGCGTCAGCGCCTGCGGATCTTTCGCTACATCGTCAGGAAGAAACTTCAGAGCCACAAAGCGTTTCAGCTTCGTGTCTTCGGCCTTGTAAACAACACCCATGCCCCCGCCACCCAGTTTCTCAACAATCCGGTAGTGGGAAATGTTCTGGCCGATCATTCCGTAAGGGCCCAAGAGCAGGCGCAGCTATCTTATTGATCCCAAGCCTTCCACGCAAGCCACCGTCGGCCGGAGTAATGGCTCACTTCAAAGTTACCTCAGCCCGATGTCATCCGGAGCGCGGCGACAGCCGGGCGAGGGACCTTACGTCGCTCGACGCTGACGATGCCGTGGACGGGAATATGAGCGTTTCATACAGTCCAGGCACTCCGCGCATCGATTGCTCAATCCTAAGTGCTCAATCCGTAAGCGCTCAATTTCACATTGAACTGTGCGCCCCCAGAAAACAATTTGGGCAAACCACAACGCCATTTTCCCCTCCCGCTCGTCTAAGCCAACAAACGTTTTACTCAGGAGGAATGAACCCATGAAAAACTCTGCTCTTACAGCATGCCTAGCCCTGCTGGCCATGAGCGCACTCGCATTCGGCGCAGCCAACGCCCCCGACATCGACCACACTCCCCCCAGCTATGACATGAAACCCCAGTCACTTCTGGACCTCGAAACCATGCAGAAGAAGTTTGTCGACCTGGCCAACGCTCTCCCCGCCGACAAACTCACCTGGCGCCCTTCACCCGACTCTCGCTCCTTCGCCGAGGTCTTTCTGCACGTGGCCGGCGAGCGCTACCAAATCCTGGCCTTGATGGGAACGCAACCTCCCGCCGATTTCGACGGCAAGACCTTCGAAAAATCCACCACCGACCAGGCCAAAATCGTGGACGAACTGAACAAATCATGGGACTTCGCCAAGAAGACGATCAGCGCCATGACCAACGCCGATTTCGCCAAGCCCCTCCCAAAACTGGGCCCCGACGCAAACGCCGGCGACGTGGTGTACATTCTCGTAGCCGATGCCCACGAACACCTGGGACAGTCAGTAGCCTACGCGCGTGAAACCGGCATCGTCCCGCCCTGGACCGCGGCAGCCCAAAAGAAAGCCGCGGAAAAGAAGGCAGAAACAAAACAACCATAAACAGTGGAGGAAAACTGCAGAGCAAATATGAAGAAGGCGTCAGGAGAATACGCCCAAGTGTGCCTCACGGAGAGTCAACCGCCTCCGTCACCACACTAAAATGCTTTAAATCCGCCATCCCGAACGAAGTCGTAATAGCCACATCGGACGCATCCCGTCCCGTCGCCATCAACACCCGCCCGATCCGCGGCTGATTGTGCCGCGCGTCGAACGTCCACCACCGATCCTCCAAGTACGCCTCAAACCACGCGCTAAAATCCATCGGATCCGGCGAGACCGGAACCCCAATATCTCCCAAATATCCTGTGGCATACCGCGCCGGAATATTTAATGCGCGGCACATCGTAACCGCCAGATGCTGAAAATCCCGGCACACCCCCACCCGTTCCGTGTACACATCCAATGCCGTTTTCGTGGCCCGCGCATATTGATATCCGAAGGCAACTTTGGCATGCACCCAGTCACAAACCGCCTGCACGCGCGCCCATCCCGGCGCCGCCGCTCCAAATAACTCCAGCGCGATGGTTGAGAACCGGTCCACCTCGCAGTAGCGGCTGTTATACAAATACTTCAAAACCTCATGCGGCAACTCCTGCACCGGAACCTCTCGCGCCCCCAGGCTCACCGGATCGGCCAGTCCGGAGTCATAAATCGAAGTCGTATTGCTCAAACGCAGCCGGCCCTTCTGCGCCAGAAATCGCGTACAGCGATTTCCAAAACTATCAATATAAGTTTCCATTCTCACCGCAGGTTCGGCCTGTACTTCATCCGTCCCGCGCAGATCGGGAACTCGCGAAGGATGCACGTGCAGCAGCGCCACCACCGCCACCGGAGCCGGAAACTCAAACTGAATGTCATATCCCAGCCGCAGAATCATAAGCTTCGATGGCTCCTTACGGCCGAATCGCCCAGGCCAACCCATCCGGCTCGCCCCCAACGTCAACGTGACCCGTGACCTCCAGGGTCTTCAGGTCCAGTACAGCGACATAGTTGTCAGGCCCGCACGCAATGAACGCGCGATTCCCATCCCGATCGATTAGAATGCCAGCCGCTCCGTGGCCAATCCTTACCCGCTTAAATTCCTTGCGCGATGCCGTATCGTAAATCACCAGATCCCCATTCCCCAGCATTGAAATCAGCGCAAGCTTTCCATCCGCAGTGAACTTCAGCCGATTCGCACCAAACGTCTTCGCATCCAGCGTAGCTGACACAGTCCGCGTCTTGAGGTCGACCACCGAGAGCGTTCCGTCCTGCGCATCCGCCGTCCACAGCTCGCGTCCGTCCGGCGATACATCAAAACCTTCGTCGCCCTTACCGACTGGTATGACCGTCTGATTCCAATCCATCCGCGCTTGATTCCCTCCCGGCGGAGGCGGTGGAGGCTGCGCGCCTGAAGGCTGGGACCCCGGAAGCTGGGAACCCTGCGGCGGACGCGCTCCCGGAGGAGGTCCCATCGGTGGCAGCGCGACCTTTTCCAGAATGCTCACCGTCCCGGAACTGACATTGGTCGTGTAGATCTGCTTCTCGTCCGCAGTAACGTAAAGCATGTGCGTTCGGTTTTGCCCCGTGCCCATGATCCAATCGATCCTCGCGGAGACCGGATCATAGCTTGCAATGGCCTTCGCGCCTTCCGCCGTGAACCATACCTTCCCTCCCACAAACGCGAGACCGTGAGGCCCATTCAACGCTCCCGTATCGATGTCGGCCAGCGCTTTCTGCCCAACCAGGTCGATCACGGAAAGTGCATGGTATCGTCCCCCGCCATAAATCGAGACATAAGCTGTCTTCCCGTCCGAAGACGCGATCACCTCGTGCGGGTCAGCGCCCACAGGAGCGCGTGCGATGACCTGCAGCGTATTCGGATCCACGATCGCAAGCGTGTGGTTACGCTTGGAAAGCGCCAACAAGGCCCGGCTCGGCGTCGCCTGAGCACTGACTCCGGCCGCGGCAAAAAGCAGTGCACCCAACACAACAACGCCAGCCAGCAATTGAAAATTCTTGAATCGCGTCATTCTTCCTTCCTTCTCCATTAACTCTAGTGTTCGATGGCATGTTGATTAACCCCTCGGACCTTGGCCGCACCAGAAACGACGTTGTAATTTCTTCTTCAGTTGTAATCCGTTCTACCATCAGCCGAGAAGCTCAGCCACATACCAGCAGAGAATTGTACGTTTCTCGGGACTGAAGAGCTCACCCTGGGCAAGGTTGGGCCCGACGTTTGAACATTACAAACACTCCGTAGCCGGCCATGACGCCGAATGCGTTCAGCATCACGTCGTCAACGTCGAAGATGCCTACGCGGAAGACAACCTCCATCACTTCGAAGCTTAGCCCGGTAACAACTCCGAGGGCGAGCGCCTTCTGCCATGAGCATGAAAACGATCGAACGACAAGCGGAGCGAGAAGTCCTATCGGCATAAACGGGATGATGTTTCCGAAGAAGTTCACCATGTCGATCAAGTGATTCCCCCGACCAAGGAGTTCGGGAACAATGGTCTTGAACGGGACGAAGTTGCCAGGACCTGTGTGAGTACCGGCAAACCTGAACCTCAGGTGTCCGATACGAATGACAGGTATGTCCTTGAAGACCACCAGCCTGATTAGAAGTGCGCCATATGCCGTGAGAGCACACGCCGCCCACCAACGCGTTCGTTTCGCCTGCATACCATTCCCCCCAAAAACCCGGAAGCTAGCTATTGTAGTCAGATGGATGGAAGGCCATTACACTCATCGAGGTTTGGCGGGCGGCCGGCCGGGGTCAATGAGCGTAATCGGGAGTGAGTATTGAAAAAATCCTGCTATCTGCAGCGGGCAATTTGTGGGCCTAGCTGACGGTGGTCCGCACAAGCAGATGACGCATGACGAGGTCGGAATGCGCTGAACGCCCCCAATCGATTTGCACGATTTGCATTATTCGCCTTTGTCGATCGCCGCTGCACTGCGTCCGGAGTTCAGCCCTCCAGGCCACCAGTTCCAGGCGCCGGCCAGGCGAAGCAGCGCAGGCCCAATCACAATGCGAACCAGCGTTGCATCAATCAGCACTGCGATCGCGAGCGTAAATCCGAGCATCTTAATCACCAGGAAATTCCCGAAGGTGAATGCCGCAAATACCACAATCATGATCGCCGCCGCGCTCGTAATCAGTCCGGAGGTTTTGGCCATCCCCTCGGGGATCGCCTCCATTTCACTCAGCCCGCTCCTCCTCGCCTCGAGAACCCGCGCCACCAGGAAAACTTCGTAATCCATGCTCAGTCCGAAGACGATCGCAAATGCAACGATCGGCACAATGGGAAATATGCTGCCCGTTCCCTCCGGAACTCCGAAGAGGCGAACTCCGTGTCCCTCCTGGAACACCAGCACGAGCGCTCCGAAGGACGCCCCCACCGAGAGCAGGTTCAATGCAATGGCCTTCACCGCGGCGAAAAGCGATCGAAACCCGCTCAACAGCGCCAGCAGCGTCCCACCCACCACCAGCTCCAGTACCGATACGAACCGGTCGCGGACAATCGTTTGATAGTCGGCGGTCAGGGCCGGAATGCCGCCAATGCGCAGCGTGGCGCCGCGCACTCCAGTGAGTGCGGCCGCGCCTTCCTTCCGCAGCTCTCGCACCCAGGCAACCTGATCGTTCAGCGAAACCGAAGTCGCGGGCAAGATTTCGATCAGCGCCGCCCGCCCGTCCTGACTCAAGAATGTGCGACGCGTCTCCCGCGGAAGATTGCCGAGCCCGGAGCGGTTACTCTCCGCAATCGTTGTAATGGAAATCACGCGGAAGGAACGCGGGTCGCTCGCCAGCCGCTTGCTCAGACCATCGAGCGCATTCCAGCCTGCATCCGTTTGCGCAATGGAATCCGCTGGTAGTTCGAGAATCACGCGCAGCGAGTAAACGATGCCCACCCGATCCATGTGTTCGAGGGTATGCAGCGCGCGCACCGATTCCGCCTGTGACGGCAGCCAGTCCCCTCGCGGCACACTGGTATCCAGCCGCATCGCCTGCGAGGCCAGCAAAAGCAGCGGCGCGCCCGCCAGCAAAATGGCAAGCCAGGGATGAGCGACAATCACCTTGCCGCATCGTCGCCAGCGGTTTTCCGTGCGCGCTGCCCGGTTCGCATCCCAACTTGCGATAAAGGGCACCCGGCCCGCATTAATTCGCGGACCGAGAGCCGCCAGCAACGCCGGAAGCAGCGTATTCGCCAGCAGCACACTCATTCCCGCCACCAGCACTCCAGCCAACCCGATGGAACGGACTTCGCTAATCGGCACAGTCAATAGGGCCAGAAATCCGATGGCCACAGTCGAAGCCGAAATCAGCAGTGTGTGACCCGCCTGACGACCCGCGATGGCCGAGGCCTTAAGTCCGCTCGGCTCGGCCGCGATCGCTTCACGGAAGCGGCTGACCATGAGGAGCGCGTAGTCGATTCCCAACCCCAGCCCCAGCATTGTGGCCAAGCTCTGAACCAATATGGATAAGTGCCAACGCAGGGCCAGAATCCCTGCAATCGCCAGAGCCGTCGCAATGGCAAGCTGACCGGTGCCGACCGGAATCAGGGCTGCGACCAGGCTTCCGAATGCCACCAGCAGAAGTATGAGGGTGGCAGGGATCGCGAGAGTCTCGGCACGTTGCACGTCGTCAGCACTAGCTTTTCGAATGTCGAAATTAAGCGGCGTCTCGCCCGTCAGTTCGAGCTTGATCCCGGGATAGCGCCCGCGCAATTCGTTTTGAAGCGAGTTCTCCAGTTCGTGAAGCTTGGGGACGAGCGATTCCACTGGCCCCTCGGTCGAGGCCAGTCCCACCAGAATAAAAGTCCCTCCTCCCTTGCCCACGAAAATCGGATCGCGAAGATCAAGATGCGAAACCACTCCGGACACGCCGGGTTCCTTTTGCAGCCTCTCCTCAATCGTTCCCAATGCTTGCTCGCCCTCCTCCGAATCAACCGGAGGCAGTCCCTGAATCACCAGGACCACGCGGTCCACGAAGGGCGAACGAAATCGAGTAGCCAATTCCTCTGGAATTTTTCCCGCTTCGCTGCTCTCGATGCGCGTCGCAGTTTCCAGATGACGCTCGGCGTGAAAGGAAAACGGAACCAGGGCAAGGACGGCGACAAGAACGATCCCAGCCAACCAGAAACGGCGCAGATGCATGAGATTCATAATGTCACGCAAAACGGGATAGCGGACTAATTCTTCTTCATTTACCAGTTGTCTAGTTCAGAATCCTAGAGGATCGGCGGAAAGATCAGCAATACGGAATTCTCCCCCTACTCAAAATCGTTACGGTTAAGAAGATTCTCATCCCGCCCCGGAACGCGGAGTGCCACTTCCAGACCGGTATTCATTCGAACTTTGAAGGCTCTGTTTTGCAACAATCTGGTGCGCATGAGTTCGCATTCCGCACCGGTTCGTATTATTGTGGGTAAAGGATAAATCGGCTTCCCAGGAGGACCATTGCATAAACTCGCTTTGCTCGGGCTGTTCGCCGCCCTTCAAATTGGTGCCGCAGACCCCCGCATCGGCTCCTGGACGCTTACCTCTGCGCAGTCTTCCCTCGATCCTCCCAACAAACTCTCCGTCACATCTCTAAACGGCGATGTTCACGTAGTCATTTCGGGCGAGACCCACATCGAGTTCACGGCGAAGCGGGACGGCCATGAATCACCCGTACAGGGCAATCCGGCATTTAATCAAATCGAGCTGAAGAGGATCGATAAGCATCAAGTCGAAGTCATCCAAAAGAAAGACGGAGCCGTAGTAACCACGATTCACGACAAGCTGTCGAAGGATGGAAATGAATTAACCAGCACGACTTCGCAGAAAGGACGCCCCGACAAGATCACCGTGTGGACGCGATCCGGGGGAAAGAAATCGGCCGTTGACTTGTTTTCCGGTGAGTGGGCCCAGGATCTCAGCAAAACTCGAGTGCGGCAAGGCATGACGCTCAAGATCGAAGCGGATGGAAACGGCGGAGTCCGCTTCCTGGGAGACTTCGGCTACAGCGCCCGCTTTGACGGCAAGGAATACGACCTGAAAAACGCCCCCAACGATACCGTGACCCTGCAACTCGTCGACCCCCACACGGTCGATTCGATTTACCGGCGAGATAATCAAATCACCCAAAAGGATCGCTGGGTGGTTTCCGCCGATGGCGCAGAAATGACCCTCACCACCACCGGCACCTTAGAGAGCGGTCAACAAATAAAAGAGAGCCTGGTATTTAAGAAACAGTAACTATGGCTGTGCCAAACCAGCTGCACTCGCAGCTTCGCCGTCTGCCAGCAAGTTACTCAGCGCCTTGAACTCACGAGGCGCAACCGAGATGATCCCCTTGCGATGCATGAATCGCAGGATGCCATTAACCGTATCTTCCAGAGAAGGATCGGGCCGGCCCCATGCCGATGCATTCCGCGCTGCCTGATAGCTGGAACTGTCGTAGCGTTTGAACTCCATCGACGAGATGTTGTCCACCGAGCCCACCAGAAAGTCCAGCAGCGGAAACAGTAAATCGTCTTTATTGCATCGCCGGATCAGCTCAGGAACGAATTCAGGAAGGCTAAACACTTCAAATTGCCGGCCGGTCGCCTTGGTAATGAGCCCGGTAATATCCAGCATGTTCGCATAGTCGTCCCGCACCACGTGATAGTTCTTGTTCTCCGTGCCGGGAGTGGCGGAAATCGCAACAATGTTGTTCGCGGTGATGTCCGCCGGCACGAAACTAACCTGGTTCAGGGCATCAACTCCAATGCCGTGATTCACCATGAATGCTACGAGACGAACCGCAATGTCGAAGTTGTTGCCTCCGCCAGTAACGGACGGGCTCACCAGAGCGGGCCGGAAGATCCGCGTACTCAGCCCGTGCCGCCGGGCGTCCATAATCACTTGCTCTGACACCCACTTCGATTGGCTGTATCCAAAATCGAGAAGCTCCATTTTCTCGTTGAAATCCGTCTCATACAGCACCTTCTTAACCGCCCAGCCAAAGATGAAGGTGGTCGAAACATAATTGAAGCTCTTGGAGCGTCCTTCGAACGCCAATCTCAGGACTTCATTCGTCCCCAGAACGTTCGCGTCACGCATCCGGTCGTAATTGAGTAAATAATTTACGGTGGCCCCGTTGTGGAACACCGTATCGATTTCATTGGCGAGAAAATCCCACACGCCCCGCGTCAAAGCCAGACCCTTCTGCCCAAGATCTCCGCATACCGGAACCACCCGACTCTCGAACATTCGCATCAGGTTTGCCGGGCACGGTCCCATGGATTCCATTGCCGCCCTCAGCCTTTGCTTGCCCTGATCCTCATCCGACGCTCTCACCAGAACGTGGATCTTTGCCTGCGTTTGTTCCAGCAGGCTCTTTACCAGGAACGGCCCTATGAAACCGGTGCCGCCGGTGAGTAGAACATTATTCATGATCGGATTAACGATCGGGGTTGCGGGTAATAACGCCGGCGCAGGAGGTTCAAAGATGAGCTTCCGGTCGCTGCTCATCATCCTCTGTTCCGCTACACGCTGCTCCTCGCGGAAGGCAGCCAGGTATTGCCGCAGCGGGACCAGCGCTTCCTCGGGTGCATGCTCCAACTGTTCCGCCAGTCGAAACAACTCGGCTACACTCACCCGCTGAATCAGCCCGATATCCACTTGTCTCGCCAGCATATCGGCGTCTTTATTCTTCAAAAGCTCTTTGATCTCGTGCATGAACACCACAAGATCGATGGAATCCAGTCCAGCTTCGACCAGGTTGTACGCTTCCGTGCCCGTGAGGTTGTAACGGGCCTTCAATATATCGAAAGGCGATTGGCCTCCCACACCCGATGCTGATGGTCCGGTCTCTTTTTCCCGCGAAAATTCTGAGAGCACGGTAAATTGACCCTGCAGCCACATGTGCTTGGTTTTGTGGCGCATGATTTTGCCCGAACTGGTTCGCGGTATGGCACGGGGTGCGATGAATGAAATCAGCGCAACTTCCACGTTAAGGTAATTCCGAACCGCGGCCGCAATCTGCAGCGCATCCGGCAACGCCTTCGGATTTTTCACCTCAGCCACGATCGCCAATCCCGGTTCGATGTCTTCGTTAATCTGGAAAGCGGCAACGCAACTCGCTCGCACCAGGCCCGACGCTTTCTCCACCACTGCTTCGATATCCTGCGGATAGTAGTTCTGCCCGCGGATAATAATCATGTCCTTGATGCGGCCGCAGACGAAAAGTTCGCCATCATGCAGGAAGCCCATATCCCCAGTCCGAAGATAACCGTCGTCATAGGGGCTGTCATCTACCAGCCGGGCGTGAAACAGCTTCTGCGTCAGCTCCGGATTGTTCCAGAACCCCGGACATTTACTCCCTCCCGCGATCCAAATCTCGCCAATGCGACCCGGCTCCAGAGCGACATGCTTCTCCGCATCCACGATCTTTACGGTGAGCCCCGGCAGGGGCTTTCCGCAACTGACAATCTGCGTGGCCCCGCCGATTTCGGAAACCTCCTTGGTCACGCGGGCCTTCCCCAGAGCAACGGCGTTCTTGTTGACCGAAATAATGTTGCGGCCGCGCAGCGAAACCGCCAGCGTATTTTCTGCCAGCCCGTACGCCACAAAAAAGCTTTCCGACTTCAGTCCATGAGGCTGAAAGGCCTCCAGAAAGCGCGTATATGTGTCCGGTTTAACCGGTTCTGCGGCCACCATCAGCAACCGCAGCGAGCTAAGATCGCAACTCTCCAAACTCTCCTTCGAAACTCTTCCGGCGCGCAAACAATAGTCGTACGCGAAGTTGGGCGCCGCTGAGGCGCTGGCCCCATACCTCTTGATCGCGTCAAACCACAGGGTTGGACGCTGAATGAAATCCGTGGGGGCGAAGCCGTAGGTCGTGCCCCCTGTAATCGCGGGAAACAGGTAGCACCCAATCAGTCCCATATCGTGATACTGCGGAAGCCACGACACGACTACCGGTGCGTCATGGTCGATCACCAGCGGACAGTTGTGCAGTATGTTTTCGTGCGTGACCATCACGCCTTTAGGATCTCGAGTCGACCCGGACGTGTACTGCAGAAACAGAATCTTCGAAGCACCGTTGGAGGAGCCGTTGGAACCACCGTTGGAAGAACCGTTGAAGGTTTCGTCCGAAATCTTCTCGACGAAATCCTCCGTCGCAATCCAACGAAGCCCGGAAATGTAGTCGACGTCGACCGCGGATGCCGAGACTCCGCTTCTGGCAAGATTTGTCTTCAGGGATCCGAGGTAGTCTTTGCTGGTTAAAACGCCGGCCGCCTGGCAATCCTTGGCAATGTGCACCATCTTGTACAGGGCGCCCTGGAATCCACGAGAGCTGGGCGGATAAACGGGCACGGGAATCAATCCCGCGCGCACGCAGCCAAAAAACGCGCAAATCATTTCGAGCCCCGGCGGGTAGGCCAGCAGTAGACGGTCCTGGGACTTAAAACCGTGCTCCTTGCGCAAATGTCCGGCGATCACCTTGGTCCGATGGAGAAATGACTCGTAGGAATACCCTCCGATCGGAGTGCCGTTGACGTCAATGTACGAATAAAGGAGCCTGTGCGGGTGCTGATTCCCTAGACTATCCAGCTTGTCTAAAATCGAAGCCATCATAGATTCGGATCGATACTACATGGCGGTGGCACCGCCATTTCGCTAACCTCCTATGTTTAGAACTACGCTGCGAACCGTGTCGACAAAACTCTTCAACCAGAAACAAACTTCCCACTGCTCCCCGTGCACAGGGGGCAGCCCGACTTCGAGAACAGAATCAGAGCCACTCCTGAAACCATGCCTTTCTCGGTCCTTTGAACATAGCCCCGCCCAGCGTCGGATCATCCGACTTCGGGATAATGTTTCCATAGGACTAAGCGCACGATGTTAACAGAGATTTGGAACGCTGGGAAGCATTCCTCGCTGCCGGCCCGTTCCGCGAACAAGCCCGTTACGCCCGTTCCCCATGATCCGAAATTTCCTTGATCTTCCTCAAGTTTTCGAGCTAACATCGATTTCCGACATTTTTCACCGGAGGCGGTGTGGGGGCAACAAAATTCGCCGCTGGCCGAGTGGACCCCTCCGCAAACCGGCCCGGGACCCACCAATCCGGCCTGACATCATTTGAGCCAGTGACGAAATTGACCCTGAGACGAGGCGGTTATTAATCTGAATCCGGCGATTGATGATCTTGTACCAGCGGAGGCCTCGTTGCGGGACTCCGTTTCCGCCTCGGCCCCTGAATCTTCCTTCCCTAAAGTCCTGCGTCGGCGCCTTGACGATTTCTTTTCCGCCGGGAACATTTCTCCCAAGGCCGATTTCGCCATGTGGCTCAAAATCGCAGTCGGTTTGGCCGTCCTGGCCGGCAGCTGGATTGCCCTCTACACCTTCAAACCCGATTCATGGAAGTTCGTCGGCCTCTACCTCTTGAATGCGGTCGCGCAAACCTTCCTTTTGCTGAACATCGCGCACGACAGCAACCACAACGCCATCTCGTCGAGGCGGTCTGTCAACAAAGCCCTCAACTACGTTTTCGATGTGTGTGGAATCAGTTCCTACATGTGGCGAATCCTCCATCATCGAGGCCACCACTCCTGCATCAATCTCCACGGCGAAGACGACGCGCTTACCGGACGCGGTGTTCTACGGTTCACGCCCCACGAACCCCGAACGCGCCTGCAGCGCTTCCAGCACATCTATGCGCTGCTCATGTACGCGGTGTTTTCTCTCGACTATGTGTTCGTAAGAGACTTCGAGTGCTTCTTCTTCCCGTCCCACGATTATCTGAAACGCACCAAGCATCCGCTGCGGGAATACATCACTCTTTTTGCCGGAAAAGCTTTTTACGTCACTTACATGCTCATTTTGCCGGTCGTGCTGCTGCGAAAATCCCCTCTGCTCGTCGCCCTGGCTTTCGTGCTTTCTCATTTGATCATCGGCTTGAGCGTTGCGCTCGTCTTCCAGACGACGCACGTGATCGACAGCACCTACTTCCCCGCCGACCGCAACGAATTCGATAACTGGATCCACCATATCTTCGCCACCACGGCCGACTACGCGACTGAGACCCCGCTGGTCGGCTGGCTCGTCGGCGGCCTGAACCATCACATCGTCCACCATCTCTGCCCTTTTGTTTGCCACACTCACTATGCCCCACTGACCCGCATCGTGAAGCAGACCGCCGAGGAATATGGCATTCCCTATCGGCAACATCCCACCATGACCCAGGCCGTCAAACATCATCTACTCCTCTTGAAGCAGCTGGGAAACCAGGATCATCTTTCACTCCTGAAGCCGTTGGATAGCGAGGCGTAGCGTGCCGCATAGCATACCCGCCGTCTCCCGCTCCCAATCCTTCCTGGATTCCCGTGCCATGGCCCACAATCCGGTGCGGGTTCTCACCAAGTACATCAAACTCCATGGCGACACCTTCCGCTTCTATTTTGGCGGCGTAAAAGAAGCCATCGTCACCATCAATCCCGTCGTCATTCAGCATGTGCTGAAGACCAATTCGGAGAACTACTACAAGTCCGAGATTCAAAAGAAGCGGATGGGCCATTTCCTGGGCAAGGGCCTGCTCACTACCGAAGGCGAGCCCTGGAAAACGCAACGCCGTCTCATCCAAACTGGTTTTGAGCGCAAGCAGCTCGAAGTTCTGGCCTCGATCATGCAGGACTCCCTCACCGATTCTCTGCGGGACTTCGACCGCCAAGCGCAGCGCGGCCCGGTCGATATCTACCCCCTCATGATGAAGATCACTTTCGCGATGGTTGGCAAATCCCTGTTCGGCGCCGAACTCAAACAGGAAGACATTGAGGTGGTCAGCGAAGCCATTTCGACAGTCCAGGAATTCATGGTTCGTCAAACCATTCAGCCCTACCTGAATCCCTGGTTCGCGGTCTCCGGCGAGTTGCGCCGCCACGAGGACATGCGCAACCGCGCCTTCGACATTTTGGGCGACTATATTCGCCGCCGCCGCAAGGAGTCTCCCGGCCACGATCTGCTGCAGATCCTGATGGACGCCCGCTACAGCGACGGCCAGGGCATGCCTGATGACCTGGTTCTCAGCGAGAGCATGCAACTGCTGGTCGCGGGCCATGAAACCTCGTCCAATGGTTTGTCATGGCTTCTCTACCTGCTGAGCTCGCGCCCCGACTGTGTCGACCGCATACGCGAGGAGTTCGATTCTGTGCTGGGCGACCGGCCTCTAGGCTTTTCCGACGTTCCCAAGTTCGAATTTACCACTCAGGTAATCATGGAAGCCCTGCGCCTGTACCCGCCCTTTTGGATGGTCGACCGCATGGCACTCGCCGACGACCGCGCCGGCGATCTCGACATTCCCCGGGGATCCACAGTCGTTGTGTTCATTTACGGCGTGCACCATTCCCCGCAGTACTGGGAGAACCCTGAGACTTTCGATCAGAAACGCTTCTCCAAAACAAAAGAGAAGCTGCACACCCCCTTCGCCCATTTGCCCTTCGGAGCCGGCCCTCGGGGATGTATCGGCGGCAACTACGCCATGCTGCAGATGCTCATGATTCTGAGTGTTCTACTCAGAAAATACGATTTCAGCCTGGTCCCCGGCCAGACCATCGAAGCTCGCCCCATGGTGATCCTGCGCCCCGAGCACGGAATCCGCATGAGCTTCACCAAGGCAATCCCACGCAGCGTCGGCAGACTGTCCGACTGTTCAGCCTGACCTTCATTACTAACTGCTCTCCCTCCTGGAGCCGCACATCGAGCCGCACGTCAAGCTCTGCGCAGGATGACGACGCGTAGGGATACGGAGGTACTGTTACAGTTTCCCGCCAAACTTTGCGGTGTCTCGCAGTTTTGAAAATCCCACCCAAAAGTGTAACCTTCCGTGGTCGGATTCCCTCCGTACAGAATGCTGTGGGAGTGAACAGTGAATCCGCTCCTGCGAGGTCTCATGTCCGGCGAAGTCAATACTGACCGACCGTTTCCGACGCTCATGCTTCTAGGGATAGTCGATTTTTGTTGCATCCTTATCGGATTGGAGCAAATTAGTATCGGCAAGATTGCCCATGGCGTCGTGTGGCTTTCTGTGGGGATTGTGTCCGGGCTGATCGGCTATTACTGGCTCCGGGTGAAAAAGTGGCGCGGAAGGAAAACGGAAATTGAGTTTATCCCTAGGGTCAATCCCTTTATTCAGTGGCACAACCCAGACACCGTTCTCTATCGAGTAGCGGTCAAGTCGAAAGGTGATCACGCTGGCGTGTCTCTTGTAATTAGTAAAATTGCCCCACATCCAGACAGGGCGGTTACAGAAATTCCACTTGAGCAAATGCATGATAGGGGCCATCTGAATCCAGATCACAGACTAAAGAGGACATTCGATCTGCATCAAAAACAGCCGATTTATATCGACGTGGTTCAAAAAAACCGGAACGATGGAGTCATCGGAATAATGCACGTAATGGAGGGAGATATAGATCAAGCCATACCAGCTGCAAACTACACCCTAACGTTGGAGACGCGAGGGCCAGTCTCATGTCAGAGGCAATTTGCCGTAACCGTAGACAGCAATGGTGTACTTGGATTCGAGCCCTTACATTAAGGCTCGCTCGCTCTGCAATTGTAGTTTAAGCGAGCAGCCGCACGAGTTCTTCGATTGACCATGCGTGCTGCGCAAGCCCGTCCACGATGAACTTGGCGAGCTGGTTCACGTCTCTTGGCCGTTTGGGTTTCGGCATGAGACTAGCTTCGCACAGAACGGCGATTCGGCGCTAGCCGCTAGGCTCCGCAAACTGTAACAGTACCGATACGGAGCAATGATCGACAACTGCGGCGTGAAAGTGCATCCCGGAGCGCAGCCCCGGCCCCGCCGTACGCTACTCGTGCCGGGGATGCGGATTCTCCCTTAACGAGTTTGAATGATCTTGTCTGAGCCCCGCTTCCACGCGACTCGGCGGCGGTTCCTTAACCGCGTACTTCAACAAACACCACAGCGCACGCACACCATCCTTCCACCCAATCTTCTTGCCTTCCGCGTAAGTGCGGCCCGAATAGCTGATGCCGATCTCGTAAATGCGCAGGTTCATGCGTGAGATTTTCACCGTAATCTCGGGCTCAAACCCAAATCGATCTTCCTCCAATGGAATACTCTGGATGATCTCCCGCCGGAATGCCTTGTAACAGGTTTCCATATCGGTGAGGTTCAGATTGGTCACCGCGTTCGACACCAGAGTCAGCAGTCCGTTGCCCACCGAGTGCCAAAAGTATAAGACCCGGTGCGGCCCTGATCCGATGAAGCGCGAGCCGTAGACCACATCCGCCTTACCTTCGATCAGCGGCGCCAGAAGCAGCGGATACTCTGAGGGATCATATTCGAGATCAGCGTCCTGGATCAGAACATATTCGCCAGTCGCCTCCTTGATGCCCCTCCGGAGCGCCGCCCCCTTTCCCATGTTTTGCGGCTGCAGAAACGCGCGCACCTGCGGGTGTTCCTTTGTCAGTTCCGCAAGAATGTCTCGCGAGCCGTCAGTCGAGCCGTCGTCTACACAGAGCAACTCCATCTCCAACGGGACCGCCAGAACTCTCTCGATCGCCAGCCTCAGCGTCGGCCGCTCGTTATAAATCGGGATTACGACAGAAAGTTTCATAATCTCTGATCAAGTAGAATTCGCTTACGGTTCTGGGAGAATATCACGACACGCAGAAACTGACGCCCCTGGCGGCCGGTTTCGCGAAATTCGACCGAAGACGAGGCTCAAGCCCTCGCCAGCTGCATCCGCGAACACGGTTGGCATTCCATCGTGGTGGTAACTTCGAACTATCAAACACGGCGAGCGCGGATGATCTGGAAAAAGACTCTCCGGCAACAGCATCTGCCGGTCCAGTTATGGGTTTATGGAGTCTCAGACCCAGAGTTTCATCCCACCGGATGGTGGCATGACCGGCGATCCGCAAAAACCTGGCTACTGGAATCCACGAAGCTGCTGTGGACGCTAACCGTAGGGTAATTTCAAAGTGCGCCGCCGTATTCTAAATCTTGGTGAGCGCGGCAGGACTCGAACCTGCGACCCATGCCTTAAAAGGGCATTGCTCTACCAACTGAGCTACGCGCCCTCACCTTTTGCATCTACAACATACTACATAACTTGCTTTGCATCAGCCATCGAGCCATCGAGCTGTTGTTTGGCGCTGGTGTCGGTTCTGGTGTCGGTTGGTTTTTCAGAATGCCAGGCGTTCGTCAAGCACTCCACGGCAGCTTGTTTGTGCGCCGGAGCAAGGTGCGCGTAACGCATCGTCATTTGAATCGTCTTGTGCCCCATCAGCTCAGCGACAGTCCGAAGATCAACCCCATGCATCACCAAGCGGCTGGCAAAAGTGTGACGAAGGCAATACCATGTGAAGTCCGTCACCCCCGCCTCTTTTGCGGCGCGGTCAAACCAGTGCTTGTAACCCTTTAACGGTTCAGCATGAATACTAACAAATACACGCCCCTCGCCGCTGGAGCGCTTGAATAGGACCTGGAATGAGGCTAGGGCTACTGAGTTAAGAGGAATGTGCCGTGTGTTGCCGTTCTTACTCTTGGGGATCGTAATTAACTTGCGCGCGAGCCGCGTGATCGTGTGCGAGTAGGCGTACTTCATTCCGTTGAACTCGGTCAGGAGGGCCGGGCACAACAGCACGTGGACATCGTGCACATCACTGAGCCGTTTGAACGCAGCTTCGCCTTGCTTGTTCACGCTGTCGTCCAGCGGCGCACTCTCCAGCTTGTGCGTGATCTCTACCCACTGCGCCCGCTCCTCCGATGTCGACGTATCCTGGGCAGCTGCTCTTTGAACGATTAGCATGGCAACACTGATAACAAGAACGGAGATTGAAAGTCTCATTGATCCACTCTTTCGCGAACACTTAAGACCTAGTGCAGTCTCAGGAAAAAGAAAAGCAGAGTACCAATTGCAATCGCCGTGACCGACCACCAAAGACGCGAACCATAGGCACCTGCTGTTGCGGACAGTGGAACCGACAAGAAAAGCCCTGCCAGCGCGAATATGGTACTTCCCGAACACCAAATTCCGAACAATTCATGAGCCAGCCCGCAGCCCCAAACATAGGCACAGGGCAACGCTGAAAGCACCCCGAAAACCGTTGTCCAATCGACAATATCGAACCACTCGCGTCGGTCTGTCACTGTTCATTTACCGCGTGCTGCCAGGCGGCACCTAAATTTTCCCAGGGATTGGTTTCTCCGGTATGGAGATTGAAAGTCTGAGCCCACGGTACGGTCGCAGAGGGCGTTCGGTCGAGCAGCAGATGCGTTGAATTCGCCCCTGTGCCCTGATCGCCGGACGACCGAAAATTAAGTGCGCCAGGATGGTCAACCATTTCACGCACATTGAAAATGGTGTCCAGCATGCTAAATCTGATTCCGGCTGCCCCCAACTTCCTTATGGCGTCCTCTGGCGAACCCACGTGGTATCCGAAGGCACACCGTGAGCGTAGGCCAATGATCAATGAAGGCGAACTTCGTTCCAGCAAAATGCAACCAGCCGAGATGCGCCGCCCAACAGATGATTGCGGGAGCCGTAAGGGAGCGTAGCCCATCGACACAACCGAGCAGAAAAGATAGCAGGAACGCCATTTATCGCCTGTCCTCGCAGCGT
>JBEKRY010000076.1:0-17951 GCA_049517555.1 Candidatus Sulfotelmatobacter sp. | reverse complement strand
AGCAAGTAAGGCAGCAGCAGAAACACTGTGACCCACAGCAGTGGCGGCAGAGTCACAACCGTTTTGTAGACGCGGGAAAACATTAATTCGTCATTCCTTTAATTTCTTTCGGGAGATTCGCGCACCAGTACTGCATCGGCAGCGGAAAACTCGAGTTCAACTTCTTGATTTACCCCGTTCGATGCTCCGCGTCCGCTGGCCGTCCGCACGACGAGGGTTAGCCCGTTGCCACATTCCACGCGGATCAATTCTGTTGCCCCGTGAAATGCCTGATGCAGAACTCGGCCACGAACGCGAACAGTCTCGTCGTCCGAACTGCGTGCCGAGTCCGCGCTCGCCAGTCGAATATGCTCCGGCCGCAATGAGAAAAGGACCGGTCCATCGGGAAGAGAAACCGGCCACGCCAGCGACGTGCACCGTACCACGCCGCCCTCCACTTCGCCCTTCAGCAGATTCGTGTGGCCGATAAACTGCGCGACATAAGCGGTTGCCGGGCGGTTGTAAATCTCGCGCGGGGTGGCGACCTGCTCCAGTTCGCCGGAACGCAGCAGAGCGATGCGATCCGACATGACCATCGCTTCTTCCTGATCGTGGGTAACGAAGACAAATGCAATGCCGACCTCGCGCTGCAGCGATTTCAGTTCCACTTGCATCTGCCTTCGGAGGTTGGCATCCAGCGCGGAGAGCGGCTCATCCAGCAGCAGCAGTCGCGGGCGGTTGACCAGCGCGCGCGCCAGCGCCACTCTCTGTTGCTGGCCGCCGCTGATCTTGGACGGCTTCTTTTTTGCATGCGCCGTCATCTTTACTTTGTCGAGCGCTTCGGCCACTTGCTGCGCAATTTCTGCGGAGGGGCGCTTGGCCACGCGCAACCCGTAGCCTACGTTTTCCTCGACGGTGAGATGCGGAAACAAAGCATAGTTTTGGAATACGGTGTTGACGCGGCGGCGGTAGGGTGGCTTGTGATCGAGACGCTCGGTCCCCATCCAAAGTTCGCCTGAACTCGCGGTCTCGAATCCCGCGATGATGCGGAGCAGCGTGGTTTTTCCTGAACCACTCTCTCCAAGGATAGTGAGAAATTCGCCCTCGGCAATTTCCAGGGAAACATCGCGCAGCACGGGATTGCGGCCGAAGTTCTTGGCTACATTCCGGATGCTGAGCAGAGTGGGATTCGCGCTCTTATCGGTGGCGTCCGCATTGGAGAGAGCGTCTAGAGAAGGCATAGAGGCTTTGATGTTTCTTCAAACTGATGTCGGAGTTGCATCTCAGTCGTCCCTCCGGGACGAGTTGTTAGTCGTTCGGCTTGACCCAGCGCTGGAGCGCTGGGCTATTCTCGGACGCCCCTCCGGGGCTTGCATCGCATTACTGCGCTGCTTTTACGTCATTCCAAATCTCGGTGTACTTGGCGCGTCGGGGCACGTTCTGCCAGAAGTTCAAACGCTTCTGGTAGCTCTCCACGTCGTCCAGATGCAGCGTCTTCACTTCCTCCTGAGTCATAAATTGCCCGGCCTGCGGGTTGGCGGGAACGTAATGAGTCTTGTCCGTCACCCGCATTTGCGTCTTGGCTTCGACCATATACTCCAGAAATTTGTGCGCGAGTTCTTTGTTTTCGCTGCCCGCTGTAATCATCAGGTGATCAATCCAGCCCGTGGTGCCCTCTTTTGGGATGGTTTCGCCGGCCGGGAAGCCAGCCTTCCTCAGGTCGGCCGTGTTGAGCGGCCAGCCCATGGCGATGACGATTTCGTGGCTCTCAAACAAATTCGTCAGCTCACCGCCCGTTGCCCACATCTTGCGGACGTTTGGTTTCAACTCGAGAAGTTTTTTCTTTACCGCCTCCAGTTGCTCGTCGGTCAGGTTATAAAGTCGTGACGGATCGGGTTTGTCGTAGCCGAGAACCTGAGCGGCCATGTAGACCGTCGACAGGTCGTCCCACACCGAAACCTTTCCTTTGTATTTCGGATCCCACAGGATGTTCCAGGAATCTGGCGGCTGCACGAAGGCGGTGGTGTCGTAAATGATTGGGTCCGGGCCCCACATGAAGGGCACACCGTAGACCAGGCCGTTGGCGCGCACCAGCGGCAAGGAAGTCAGCTGCGGAGAAAGTTGGCTGTAGCTGGGAATTTTCGACAGGTCGAGCGGAGCTGCTAACCCTGACGTTGCGATGGATGTCGCTACATCGCTCGAGGGAGAAATTACGTCGTAATTTCCCGCGCTGCCGCCGCGCAGCTTGGCCACCAGTTCGTCGCTCGATCCCATGTACGAGGCCGAGACCTTGCAATGGTTCTGTTCTTCGAAGGCCTGGATGAACGAGGGATCAGCGTAACCTTCCCACACCAGGAGGTTGAGGGTTGGCGTCCTCTTCGAGCACGAACCCGCGCACAGGAGCACTGCCAGCAACGGAAGCAAGCGGAGCCGTCTTTTCAACCCTTGCCACTTCTGGCGTTGCGAGTTCGCGCCTTTCGAGATCATGTTCCTCCTAGAAGGTGGGCGGAGTGTTGACCCACAGAACCCAGGTCTCTTTGCGGCCGGGGTTCTTCCAGCGATGCGGGGTTGCACTTTCAAAATAAAAGCTGTCGCCTGGTTTCAGGCGGTAGGCTTCGCCGTCGACGGCGATCTCGAGGTCTCCGCGCAACACATAAATGAATTCTTCTCCCTCGTGGGTGTAAGGGTCGCCGCTGCCCGCTTCGGGCGCGATGCGGAACAGATGCGGTTCCATGACAGTATTGCCCCACGCCAGCAGTTCCATGCGCACGCCTTCACCTGCTTCGAGCACTTTGCGGTCCGCTGGACGCACTTGACGGCTGCTGGCCCCGCTCGCGTCAAAGAAATCGAGGATATTTGTCTTGTAGAAACGCGCGAGTTTGCGCAGCGTTCCGACCGACCCGCTCATTTGAGAACGCTCCAGCGCGCTGAGAAATCCTACGGAGACTCCGACGGCCTGAGCTACCTGGGCGAGCGACAGCCTCCGTCGTGCCCGCAACTGCCGCAGATGCCCGCCTATCGCGCTGGCACTGCCGTCTGCCGCTGGACGCACCTTGCCCTCGCGCCTCAACAACTGAACAATCGCGGCGGCGTTCAGCCCGCGCACTTTGCGCAGGAAGCGAGCCCGCTTCAGCAGCTTCACATCTTCGGCGGTGTAGAGCCGGTACTTGCTTTCGGTGCGTCGCGGACGCGCCAGCCCGAGACTCTCCCACGAACGGATGACCGACGGAGATACACCGACCCTTCGCGCCACATCCCCGATCTTCAAGAGTCGTTCAGCCATGCCGGTGGTTATCCTAAATCCGTTACCAAGTTGGTTATCCATAACAGGATGGGATTCAGGCTCGCGATTAAAAATTTCTATGGGAAGGACGCGTTTTTTTGTCCTTGACAGGCCCCATCCGGCTTCTCTAACCTTGCGGGATTATAGCAAGGTTGTGGCAGGACACAAGCAGTCGCTTTCAAGAAAACACAAACTCTCCCGAAGGTGTCTGGAGGCTCCATGATCTCACCGCGACCCCGCGCGTCGAAGCCGTGTCTGGATGTGGCCTGCGTGAAAATGGCCGGGCTAAAAAAGGCATGTCTGGTCCTTGCCGTCTGTTTCTTCGTTCCTACGCTGCTGACAGCTCAGGGCACGGGCGGACGTATTCTGGGCCGGATCTCAGACCCCAGCGGCGCCGTCGTGGGCCACGTCAAGGTCGTTGCTACCAACGACGCGACCGGAGTAAACCGCGATACCGAAACCAATGAAAGCGGGGACTATGTTTTCCCTGAAGTTCCAGTGGGCGTCTACACAATCACCTTCGAGTTGACTGGCTTCAAGAAAGGTATTCGCCATGGAGTGAGCCTCGATCTCAACCAGGTCATCACGCTCAACATGACGATGCAATTGGGCGCCACGCAGGAAGTTATCGACGTGACTTCGGAAGCGCCGCTGGTCGATACCACGAGTACTCAGCTGGGCGCGGTGATGGATTCCCGGCAGGTCGCGAATTTGCCGCTCAACTCGCGTGATACCTACCAGCTTCTGCAACTGCAGCCCGGAGTCATGTCCACTGTCGGCTCCAGCAATACACTGATTTATGGCAGCGACAGTCCGGGCGCCGTTTCGGTGAATGGCGGTCGCGGGCGCGCCAACAATTTCAGCGTCAATGGCGGCGATGCCAACGATCTCTTCGTCAACCTTCCGACAGTGCAACCCTCGCCTGACAGCATTCAGGAATTCCGCGTGCTCACTAATACGTTCGACGCGGAATATGGGCGCAACTCGGGTTCGGTCGTCAATGTAGTCACCAAGTCAGGAACGAACCAGTGGCATGGCAGTACTTACGAATTCTTCCGTAACAAAGTACTGAACGCCAACAATTACTGCCTGACCGGTGTCGAAGGCCTTCCTTGCGAAAAGCCCCAGTTCAACCAAAACCAGTTTGGGGGCACGTTTGGTGGCCCGATTGTGAAGGATAGAACATTTTTCTTCGCTTCGTATGAAGGTCGCCGAATCCGGCAGGGCATCGTTTCTCCCGCAGTGACCGTACCCAGTTCCCAGGAGACCCCAACTCCCACCAATACGGTGAATGGACAGATTGTCTCGGACTTTTCCGATGTGAACCCTGCGGGATCATTCGCCGGGACGCTGACCAACTCGTCGATTCTGACAAACCGCCCCGGCTGCCAGGCGGCCACTACCGCCATCGGCGGCGGAACGATCGCGGACGGTGCGGCCTACGCCAGCATCTTTCCGAATAGCCAGATTCCGCTCGCCTGCATGGATTCGACTGCGGTTGATCTATTGCAGTTTGTTCCCACCCCGCCCAACGATGGCTCTCTGATCAGCACTGTTCCTACAGAGCCCGTACGCGGCGACCAGTTCACGGTTAAGGTTGACCACCGACTGACCGACAAGCAGAACCTGAGCATTTATTATTATTTCAACGACGACCGCACCGTTCAGCCCTTCGCGAACTTCGAACTGACCGGCGCCAATGTTCCGGGCTTTGGGAGTATTGTCGCAGAACGTTTCCAGCAGTGGAACATCTCGCACACCTGGACGATCAGCAATAACGTGGTGAATGAGTTTCGCTTCAATTACAACCGCGAGGGCCAACAGACATTCCAGCATCCGGAAAATACCGAACTGGTGCAAAATTCCTGCCCGACCGCTCCCTCGTGGCTTACCGGCGTTACCGGCACGCCTCCATGTTTCTATGGCGACGTTCCGGGTAACGTCTTTGGAATCCATCCGTTTCTCGGCCCCAACCGCGAGGGTCTTCCTTCGATCTCGGTTGCGGGCGGATTCTCGCTTGGCAACGATGCAGAAGGCGAACTTCCGCAGACGGGGAATTCTTTCCAGTGGGCGGATAACCTGACCAAGGTCTCGGGCGACCACACGTTTAAGTTTGGCGTGGACGTTCGTCGCCAGCAGTTTAATCAATTTCTGTACTACAACGTGAACGGAACATTCTCTTACTACGGCGGCGGTCCGAACGATGTTGGCGCGAACAACCTGTATCCGAATTTTCTGTTGGGCGTTCCCGATCAATTCGGACAAGGTTCGGCGCAAGTCGAATATGTCCGCAACACGGGCTTCTATCTGTACGCTCAGGATAGCTGGAAGATAAAGCCGAATCTGACTCTGAACTACGGGCTGCGATGGGAATTGAATACTCCCTTGGCGGATATCGCGCAGCACGTCGAGACGTTCCGCCCCGGACAGAATTCGACGATCTACCCTTGCGGTGGTCCGAACACCGATTGTACGTCGCAAAGCGCGGTCGGATTAGTCGTTCCCGGCGACGCCGGTATTCCTCCCGGGATGACTCAAACCTATTACAAAGCGTTTGCTCCTCGGATCGGCATTGCCTGGAGTCCGGGCAGTTCCGGCAAGACCAGCATTCGCGCTGGTTGGGGACTCTTCTATAACCCGGTCGAGCAGCTTGTGCTGGAGCAGTTCGGCGCCGAGCCCCCGTTTGGCGGCAGCACCTTCGTCTATGAGACGCAGTTTAACCAGCCATTTCTTGGCCAGGACGGCGCGACCACCTATCTGAATCCATTTAACGGAGTGCTCAACCCTAAACGCGGAACCGCTCAGGATTGGGCGATATTCGAACCGATCGACCTGTTCGGAGATTTCCAGCCGCACATGCGTTCGCAGTATTCGGCTCAATACAACCTCACCATCCAGCGCGAGCTGGCGAGCGACCTGAAGCTGGAGATCGGCTACGTGGGAACACAGGGGCATCGTCTGCTGGCAACCCATGATGTGAATTACTCGAACCCGCAGACCTGCCTCGACATCAACACGCTCGACGGCGCCGGCACGTGCGCCCAGTTTGGCGAGGACGCGCCTTTCACCGTCACCGTGCCCACCGGCTTCAACTTCCATATGCCCAACGGCACCACGCTCGCGGGGGCAGGCCAGACGCTGAATTTTGTCGGCCTGCGTCCGTACTCTTCGCCACAATGTAATCCCTTGACCAGCGCGGGCTGTCCGGCCAATGGGATTCCGGTATATAGCAGCATTTTTGCGCAGGACACCATTGCCGGCTCGTCTTATAACTCGTTGCAGGCTTCGCTCGAGAAACGATTTGCACACGGCTTGCAATTTACCGCCGCTTACACCTTCAGCAAATCCATTGACGAGGCGTCGAGCTTTGAGGGAATTCTTAACCCACTTCCTGGCGCCGACAATCGCTCGCTCTCGCTCTTCGACGCAAAGCACCGTTTCGTCATTAGTTATTTCTGGCAGATTCCGGCAAGGAGATACAGCGGCGCGGCCGGGAAATTCCTCGATGACTGGGCAGTCTCGGGCATCACGACCTATCAGACGGGATTTCCGATTCGCATCACCTCTGAGGCCGACAATGAGCTGATGAACAGCTTCGATTTCGAACTGCCGGGCGAACCAGACCAACTGGCGCCATTGCAAAGGCTTCACGTACAGAACAGCGGAAACTACTATTTCAACCAAAATAGCTTCACCGAGAACGCGTCCACGCCGCCTACTCCAGGCAACGGAATTGTGAACTGCACGGCCGGTGCGGTGTACGGTTGCTATGATCCAAGCTTGCTGGGCCGTGTCGGCACCTCGCCACGCACTCTCTGCTGTGGACCGGGAATCAGCGAAACCGACTTTGCCGTCGTCAAGCTTATTCCACTGAACGAGCGCATGCACATGGAGTTTCGAGCGGAAACCTTCAATGTGTTTAATCACACGCAGTTCTATAACCCTGACGGCGACAGTACCGACGGTTCGCAGTTTGGCCAAGTGACTCAGGTTAAGGATCCGCGCCTGATGCAGTTTGCTTTGAAGTTCTATTTCTAGCGGAAAGAGTAAAGTAGTAGAAGCAAGGAAATGAACCAACCCCGGGCGGCTCCAACCGCCCGGCAATCTAATGGCCCGCTGGTTTTCCGGAAATGGCGCGGCCTGAGCATTCCCGGAGTAATTCGATGTATCCCGATCTACAGAAGGAAATCGCCACTTTCGAGCGGCGCACGCCCAAATCCGCCGAAGCCCACAAGAAAAACCTTAAACGTATCCCTCTCGGTGTCGCCAGCAACTATCGCGCTTACGATCCCTGGCCGATCTTTGTGAAAGAGGCCAGCGGCAGCAAGTTCCGCGATCTCGACGGCAACGAATACATCGACCACAACCTGACTTTCGGCGCACTCATGGCCGGACACTGCCATCCTGCCGTGATGAAGGCGGTCGAGAAGCGGCTCTCCACCGGCACGATGTTCGGTATGCCGCATGACATGGAATGGGAGCTGGCGGAGGAAATCTGCACCCGTTTTCCAGTGGAGATGTGCCGCTTCGGCAACAGCGGAACCGAAGTCACGATGCATGCGATTCGGCTCGCCCGCGCCGCCACGGGACGCGACAAAATTGTGAAGTTTGAAGGCGCATATCACGGGCTGCACGACAGCGCGCTGGTCAGCGTGAAGCCGCACGCTCCGGACTATGGAGACATTCACGCGCCGACCGCTGTGACCGGCGGGCTGGGCGTGCCAAAGTCGGCCATCGCCAACGTAAAGATCGCGACGTTCAACGATCTGGCCACGGTCGAACTCCGCTTCAAAGAAAATCCCGGCGAGATTGCCGCGATTATTCTCGAGCCGATTCTGATGAACGTCGGCCTCTGCATTCCGCGGCCCGGCTTTCTGAAAGGTCTGCGTGAGATCTGCGACAAGTACGGCGCGCTGCTGATTTTTGACGAAGTCAAAACCGGCGCGAAGCTAGGCTGGGGCGGCGCCAGCGAGTACTTCGGCGTTCATCCTGACATGATCTGCCTGGCCAAGTCGATTGGCGGCGGCTTGCCGCTGGCCGCATTCGGTACGAGTAAGTCAGTGATGGACTTGATCTCGGAACACAAGGTTTTCCACGGCGGCACTTACAACACGAATCCAGTTTCGATGGCTGCAGGGTTGGCGACGTTCCGCGAAGTTCTCACTCGCGAGAACTATGCCAAGGTCGACAAGCTCGGCAAGACGCTGGCGGATGGTTATCGCAAGACCATCGCGAAAGTTGGCTTGCAGGCCTACATCGCGCAGGCTGGGGCGAACGGCGCGCTGATGCTCTATCCGAAAGAGATCGTGAACTACCGCGATTGGGAAGCGATCGACGTCGATCTCTGGCGTCACTACTGGTTCGGGATGGTGAACCGGGGTGTGATGGCCCAGCCTTACTGGTGGGACGAGCAGTGGACGATTTCGGTGCAGCATACCGAGGCGGACATCGAAAAGCATCTGGCCGCGTTCGACGACATCGCCGCTTCGCTGGCGAAAGCGCAGCAGGAACGCAGCGCGCCAGTCGCTGTCGCGCATTAAAACCAGGGATCAGGGCCAGGGGCCAGCGATCAGTTGCAGTCGTTTTAAGGATGCTGCCCGGTCCCTGATTCTTGTCTCCTAGCCTCGGATCATGTCCACCAAGACTCAACCCGACCAGCCGCACCTGATCCGCGCCCTTGGGCGACGCGATCTGGTGCTGCTGTTCGTCGTCGCAGTTTTCAACTTGAACGTCGTTCCCAGCATCGCGGCCAATGGCGGCGTCACCATCTGGCTGTGGATCATCTCGCTTGTCTTGTTCTTTTTTCCGCAGGGCATCGCGGTCATTGAACTTGCGCACCGCTATCCTGGCGAAGGCGGCGTATACCTTTGGGCGAAAGAAGTCTTCGGCGACTTCCACGGATTCCTTTCCGGCTGGTGCTACTGGACCAATAACATGCTCTACGTGCCGACGGTGATGCTGTATTTTGTCGGCGTGTCGGTGTATGTGCTCGGCCCCGGCCACGAGAGCCTCCCTGACAACAAGATTTTCGCTGCTTGTGTATCCCTCGCACTACTCGCAGTGCTCACTCTACTCAACATCCGCGGCCTCGGAGTGGGGAAGTGGATCAATAACGTGGGTGCCATTGGGACCTTTATCGCCGCCGGCGTGCTCGTGGGGCTAGGCGTCGTCATCTGGTCGCGGTTTGGCAGTGGGATCACGGCGGCTGATTTCAAGATTCCCGCCAATCCACGCTTCGTCCTCAATTCTTTCGGCGTCATCTGCTTCGGTCTGGTCGGTCTCGAACTCGCGTCCGTCATGGGCGATGAGATCGAGGATCCCGCTCGCACTCTTCCTGGGGCCGTCGCGTGGGGAGGGCTGCTATCCGGGACCCTTTACGTCGCCGCGACCCTGACTTTGCTCATCGCCGTGGGAAAGAATGTCAACGTACTGCAAGGCGTGGTTCAGGCCGTGACTGGGATGGCGGCCCGTGTTGGAATGAACTGGATCAGCATTCCGTTTGCGCTGATGCTCAGCCTGGCCATCGCCGGCATTGGTTCAGCGTGGATCGGCGGGTGTTCCCGTATTCCATTCGTCGCTGGCCTCGATTCCTACATGCCGTCCTGGCTCGGCAAGGTCCATCCCCGGTACGCGACTCCGTACGCCGCACTGATCGTGCAGGCAATCGTCTCCGGGGTTCTGGTGATTCTGAATTTTGCCGGAGCGGGCGTGCAGGAAACGTTTCAGAAGCTCCTCTCTTTGGCCGTTGTCCTGCAACTGGTTCCGTTCGTCTACATGTTCGGAGCGCTGGTGAAGTTCGCGGTGACTGAGCCAGTCCCGAAAGGACAGTACGGCCGGACGACGCTCTTTCTCGCCGGTTCCAGCGGATTCCTGACGACAATCCTCGGCATTGCGCTGGTATTTTTTCCGGCGCAGCAAATTACTTCTCTGTGGTTCTATGAGTTGTGGATGTTCGGCGGCACTCTATTTTTCGTAGGATTGGCCGCATTTTTCTTTTTCGTCTATGGGCGCCGCAAGGCGTTGCGAGAACTTGGGAAGGGCACGACTTTAGTCGTGCCGCTCTGAGCAATAAACAGTAGGCCCTGAGGTAAGCAGGAGGAAGCAATGCCCGGCGGAGTTCAGACTGAAATCAAAACGTACCAGATGTTTATCAACGGCGAGTGGGTCGCAAGCAAGTCCGCGAAGACATTCCCGGTCTACGATCCCTCAACCGAGGAAGTGATCGCCCAGGTTCCCGACGCCTCTGCCGATGATGTGAACCGCGCCGTTGCCGCCGCCAAGACCGCTTTCGAAGAAGGTCCGTGGGCGACCACAACCGCGCAGGAGCGAGGCCGCGTCCTGTTCCGCCTCGCCGAGAAAGTCCGTCAGAACCTGCCCGCCCTCGCCGAACTCGAATGCCGCAACACTGGCAAGCCCATCGTCGAGGCCGAGTACGACCTGAACGACGTTGCCACCTGCTTCGAATACTACGGCGGACTTGCCACCAAAGTTGTCGGTTACGTGAATCCAGTGCCCGACAACGCGATGAGTCTGACGCTCAAAGAGCCAGTCGGTGTTGCCGGACAAATCATCCCGTGGAATTATCCGCTGCTGATGGCCGCGTGGAAGCTCGCGCCCGCCTTAGCCGCCGGCTGCACCTGCGTGCTCAAACCTGCCGAGCAGACGCCGCTCACAGCTCTCGAACTTGCGAAACATTTTGCCGATTGCGGCCTGCCTCCAGGCGTGGTCAATGTCATCACCGGATTCGGCGAATCCTGCGGCGCTCCGCTCGTTCAGCATCCCGACGTCAATAAGATTGCCTTCACGGGCAGTGCCTCCGTCGGCAAGATCATCGTCAAACAGGCTGCCGATACCGTGAAGCGCGTCACTCTCGAACTCGGCGGCAAGTCGCCCAACATCTTTTTCGCCGATGCCGATTTCGAAGCGGCCATCGACGGCGCTCTGTTTGGTGTGTTCATCAATCAGGGCGAAGTCTGCTCGGCAGGCAGCCGCATTTTGGTGCAGAGGACGATTTACAAGAAGTTTGTCGAAGCGATGACCGAGAAGGCTAAGAAGATCAAGCTTGGTCCTCCGCTCGAACGCGAGACTAAGATGGGCCCGCTGGTCAGCAAAGAGCAATATGACCGCGTGAACTCGTATCTGGAAATCGGCAAGAAGGAAGCCAAGCTCGCTTCCGGCGGCGGACGCCCCGCCAACTTCGCCAAGGGCTACTACGTGCAGCCGACAATTTTCTACGACGTGACCAACAGCGCCCGCATCGCCAGGGAAGAAATCTTCGGCCCGGTAGCCGCGGTAATTCCGTTCGAGGACGAAAAAGACGCGCTCAAAATTGCTAACGATTCTCCGTACGGTCTTGCAGCAGCGGTCTGGACGCGCGACATTTTCAAAGCGATGCGCTCCGTGAAGGCACTGCGCGCCGGAATCGTCTGGGTGAATCACATGCAACCCACGTACGTCGAAGCGCCGTGGGGAGGCTACAAGCAATCTGGTTTCGGGCGTGAACTCGGCCCCTGGGGCATTGAAGAATATCTGGAGACCAAGCAGGTCTACATCAACCTGAACGAAGCGCCGATTGGCTGGTACTAAAAACAGTTGCCGGTTGTCAGTTGCCAGTGATTGATTTTGTTTGAGACGAGAACTGAGATGTCTATCATTCAATTACGCACGCAAATTCCCGGGCCGAAATCCAAAGCACTTTCCGAGCGCCGCGCCAAAGCCGTGCCCCGCGGGCTTTCTCATGGCACGCCCATCTATGTCGCCAAGGCAGAAGACGCATGGCTGGAAGATGTCGACGGCAATCGCTATCTTGATTTCGCCGGAGGTATTGGCTGCCTCAACGTCGGGCATCGCCAGGAAGCTGTTGTCGGCGCGGTGAAAGAACAGCTCGATCGTTTCCTGCACACCTGTGTGCAGGTTACGCCCTACGAGAGCTACGTGCGGCTGGCGGAGCGCATGAACGAAGTCACGCCTGGGAAGTTCGCGAAGAAAACCATCTTCGTCAACAGCGGTGCTGAGGCGGTTGAGAACGCGGTGAAGATCGCGCGCGTTTACACCAAGCGTCCCGGCATCATCGCCTTCGAAGACGCGTTCCACGGGCGCACCATGATGACGCTGGCGCTGACCAGCAAGACGCATCCTTACAAGGCGGGCTTCGCGCCGTTTCCGGGGGAAGTTTATCGTGTTCCGTTTGCGTATTGTTATCGCTGCTCTTACAACTTGAAGTATCCGTCATGCGATCTTTACTGCGCGCGCCATCTTGAAGACACGTTCAAGCGCGTGGTGGCCAACGAAGAGGTTGCCGCGGTGATGGCTGAGCCAGTTCTCGGAGAAGGTGGATTCGTTGCGCCTCCGCCAGATTACTTCAAGGTCCTCATCGATTTGTGCCACAGGCATGGCATCCTGTTCATTGCGGATGAAGTCCAGTCCGGCTTCGGGCGCACGGGCGCAATGTTTGCGAGCGAGCGTTACGGAATCGAACCCGATCTCATCGTGACGGCAAAATCTCTGGGCGGGGGATTGCCGCTCGCCGCCGTCACCGGCCGCGCCGAGATCATGGACGCACCCGGCCCAGGTGGCCTGGGCGGAACGTTTGCCGGCAATCCGCTCTCCTGCGCGGCAGCGTTGGCAGTGCTTGACTTGTTCGAGCGCGGCGATTTGCTCGAGCGCGCCAACGAACTCGGCGACCGCTTCCAGACGCGCGCCCGCGAGTGGCAGAGCCGCTGGCCTATCATCGGCGACGTGCGTGGCCTCGGCGGCATGCAAGCCATCGAACTCGTGCAATCGCAGGAAACCAAGGCACCCGCGGCGGAAGACACAAAGAAGATCACACAATATTGCTACGAGCACGGACTGATCACGATTACGGCAGGATCGTACTCCAACGTGATCCGCGTACTGGTGCCGCTGGTGATCACCGATGAACAAATGGACGAAGCACTCGGCGTGCTGGAGTCCGCGATCGCTACGGTGAGTGCCCAGAAGGGCGCAGTAGCGCAGCTGGTTTAGAGATTTGTCATACTCATCCTGAGCGAGATTTGGCTTCGCGCCAAAAGGGCGAAAGCAACCGCAGTCGACGGATCTCTATTCGCTGTATCATTAGTTGCTGGTTTTCAGAAAGCTCTCACATGAGTCGCGTGCAAACATTCTTCGCGATAGCAGAGGCAACATCATGAGCGTAGCCGCACCTCCCATCGTCAAACTGAAGCTGACGAACTACATCGACGGCCAGTGGACTGACTCGTCCGCCTCCGAATGGCGAGACGTGGTCAACCCGGCCACAGGCGAAGTCCTGGCCAGCGTTCCCCTTGCCGATGCGGCTGAAGTCAACGTCGCGATCGAAGCCGCGGCCGCAGCGTTTCCCGCGTGGCGCCGTACGCCGCCGGAAGACCGCATCCAGCCGCTGTTCAAGCTGAAGATGCTGCTCGAAGAGCACATCGATGACATCGCCCGCATCATCACAGCGGAAAACGGAAAGACTTTTACCGAAGCCAAAGCCGAAATGCGCCGGGCGATTGAGAACGTCGAAGTTGCTTGCGGCATTCCGATGATGATGCAGGGCTACAACCTCGAAGACGTGGCCCGCGGCATTGACGAGATGATGATCCGCCAGCCTATCGGCGTGACCGCCGCCATCGTGCCCTTCAATTTTCCGGGCATGATCGCGTTCTGGTATCTGCCCTACGCAATCGCCACCGGGAATACGTTCATTCTCAAACCCAGCGAGCGCGTGCCCTTGACCATGCGCTACGTTTACGAGTTACTCGAAAAGACTGGCCTGCCGAAGGGCGTCGTGAGCCTTGTGAACGGGGGCAAGACCGTGGTCGACGCGCTGATCGATCATCCGAAAGTGCGCGCTATCAGCTTTGTTGGATCGACTCCAGTGGCGCGCTATATCTACGCGCGGTCGGGCGAGCAGGGAAAGCGCTGCCAGTGCCAGGGCGGAGCGAAGAATCACGTGGTCGTTCTTCCCGACGCCGACATGCCGATGGCGACGCAAATCATCAGCGACAGTGCTTTCGGCTGCGCCGGTCAACGCTGTCTCGCCGTCTCGGTTGCGGTGACAATCGGCGAAGCGCAGAAGACTTTTCGCGATTCGATCGCCGACGCAGCCTCGAAACTCAAAGTCGGCAACGGCCTCGAAGACGGCGTGCAGATGGGACCCGTGATTACGCAGCAGAGCAAGGAACGGGTGGAATCGCTGATCGGTCTTGGTGAGAAGCAGGGCGCAAAGGTTTTGGTCGATGGCCGCAACGCGAAGATTTCGAGATATGAGTCTGGAAATTTCGTGAAGCCCACCATTCTCGATGACGTGCCGGCGACGAGCGATCTCGCCGATACCGAAATCTTTGGGCCCGTGCTCAGCCTTGTCCACGCCGATAACATGGACGAAGCCCTGGCGTTCCTCGAACGCAGTGCTTACGGGAACCAGGCGTCTCTGTTCACGTCCAGTGGATCGGCCGCTCGCCGCTTTCGTTACGAAGCACCCGCGGGCAACATCGGCATCAACATCGGAGTTGCGGCGCCGATGGCTTACTTCCCGTTTAGCGGGTGGAAGAACAGCTTTTTCGGCGACCTCCACGGCCAGGGGCGTGACGCGATTGAGTTTTATACCGACAAGAAAGTTGTCGTCGAGCGCTGGGCGAAGGAGCATTCGAGAAAGTTCTAGAAGAATTTGGTAAGTGGTGAATTTAGTAATTGAGGAATTTAGAATCGTATCGCCGCGTCCCATGAAGGTTTCGGTTTTCAATTACTCAATTACCGAATTCCCCAATTACTCAATGAATTAAGAACGAGGAATCTTATGACTACTACCGTTGCCAATCCATCTATGACCGGGCAGGAAATTGTTGATCTCACCAAGAAGCACACGCTGTTTGAGTGGTCGGCGCAATCGAAGGTTGATCCTATCCCCGTGGCCAAGGCCAAGGGCATCTACTTCTGGACGCCCGAGGGCAAACGCTTCATCGACTTCAACAGCCAGCTAATGTCGGTCAACATCGGCCATAGCGACGAGAGAGTCATCCAGGCGATTCACGAACAGGCGCAGACGCTTGCTTACGCGAATCCTTTCATGGCGACCGAACCGCGAGCCCGCCTTGGCGCAAAGCTCGCCGAAATCACACCTGGGGACATCGACACATTTTTCTTCACCAACGGCGGTGCCGAGGCCAATGAGAATGCGATCAAGATTTCCCGTTTCTTCACGGGACGGCACAAGATCATGGCGCGCTACCGGTCTTACCACGGAGCGACTGGGGGTAGCATCACGCTGACTGGCGATCCGCGACGATGGGCGGCGGAGCCGGGCATCCCGGGCGTGGTGCATGTGCTCGATCCTTATCACGGCATCGAGCGCGGCTGGGAGTCCGCCGAAAGCTCGTTGGCGATGATCGAAGAGACCATTCAACTCGAGGGCCCGGCTACGATCGCCGCATTCATCCTCGAAACCGTGGTCGGCACCAACGGGATTCTCATTCCGCCGGACGGCTACATGGAAGGTGTGCGCAAACTCTGCGACAAGTACGGCATTCTGATGATCGCCGACGAAGTGATGGCCGGTTTTGGGCGCACCGGCGAGTGGTTTGCCATCGACCACTGGAAAGTTGTTCCAGACCTGATCTGCATGGCCAAGGGGCTGACTGCGAGCTATCTGCCGCTGGGAGCGGTGGGGATGCGGCATCACATTGCGCAGCACTTCCAGGACAAAGTGTTCTACGGCGGGCTGACTTACAACTCGCATCCCATGGGCTGCGCCGCGGCCCTGGCGACGATTCGCGTCTATGAGGAAGACCACCTCATCGAGAACACGAGGAAGATGGGCGCGATCATGAAAGATCTGAGCGCCGCGCTGCAGGCCAAACATCCGTCGGTGGGGGCGGTGCGGTCGATTGGTCTGTTCGGCATCATCGAACTGGTGCGCAGCCGCAAGACGCGGCAGCCGATGGCTCCGTTTAACGGCACTTCCGAGGAGATGGGCGCGCTGGGCCGCTTCTTCCGCGAGCAGGGGCTGTACACAATCGTGCGCTGGAACTCGTTCTACGCCAACCCTCCGCTGTGCATTAACGAGCAGCAATTGCGGGAGGCGTTTGCCATCATCGACAAGGGGCTCGAGATCACGGACAAAGCGGTCAAGGACTAAGAGTGCAAGTCCCGGTCAAATCTTCGTTCTAAGTTCAAGTACTTGAGTCCAAGTCAAGATTCTCATTTGGTCCCTGGGTCTGCTCAAACGTCGGGAGATGGGAGGGGGCCTCGCCGCCAGATGTTAGAATCAAGGCTAACGCCGTGATTCCAGAGACGTTATGAAAAGACTGAGTATCTATGTCCTGATCTTGCTCGGCATTTTGACTGTCGGTAGCTCGGTTCAGGCTTCCGCGCAAACACCGACCAGAGTTCCTTCCCAAAGCCGCGCCTCGCGCAAAGCGGCGAAAAAGCAGCAGAAAGCCATGAAGAAGTATTTGAAGGCGCAAAAAAAAGCGCAGCGCAAGATGATCAAGAAAGATCGCAAGAATACCAAGCTTTTTCGCAGGCAGTCCTGATTCTGCCCGTGGCATTATCTGAAGCCCGTATTTCGGCCAAAACCGTTGCGGGGCGCGGGATTTGGCGGCTTGGCACCGGAATGTTTTCTCAAGGATTTGCTTGCGCGTTTCGCCCGCTAGGGGCACAATCAAAAGGTCACGAAAGACGCCGCCGGAGTGGAGCCCCAAACTGCCACTCGGAAGAAGGTCGAAAAATGAAAAAAAACTGGATATTCTTAGCGTTGTTCCTGTGCGTTGCATTGGCAGTTCCGGGCTTCGCGCAGCAGGCTCCTTCAGGTTCCGGCGCGCCGCCGGCCGGGATTGGCTCTCAGAGCGATGTCCGAGAACCGCTGGCCCCTAACCAGCCCGCCGACTTTTGGGATGGAGATGATCCCAACCTGGTGAATCTGATCGTGCACCCGTTTGCCAGCAAGAAGTATGTGCAGCGGATGATGGCTCCGATCCGGGATCGGATCAATGAGCTCGATGAAATAACCGCGGAAAACAGCAGGATGATCAAGGACGTGGACGCCCGCGCGCAGCAGGGGATTCAGCTGGTCTCAGAGAAGGTCAGCCTGGCGGAGCAGCATGCTGCGGATGCGGCCAACGCGGCCAATAAGGCGCAGTTGGCGCAGACGGCTGCCACCCAGGCCGTGAACCGGGTTTCGACCGCGGCGCAAATCGTGGACAACCTCGATCAATACCAAGGGAGCGGGCAGACCGAAATTCGTTTCCGGCCGGGCCAAAGCGTTCTGAGCAAGGCGTCGAAGGATGCGCTCGATCAGATGGCGGCTCCACTGAAGGGCCAGCGCAACTACATCATTGAAGTTCGCGGGTTCTCTCCCGGCCATGGTCAGGCTGCGATCGCGAGCTCGCAGACGATGGCGGACTCGGTGGTGCGCTATCTGGTGTTCAACCATCAGATTCCGGTCTACCGGATTTACGTGTTGAGCATGGGCAGTGCGCCGGTGGCTGGCGCGGATGGAACCATGGCGAAGCCGATCAGCGGAGGACGAGTGGAAATCAGTCTGCTGAAAAACGATGTGGTGGGCTCGGTGCAACACTAGAAATTCTTCAAAGATCAAAATCTAAGATCAAAATCTAAGATCAAAATCTCCACCCTCTCGCGGAAAACGCGAGAAGGGTGGGGCACCCTTGTGTCACTTTTCCAGGCG
>JBEKRY010000075.1:0-18200 GCA_049517555.1 Candidatus Sulfotelmatobacter sp. | reverse complement strand
TTACGAATTCGGAGAGGAAAGGAGGTCGCGGAGAATCGCCAGAGCCATTTGCCGGTCGCGGCCGATACGATCTACCGCACATCTTGCGGACGTCATATCAGCCGCGGCCCGGCCAATGAATCAGGCGGAACGTAGAATTCATCCCGCGACTAAGACTTTTCAGGCTCTTCGAATCTTCGTAAACCGCGAACTGGACGATCTGCAGGCGCTGCTGGAAGCGGCGCCGCGGATTCTGAAGCCGGGGGGACGCGTGGTGGTGATCAGTTTTCACTCGCTGGAAGATCGCATCGTGAAGGATGCGTTTCGCGAGGGGGCTCAAAAGGGTTACTTCAGTGTGCTAACCAAAAAACCGGTGACGGCAACTGAATTGGAGAGTGATCGCAATCCGCGGGCGCGCAGTGCGAAATTGCGGGCGGCGGAAAAAGTTTAGGGCTTTAAAGTTTAGAGCTTTAAACTTTGGGACTTTAAAGTTTGGCTCCGGAAAACCTGCCGGAGTTCCCGGCATAGCTGTAATGGCGTGCCGGGGCTTAGAGATCAGGGAAAGGTGGATCGCAGATTCTAAATGACGATCCGCTGGGGCGGGATGGGAATGGGTTCCGTGGTAGGAATCCAATATTTGAGGTAGCGGGACATGCACACGGGCACATTGATCAGCGAGTTGATGGCGACGGTGGAGCGGGTGGAAGAAAAGGCGGAGTGGCGACAGATCGCCGACGATCGGGAGTTGCACGCGATTGTTGCCATGCAGATTCCGTTTGTACAAGGCGACCAGATTTTCATGGGGGCGGCATAACATGGCGGCAGCGGCGGCAACAATTCGCAGTGCGGGACTGGTTGCAGGTCCAGCGGCAGAGCGTCGTTCGTTTTGGACTGGTACGCCCGAGATTTATTTTTCCAAGGCGATCGACAATTCCCGTCTGGTGAAGGTGGAAGATCCGCGGCGTAACCGGGAGATGAAACAGTTTGGCACCGCGCTGGCTTGCCTGTTCCTGCTGGTCTTTACGTATGCCTGGCAGCATTTCAAGGCGATCGAGTACGGCTACCAGATCGAGTCGGCCAAACGCGAATTGAGCGAGCGCACTGAGATGAATCACGCGCTGCGCCTGGAAGACGCGTCGTTGCGCGATCCGGAGCGGATTGATTTGCTGGCGCGGCGTATGGGATTGGTACCGCCGGAGCCGGGACAGGTGATCCGCATGGATGTTGGGGCAGCGGATGGTGGAGGGCAAGGTCCGGTCATGGCGAGCGCGGAGCCGGTGGTGGAGATGCCGGGGCAGTAGGGCTTGCGTAGCGGCGGACGCATTGGTCCGCCCGCCGAGCGAAGCTCGGCTGCGTTTTCGGTGGCGGCCTTCATCAGGCCGCCATGTTTGTCTGAGGGCAGTGATGGGAACTCCTCGCGAGGCCGCGGATGCTGCAAGCCGGCATGGGGTCCTTCGACTGCGCATGCCGATTCGCTGCGCTCATCGACAGGCTCCGCTCAGGATGACAGAGCGGAGAGACTACGAACCACGAATTCTGCATGGCGAATAATCCCCATCCCGGCAAGAACTCCCGGCTCTACTTTCTCGGAGCCATGCTCTTGCTGTGGTGTGTGGCCATCTGCGGGCGGCTCGTCTATCTCCAGATTTTCAGCTACGGCAGGTTCGTCAAGCAGGCGGGACATCAGCAGCAGCGGGCGATTCCGCTGGCAGCGAAGCGCGGAGTTATCTACGATCGCGCCGGCCATGAACTGGCGATGTCGGTGCTGGTCGATTCGGCGTTCGCCGTGCCTTCCGAAGTTAAAGATCTTCCCACCGCGGTTTCTCTCATCACACGCATCACGGGCGACGACTATAACGTTGTGCTCGCTGACTGCCGCGCGCATAAAACTTTCTGCTGGGTGGCGCGCAAGGCCGACGACGAGACCATTGAGCGCATCAATTCTCTGAAGCTGCAAGGGATTCACTTCCAGAAAGAGCCGAAGCGGTTTTATCCCGCGCGCGATCTGGCGGCGCAGGTGCTGGGTTCGGTGGGGATGGAAGATTCCGGGCAGAGCGGCATCGAGCACGAGTTCGACGATCAGCTCAGCGGGCGGCCGGGGAAAATGTTTATCTCGGTCGACGCGCGGCGGCAATGGTTCGCCGATGTTGAGACGCAGCCCGACCCGGGTGACAATCTTGTTCTGACCGTCGACAAGAATATTCAGTATGTTGCCGAGAAAGAACTCGATCAGGCGATTCATGATACGCAGGCGATCGCAGGCACGGTGATTGTCGAGAACCCGCATACCGGAGAGATTCTGGCGCTGGCCAACCGGCCGACGTTTAATCCGAATCTGCGCAAGCAGATCACGCCCGGCGCGCTGACCAACCGCGCGGTGAGTTATGCGTATGAGCCGGGATCGACATTCAAACTGGTGACAATTTCGGCGGCGCTGGAAGAAAAAGTGACGAATCCGGATGAAGTGTTCGACTGCCAGATGGGATCGATCGTGTACAACGGCATGCGCATTCGCGATTCGAAGCCGCACGGATTGTTGCCGGTGTGGGGCGTGCTGGCGGAATCGAGCGATGTGGGGTCGATCAAGATTGCGCTGCGGCTGGGCGACGAGCGCTTCTACAAATACATTCGCGCGTTTGGATTCGGGCAGCAGACGGGAATTGAGTTGCCCGGCGAAACGCGTGGAATGACCAAGCCGGTGAGCCGCTGGTCGAAAGTTTCGATCGCGGCGATTTCGATGGGGCAGGAGATCGGCATTTCGCCGATCCAGTTGACCAGCCTGATTTCGACTTTTGCGAATGACGGGGTGTGGGTTGCGCCGCGCATCGTGGCCGGAACGGCGACGCCGCAGACTCCGCTGCAGACGGTGGCGTTTCATCCCGGAGCGTCGCATCGAGTGATTTCTTCGTACACGGCGGCCGAGATGCGCTCGATGATGCAGAAGGTTGTGCTCGAAGGCACCGGCCGCAAGGCAATTCTCGAAGGCTACACGTCGGCAGGGAAGACCGGGACAGGACAAAAAGTTGATCCGGCGACGGGCGCTTATTCGAAGACGAAATATATTGGTTCGTTCGCGGGATTCGCGCCCGTGAACGATCCGCAGATCGTCGTTGCGGTGATTCTCGACTCGGCCGTTGGACTGCATCAGGGCGGTCAGGTTGCGGCGCCGGTGTTCAAACGAATTTCCCAACAGGTGCTTGAATATTTGCATGTACCCCACGATCTGCCGCTGTCGCCGAAGCATCAGTTGTTGCTGGCCAAGTCGAAGACGAACGACAACGATCTGGAGGAAGGGACGCCGGATCATCCCGGCGAGCCGCTGGAGACCGCGGAAGTGAGCGGCGATACGTCTGACCCTGCGCAGCCGCAAAGCGGAGCGCGAGCGTCCTCGTCCGCGACGGCCGGAAACGGCGGAAAACCTGCCCGGACTTCGCCTGCCACTGCGACCGCCGACGGTGCCGTCGTGCAGGCGTCAATGCGCGAGCCGGTTTCGCCAAACGCGATCCCGAGATCGAGCGGCAAGCAAGTTCCAAATGCTGCGGATGCGGACGCGGCTGCACCCGAAAAATTGCCGTCCACCGGAACGGTAGTGCTGGAGGTGGAGCAGGGCGGAATCGAAGTGCCGTCATTCGTGGGGAAGACGGTACGCAGTGCCGTCGAAGCCGCCCAGGACGCCGGGCTCGAGCTCGACGCCGTTGGCAGTGGCCTCGCCCGCCAGCAGTCTCCTGTGGCCGGAACGCACGTGGTGGCCGGGGCGCGAGTTACGGTGCAGTTCGGGCGGTAGGTCAAAATCTTTAACCCTCAGTGTCCTCTGTGGTTAAATCTCTCCGGTTTGACCCGCTGAAAAACCGCGTGATAAGGTAAATGGTTACACCCACTCCGGCGGCCGCCCGCTGATTGAGGTCTCTATTGTCTTCGGTTGAGACGACGCCCACCGGTATCACACCCACCGTCCGGAAAACTGCGCTGAACGCTGTCCATCGCCAGATGGGCGCGAAGATGGTGGAGTTTAACGGGTGGGACATGCCGGTTGAGTATCCCGCCGCGATCGGCTGCGGGATCATCAACGAGCACATGGCGGTGCGCACCGGCGTCGGGATTTTCGACGTCAGCCACATGGGCGACATTCGGCTGGCCGGGCCGGGGGCGCTGGCTGCGGTGCAGCATATTTCCATGAATGATGCTTCGCGGCTGGCTGTCGGGCAGGCGCAGTATTCCGCGCTGCTTTATCCCCAAGGGACGTTTGTCGATGACGTGATCGTACATCGCCTCGCCGAGGACGAATATCTTCTCGTCATCAATGCGGGGACGCGCGAGAAAGATTTCAGCTGGGTGCGTGACAATACCCGGCAGTTCGATTGCATCGTCGAGAATCTTTCCGACGACTTCACCCAGATTGCGATTCAGGGGCCGAAGGCGGTGGATCTGCTGCAGAAGCTCACCGATGCCAACCTGAGCGCGGTAAGGTTTTACTGGGTCACACGTGGCCGGCTGTGCGGGCTGAACGATATTCTGATGGGGCGCACGGGCTACACGGCGGAAGACGGTTTTGAGATTTACATCCCCGCCGACGAGCCGACCAGCGCGCGGGTGTGGTACGAGATTCTGGCTGCGGGCAAGGAGTTTGGCTGCGTGCCCTGCGGGCTGGGGGCGCGCAACACGTTGCGGCTCGAGGGCGCGCTTTCGCTCTACGGGCACGAGATTTCCGATACGATTAACGTCTGGGAAGCTGGGCTGGACCGCTTCTGCAAGATGGAGAAGCCGGAGTTCATTGGCCGGTCCGCGCTGGAGAAGGCCAAGGTTGCAGGCGTGAAGCGAACTTTGGTGGGCCTGGAGATGACAGAGCGGGGCATTGCCCGCGATGGCTACAAAGTGTTGGATGGCGGCGGACGTGAGATTGGATATGTTACGAGCGGATCGCCCGCGCCGTTTTTGAAGAAGAATATTGCGCTGGCCTATGTGCCGCCGGAGTTCGCGGCGGTGGGGGCGGGAGTGAAAGTGGAGATTCGGGGTCAGGGCGTGGGCGCGGTGGTAGTGCCTATTCCGTTCTATCGGCGGCCCAAGAAAACGTCTTAACCACAGAGGACACAGAGGATTCGCTAGAAGCTAGCAGCTAGGAGCTAGAAGCTTTTATGCCTTACCCTACAGATCGTAAATACACCAAAGAGCACGAGTGGATTCAGGTGAACGGAAACTCCGCCACGATTGGCATTACCGACTATGCGCAGCAGTCGCTGGGGGATATTGTGTTCGTCGAGACTCCCAAGGTCGGCGCCGAACTCACCGCCGGCAAGACGTTTGGCACGGTGGAGTCGGTGAAAGCCGTGTCGGACCTGTTCGCTCCCGCGTCGGGCACGGTGACCGAGGTCAACGCTGACTTGGCCACCTCGCCGGAGAAAGTGAATACCGACGCGCATGGTTCGTGGATGGTGAAGCTTACGCTGAAGAATCCGGGCGAGCTGGATGGACTGCTGTCCGCGGCCGATTACGAGAAATTCGTGGCGGAAGAAGCGGGACATTAATCGATGAATCGGGAGCCGGATTCAGACGAAGCCTGGAACGCCTCAATCCAAATGATCCCGAGGCACATCTAAAGAACTTCCTATGCGCTATTTACCGAAGTCTCCCGCCGACCGCGAAGCCATGTTAAAGACGATTGGGCTGCGCTCGGTCGACGAACTGTTTGCGCCGATTCCGGGCGAGTACCGGCTGACTCGCGACCTCAACATTCCACGGCAGATGGCGGAGTCGGAAATCGTCGACTTCTTCCGGCAGCGTTCGCGGGAGAATGGCGAGGGTTATACCAGCTTTCTGGGTGCTGGCGCGTATGCGCATTACCGGCCGGTGATTATCGATTCGCTGATTTCGCGCGGCGAATTTCTCACCGCTTACACGCCGTATCAGGCGGAGATTTCGCAGGGCACGTTGCAGTCGATTTTCGAATTTCAGACCATGATCTGCGAACTCACCGGCATGGAAGTCGCGAACGCGTCGATGTATGACGGTTCTACGGCCGCGGCCGAGGCGGTGATGATGGCCGTCCGGTTGACTGGCCGGCGGTCGGTGGTGGTGGCGCGCAGTCTGCATCCGGAGTATCGCGAGGTGCTCGCGACTTATGCGACGCATCAGGGCATGCCGTTGTCGGTCGCGGGTTTCAACGACGATGGCCGGTTGAATTTGAAAGAGATCGAGAAATCGATCACGCCGGAGACGGCTTGCGTCTTGATTCAGTCGCCGAACTTCTTTGGCACGATCGAAGACGTTGCGGCGGTTGCCGAGATCGCGCACCGGCACGGAGCGATGCTGGTGGTCTCGATCGCTGAAGCCGTTTCGCTCGGGATCGTGGAACCTCCGCGCGAGGCGGACGTGATCGCCATGGAGGCGCAATCGTTCGGCGTGCCGCTTGGATTCGGCGGTCCGTACTGCGGCGTCATTGCCACACGCGAAAAATATGTGCGGCAAATGCCGGGGCGTCTGGTCGGCCAGACCGTCGACAAGCAGGGCCGGCGCGGGTTCGTTTTAACCCTGGCGACGCGCGAGCAGCACATCCGGCGCGAGAAGGCGACTTCGAATATCTGCACCAATCAGGCACTGGTTGCGCTGATGGTCAACATCTTCATGACGGTTTACGGCAAAGTTGGGCTGAAGGAATTGGCCAAGCAGAATCTGGCGAAGACGGCCTATGCCGCGGCTGAGTTTGCGAAGCATGGCAAGGTTTTGTTCGACGGCACGCCACGCTTCAACGAGTTTGTCGTACAGACCAGCGAAGATCCTTATGCGATCAACAGCCGGCTGCTGGGACACAAGATGGTTGGCGGGTTGCCGCTGAAGAAGTTTTATCCCGAGTTGGGGAATGCGGCGTTGTGGTGCTGTACGGAGCTCACGACACGCAGCGCGATCGATACGGCCGCGGGGCTTGTTGCCGAGAGCGAGCGTTTGGTGAGGATCAGGGCCGAAGTGCCAGCGGAAGAAGAGGTCGCTCGGTGACGGCAGGGTACGCGTGTCCCGCATGTAACGGAGAGGGAAAGTGTGCCCAGTGCTTCGGAACGGGCACTAACGTCCATCTAAATGATAGCGAGCCGAAATGTCGAAACTGTTCGGGGAGCGGGATGTGTCCCGAATGTCGGGGAACTGGCAGCAGCTTAGATTGGGTGCGGCAACGCGGAATCAACTAACTTAGGATCCAAGTAAACATGAAGCACGCAACTCCCAAAGCGTCCATCCAGGTCAACCAGAATGAGGGATTGATTTTCGAGAAGTCGTCGGCAGGGAAGGCGGCCTGGAAGTTACCGCCGCTCGACGTTCCGGAAGTCGACTCGGCTGCGCTGCTTGGCGTGTCCGAGAGAAAAGATCTGGGCAACATGCCCGAGGTGAGTGAGATCGAGATCATTCGCCACTTCACGCGCATGTCGACGTGGAACTATGCCATCGATCTGGGCATGTATCCGCTGGGGTCGTGCACGATGAAGTACAACCCGCGGGTGAACGAGGCGGTAGCGCGGGTGGAGGGCATCGCGAACGGACATCCGTACCAGCCCGAGAAGATTTCCCAGGGCGCGCTGCACATCATCAAGACGCTGAGCGAGCAACTGATCGAAATCACCGGGATGGACGCAATCACGCTGCAACCCGCGGCCGGCGCACATGGCGAGATGACCGGGCTGCTGATGGTTCGGGCGTATCACCAGTCGAAGGGGAATGCGCGCAAGAAAATTCTGATTCCCGACTCTGCCCATGGAACGAATCCGGCGACCGCCGCGATGGTGAACTATGCGGTTGAGAATCTGAAATCGGACTCGCGGGGCATGGTTGACATTGCAGCGCTTGCGGCGCAGATGAACGAAGACGTGGCCGCGCTCATGCTCACGAATCCCAACACGCTGGGCGTGTTTGAGCAGGACATTCACAAGATCGCCGACATTCTGCACGCCAAGGGCGGACTGCTTTACATGGACGGCGCCAATATGAACGCGCTGGTCGGCAAGGTGCGCCCTGGCGATTTCGGAGTCGACGTAATGCACCTGAACCTGCACAAGACTTTTTCGACGCCGCACGGCGGAGGCGGTCCGGGGTCTGGGCCGGTGGCGATCAAGAAATCCCTTGAACCATTCTTGCCGACGCCCGTGGTGGTCTCGAAAGCGGATGGTACGCTGGCGTTTGACTACAACCGTCCACAGTCGGTGGGGCGGGTGCGTGCCTTCTACGGCAACTTCGGAATGTTTGTACGAGCGCTGGCTTACATTCAGGCGAACGGCCCGGACGGCTTACGGCAGACGACCGAAGACGCCGTGCTCAACGCCAATTACATCCGCAAAGGTCTGGAAGGGACATACGACCTGCCCTATTCCACGCCGACCATGCATGAGGTTGTTTTCAGTGACAAGCTGCAGTTGAAAAAGGGCGTGCGCACCATGGATATTGCGAAGCGCCTGATCGATTACGGATTTCATCCGTATACGACGGCGTTTCCGCTGATTGTGCCGGGCGCGCTCATGATCGAACCGACAGAGAGCGAGTCGGTCGAGGAGATGGATTTGTTTATTGAGGCGATGAAGTCGATCGCGGAGGAAGTCGAAGAAGATCCGCAGACCGTGCTCGATGCCCCGCACTCGACCCGAGTTTCGCGGCTGGACGAGACCGCCGCGGCAAGGAAACCCGTGCTGCGCTGGAAGCCCGCCAGCTAGTGATTACTGATTGTTGATTGCTGATTGCTGATTGGGGCCCAGCGAGCCTGCCCGCGAGGGTTTTCAATCAACAATCAGAAATCAACAATCAGCAATCGCGTCACCCGTGCCTTCCGTGTTTCCTCCCCTGTGTTCCTCCGTGTCCTCTGTGGTTAAATCCTGATATTGCCTTCCACAAAGAAAACTCCGCCCGCGAAGGAATCGGCGGGCATGTTCGCGTCTCCCGAGAAGCGGAATCCCATTGTGTGTTTGCTCCTGGCGGTGGTCACGCTGGCGCTCTATAACCCGGTCAATCGACATCCGTTTGCGAACTATGATGATGACCGCTATGTCGTCAATAATCCGCACGTGCGGCAGGGGCTGACGGCGGACACTGTCGTCTGGTCGCTGACTTCTACCGAACAAGCCAACTGGCATCCGCTGACCTGGATGTCGCACGCTCTCGATTGCTCGCTGTATGGATTGAATCCCGTCGGCCACCATTTCTCGAGCGTTCTGCTGCATGCGGTGAATGTAATTCTGCTGTTTCTGTTGCTGATGTGGGCTACGGGGCGGCTGGGTCCGAGCGTGTTTGTGGCGGCGTTGTTCGCGCTGCACTCTATTAACGTCGAGTCAGTGGCGTGGGTAGCGGAACGAAAGAATGTGCTGTGCACGATGTTCTTTTTTCTCGCACTCTGGGCCTATGGATGGTATGCGCGAAAGCCAGGCTGGAAGCGCTATTTGGCGGTGGCTGCTCTGTTCGCCGCGGGGCTTGCGTCGAAGCCGATGGTGATCACGTTTCCGTTAGTTCTGCTACTGCTTGATTACTGGCCGCTGGGGCGCGTGCGCGCAGCGGGTGCGGTCGCGGACAAAACTCAGGCCAAGTTTTCCTGGCGGCAACTCGCCTTTGAGAAAATTCCGTTGCTGGCCTTGTCTGCCGCGAGCGCGGTCATCACGATGCATGCGCAGCGGGCTGGGGGAGCGGTACGGACCACCGCCGAAGTTTCCCTTGGAGCGCGCATCGCAACTGCAATCTACGCCTACGCGATGTACTTGTGGAAGATGGTCTGGCCGGCGCGACTGGCTCCTTTATACCCGCATCCGGGAGATTCGCTGGCGGCATGGCAAGTGCTGGTGGGAGCTCTGGTTCTGCTCACCATCACAGTTTTTGCGTGGCGGTTTCGTGCGCGCCGGTATTTGATCGTCGGCTGGTTGTGGTTTCTGGGGACGCTGGTGCCGGTGATCGGACTGGTGCAGGTGGGCGAAGCCGCCATGGCTGACCGTTACGCTTATCTTCCACTGATCGGAATTTTCGTGATGATTGCGTTTGGCGTCGCCGATTGGGCGGAAGAAAAGCGGGTAGGCTCTTGGACCGTGGTTCCCGCCGCAGTCGTCCTAGTCGCGCTCGCGCTCGTAACCCATCGCCAGATTGGATACTGGCAGAGCAACGAGGAATTGTGGTCGCACACGCTCGCGGTCACCGAAAATAATTTTGTGGCCGAAAATAACCTGGGTGGCGCGCTGATTCTGGAGGGTCGAGAGGAGGACGCGCATCCTCACTTCGAAGCTGCGGCGCGGATCAATCCGCGTGATCCGATGAGCCGCAGCAATCTCGGAATCTACTTTCAGAATCACAACGAGTTGCACGAGGCGGTCGCTCAGTATGAGGCGGCGATCGATCTGACTTCTGATCCCGGTCTGTTGGCCGAGACCTACGCGAACCTGGGCGTGGCCCAGCGCGTCTTGGGAGAAGACGAATCTGCGCATACGAGTTTTGACCAGTCGTTGCGCTTCAATCCCAACCAATTTCATGCCTGGTTCGGACTCGGCCTGCTGGCGCAGAAGCAAGGCAAACTCGAGGAAGCGATCAGCGATTTATCGCGCTCGGTGGAATTGCAGCCGAGCGCCCGGGGATATTTCGAACTTGGCCGCACTTTGGCGCAGGCGGGGCATGTGCCCGAGGCACTCGATGCTTACCAGCAAGCGCTCAAAATCTCTCCTGATTTTGCGGAGGCGCGGCAAGCGGAAGATATGCTGCGGCAGCAGAAGAAATAAGAGCTCGGGCCCTGCTGGCGCAAGGCCCGTCGTTAAGTCTGTCGCAGATGATCACGCTATTTCGCGCTGATATTCACCGACGCGCGTGTCGTCTCCCAGTCGACCTGCAGAGTGCAGCTGCTGCCGGACTTGGCGTAGGAGATGGTGAAGTTCTCTAAGGGCGAAGGCAGCGTCGAAATTTTCATGTCCACGCGCGCCAGTTCGTCGCTCTCGTACTTGTACGGGATTCCCCATTCGCCGGTCTTCTTGTTGATGATCAGCGTCCACTTGCCGGCCGTGGGGACGGTGAACAGGGTGTAACTGCCGGCGGGCACGGTCTTGCCGCCCACAGTTACGTCGGCGCTGGTCACGAATGTTGTCGCGGAATTGGCCCCGGTGCGCCAGACTTCGCCGAAGGGCACGAGACCGCCGTAAATCTTGCGGCCTTTCATGCGCGGGCTGGAGTAGTCTGTCTTGATGGTCTTGCCCATGCCGAGATCGCACGACGCCGAAGCCGGAGGACTGGCCTGCGCCGAAGCGAACAGGGTTAGAGTGAAGATAGTGAATACGAGAAGGGCGAATCGTTTTTGCATGGTCTCTCCTTTGAGTTGCGGTATTGTTAAAGGTGTTTGACGGTTGAGAAGGGATTATGTCAGCCGACTCATTATGCTCCCCGCGCCGCCGCAGTTACAATCTTGGCATGGCGGTATTCGAAGAAAAGCAGGAAGAACTGGAACACTACGAGACCATGATGGGCGTGCCCCGCGGGCGTCTCGCCGTCACCCTGGACACCATCACCGACGCGATGGCGCTGGTCGGGCAGCACGGCGTCTATTGCCAGAGCCAGCGCTGGCCGGGCAAGCCCGTGATGGATATTCAGATCATCATGAAGAGCCTGACCGATGCCAAAGAGCTGATCCAGAGCGTGATGGAAGAGCTGAAGAATAAGCGTTGAGGGATTCTTGCGCCGTTGGCCACGCAGACAACATCTGTGTACAAATCTCCCAGGAGGATGCACATGCAAGTGAAGAAGATTGCACTGATTCTGGCGGTTGCAATGTATTCCTTGACCGTTGCTTCTGCGATTGGTCAGAGCGTACCCCAGACCCCGCCCACAGCCGCAACCCCGCTGACTGCGCAGGAGCGCGAATTCGCCCTGCAGCAGTTGCAAACCACGCGCGACAATTTTCTCAAGTCGATTGCGGGCCTTTCGGAAAAGCAGTGGACATTCAAACCTGCGCCCGATCGTTGGTCGGTAGCGGAGGTATCCGAGCACATCGCGGTGGCGGAGTCGACCATTCTTGGCCTCATACAACACAGGATCATGCAGTCTCCAGCGGCTCCCGAGAAGCGCGAGCAAGTGAAGGGCAAAGATCAAACGATTCTCGAGAGAATGCCGGACCGCAGTCACAAAGCGCAGGCACCCGAGATACTGCGCCCCACGGGACGTTGGGCCACAGAGGCAGAGTTGACGAAGGCGTTTGAAGACAGCCGTAAGACGACGATGGACTATGTTCGGACCACGAATGACGACCTGCGGGATCACTTTTACGATCATCAGGCTTTCGGAACTCTGGATGGGTACCAGTGGCTGTTGCTGATCTCGGCGCACAGCGCCCGCCACACCGAACAGATCGAAGAAGTAAAAGCCGATCCTAACTTCCCGAAGAACTAAAGCAGGGGAATTGTCATCCTGGGCGCAGAGGCGGCTTTCCGAAGAACTAAAGCCGCCTCGAAGTCGAAGGACCCCTACCATCCTCGCAAGCGCCGTGGGCCCGCGCCCTCTAGGGTTTCACCGCGACCATCACCACGCCGTGTGATGCCACCGTCGCCGAGAATTTCCCCGTGAACTTTCCCATATCCTTGTGCTGCCAGAGGTCGCGCACCGAAGCGCTGACGGTGCTGGGATAACCGAGATCCTCCCAGTTCGCCGTGATCTGCTGTTCGGTCCCGCCCCGATTCAGCAGGATGACCGCGCGGCTTCCATCTTTTAGCTGCTTCGCCCAAACTTCCAGGTCGCCATTTTTTGCGACGCGCTCGCCTTCGCGCCCGAGCGCATCCTGATCGACGGCGATCACTTCCTTGTTGGTGAGAATGTCGTGAATCTCCGGCCGCATGGTGCGCAGGTCATTGCCGGCGATCAGCGGCGCGGCCAGAAGCGCCCACAGACTGAAATGCGAGCGGTACTCAACGTCCGACATACCGCCGTTGCCGACTTCGAGCATGTCAGGATCGTTCCAGTGCCCCGGTCCGGCATACGACTGCAAGCCGACTTGTTGATCGATGATGCCCATCACTCCGTTCGAGCAACAATTGCCATCCGGCCATTTCTGTTGGCCGCCCCAGCGATCCTGGATGTCGCCCGTACTGCGCCACAGGTTCCCGCCAACTTCCTTGCCCCAGAGCCACGGCTTGGCGGTGCCCCACTCGCAGATGCTCAACACGATGGGGCGGCCGGAAGCGTCGAGAGCCGCGCGGATGTTGGCGTACGAGGCTTTCGCATCCTGCGTGGCGGCGGTGCTGCACCAGTCGTATTTCAGATAGTCGACGCCCCAGGCGGCGTATTGCACGGCGTCCTGATATTCGTGGCCCAGGCCGCCGGGACGGCCAGCGCAGGTCTTCGATCCGGCGTCGGAATAGACACCGAACTTCAGTCCGAGCGAATGAATGTAGTCGCCGACCGCTTTCATGCCATGCGGAAAACGTTGCGGATCGGCGACGATGTTGGCATTGGCGTCGCGGCTCACCTGCCAGCAGTCGTCGATGTTGACGTAGACGTAGCCCGCGTCTTTCATGCCCGATTTGACCACCGCGTCGGCCATGCTCTTGATCATGTCTTCGCTGACGTTGCATTGGAACTTGTTCCACGAGTTCCAGCCCATGGGCGGCGTCAGCGCCAGGTTGGCGGATAGCGGAATCTTCTCTTGCGCGCGCAAGCCGGAAATGAAAAGCAAAACGCAGGACAGTGTAAGAATCGTGCGACTCATTTTCATGCAGACGTTTTTACCAGAAGTGCCGGGAGATTGGTAGAAGATCGATTTACAATGTCTTGCTCGCAAGGCTTGACTTGCAATGCGTGACCTCAATGCCTGACCTACAATGTCCCGGCGACCTTATTCGGAGTTGGCCCCGATCCCATGGAGGAGCCGTCATGTGCAGGCCTCGAGTCTTAATGTTCGTAACGTTGATCGCTTGTACTTGTGGCCTCCTGGCGATGAGTCAAGCTCCGGCAACGGGCCAATCTCCTGCAGCGCGCCCGGCGCCTCCGACCCGCGATCCGAATACGCCCGGATATGTGATGGCCAAAGACTTACCTGACGGCGCCAACGCTCCCGCAAACACTAATGGAAACTTCATCCTCGGCCCCACCCACAATCCCGCGCCCGAGTCGACCGTGCAGCAAGGTGTGCCTCAGGGAACTGTCTACAATTTCACGATGAATTCGGCCGACAGCAAAATCTATCCGGGCATTGCGCGGGACGCCGGAACTTTCGGAACGCCAGATCCCGCCGACCCCGCCAAGCTAATCATTACCACCAGCCACCCTGCGCCTTACACTCGCCGCGTGGCGGTTTACGTCCCAAAACAATACGTCGCGGGCACGATCGCGCCGTTTATTGTCGGAGCGGATGGGCCTGACACTTTGTTGTTCACAGTTCTGGACAATTTAATTGCCGAGCATCGCGTGCCGGTGATGATTGCCATTTCCATGGGCAACGGTTCCGGCGACGCGCAGGGCAGCGAACGCGGGCTCGAATATGACACGATGTCGGGGTTGTACGCTGAGTTTGTTGAGAAAGAAGTGCTGCCGCAGGTGGAGAAGCAAGCCAATGTGAAACTGACCAAGGATCCCGACGGCCGGGCGACGACGGGCGGAAGCTCCGGCGGGTCGTGCGCGTTGATCATGGCGTGGTATCACCCAGAGCTCTACCACCGCGTTCTCACCTACTCGGGCACCTACGTGAACCAGCAGTGGCCACCGAACTCGCAAACGCCGCATGGAGCGTGGGAGTTCCATGAACACCTCATCCCCAACACGCCGGCGAAGCCGCTGCGCATCTGGATGGAGGTTGGCGACCGGGACCTGTTCAATCCGAATGTCATGCGCGACAACCTGCACGACTGGGTTCTTGCCAATGAAAATATGGCGAGAGTGCTGGCCGACAAGGGCTACCACTATCAGTTCGTGTTTGCGCGCAATGCGGGGCACGTCGACCATGCCGTGAAACAACAAACTCTACCCGAGGCTCTGGAATATGTTTGGCAGGGATATCCGATTGCGGGCCAGGGCAAATAATTTCGTCGCTCGGGATTTATTCCGGCGCCTGAAATGGCGAGGCGGGCAGGCCTTCTTTATTGAAGAGATTGCAGTTTGGACTGGCAGCCCATCCGTAGCGCACTGACACCGGTTTCGGTACATCCAGGCTGGATACGACGACGGATTCGCCCTCGATCCTGGCTTGGGCCGCGGAGTACTTTCCATCCGCGCCAGCGACTTCAAAGCCGGTCACTTCGCCGGTTGCAGCGCCGGTAGCAGCGCCGGTAACTGCCGCGCCCTTGGCCATCAATCCGCCGGCATGATCGAACCACACGCGCAATGCATGATCTTCCTGCGTGATTTGCCGGTACAACGGTCCGGACCACTCGATTTTTTCCCCGTAGGAAATCGCGCGCGCCGCCAGCGCGAGACGAAGACCGACGTCCTGCTTGTTCTTGGGATGAAGGTTGTCTGGCTCGTTGCCGTCGATGGTGACGGCCATGCCCGTATTCTTTAGCACGAGCGCCTGACGCTGCGCGTCGCGAACCTCCGGCCAAAGAGCCTCAGGCGAAGTGTTCCAGTTGGCGATCTGCACGAAGAGGAATGGAAAATCTCCCTCGCCCCAGGCGTTGCGCCAGTCGCGAATCATGGTTTGAAAAAGGCGGGCGTAGAGCGAGGCGCGAGAGCCGGAGTTGGCCTCGCCCTGATACCAGATGACGCCGCGAATGGCGAACGGCGTCAGCGGCGCGATCATGCCGTTGAAGAGCGCTGACGGAGCCCATGCCGCGAAATCCGGATGCCACTTCCGCCAGGGTAGCGGCTTGCCATCGGCCTGGGCTTGCGCCACAGCCTGCTGATATTCGCGTTCCTCCCGTTGCTGTTGCAAAACTGTTGTGGATTCGGTCGCGACGGTTTTCGCGCGTTCCGCGAAGACCGGCATGAGCGCGGCGTCGGCGGAGAGTGAGTGAAGGCTGGTCCACGATTCGGCCGCGGTGCCTCCCCAGAACGACTCGACCAGTCCGATCGGGACGCCAAGCTTTTGCTGGAGATGGCGCGCGAAAAAATACGCAACGGCGGAAGTGGTCGCCACAGTTTCCGGAGTGCACGCGGCCCAGCCTTTCGACTCGACATCTTCCAGCGGATAGTCCGCGGGTTTGTGCTTGACCATGAAAAGACGAATCTTGGGATATTGCGCGGCTGCGATTTCAGTCTGGGCGTTGGCCAATTCAGTCATGGGAAATTCCATGTTTGACTGGCCGGACGCGACCCAGACGTCACCGACAAGAATGTCGTTGACCACAAGCGTGTTTGTTGCCTTGACCGTCAACTGAAAGGGCCCGCCAGCTTCGCCGGGAGAAAGATAAACGCTCCAGCGGCCCTCGTCGTCGGCGGTCGTCGACTTGGTCTCACCGCGGAAAGCCACGGAGACCGCCTCTTGCGGCGCGGCCATGCCCCATACATGAACCGGAAGGCCACGCTGCATCACCATGTGATCGGCGAGCAGCGCGGGCAGAGTGGCGTCGGCGCGGGCAGGGATGGCGACGGCGACCAGCGCCGTCAGGACAGCTGCGATGTGCAGAACAGAAAACTGAAGATGCCTTCGGGTCATTGGTTCTCCGTGTGGGTTCGCGTCATAGAAGGGAAAATTCTACCGCGCCAGTTTCTCGTCGAAGAATTTCGCCATAAGTTCGAGCGCTTCTTGCGTCTCCGGCAACTGGAAGTGGTACCAGAAAGCGTGAGGCAGCGCTTCAAAGACGACCAGCTGCGCATCGTCTCCGGCGCGCAGCAGAGCGCGATGAAGCGTCGTAGTGTCGCTCAACAGGATGTCGCGTGTACTGGTGACCAGCAGGGTGGGCGGCATGCCGTGCAGGTCGGAAAAAATGGGCGACAGCACTGGATCCTTGCGGTCGATCTTGCCGACATATTGATCACTCGGCAAGTGGTTGGCGTCGATCGGCTCGAGGCGTCCGGGAAAGCCATTGAGCGTGAACAGTTGCCGGCTGTCGCCGACCCGGCTGAAGTCCGCGAGGCCGGAGAAGATGCCGAGCGCGGCGGGCAGCGGTAGTCCGAGTTGCTTGAGACGGGCGGCCACTTCGCAGGTGAGAATCGCTCCCGCCGACGTGCCGAAGATTCCAATGCTGCGCGGCGGGTACGTCTTCAGCAGTTCCTTATAGACCGCGACTACATCGTCTACGGCGGCTGGAAAGGGATTCTCCGGGGCGAGCCGGTAGTAAACGGAAACGACTTTGATTTTCGCCAGGTTCGCGATCGGGATGCCCTCGATCAACGAGCCGGAGTCGGAATTGAATCCTCCGCCGTGCAGGTTGATTAGCACACGATTGCTTGCGGGGATTGACAGCGGCGTGATGATGTCGGTGCGAACCCCCGCGGTTGTGGACTCTTCGACGTTGACGGGATAGAGTTTGCGCGCTTCGGCGGAGTCGGTTTTGCGCCAGGCATCGGTATGGGTGCGGCGCTCGGCGAGTGACTCCGGCGGTCCGACTTTTTGCTGGGCAAGCGATTCGAGCCACTTCTGCGCTTCTGGACTGATGGCCGCCGGCATGGGAATGACGCGCGTGATGTGTGCAGTGCCGTCGGGGTCGAATGTGGCTGAATCTTGTGGCGTGGCTGGAGTCGACTGGGCTGCCAGGGTTGGAGCGATCGCAATGGCGGCGATCAGGTGCAGCGCTGTGATTTTCATCGGGATATTTGTATCAGAAGAGTGCGCAGAGCGAAGCAAAATTAACCAAAGAGGACACAGGGGACACGGAGGATTCGCAGTCCCTCTTTGTCCTGTGTGTTCAGGTTCGCCTTCGTTCCTACGCCAGTGTGTACTTGCCTCGCTCGATCACTCGCTGCGCAATTTGCTGTCTCAGTTCGATGGTGTTGAAGGGCTCGTATTTCGCCAGACGGCGCAGGATGGCAAGCTGCGTGCGCAGCATGTCGCCGTCGGCAACGGCTGCGATCACCTTCTTCGCGGCGGACTCGATCTTCTCGAAAGCCTGCGACAGATATACGCGGGTCATCGCAATCGGCAGAGTCGCGCCGGCTTCGCCTTTGGCCTCGACGATCTTTTGCGCGCGCAGGACCGCTGATTCCATCGCATAAGTTTCAATCGTCATGTCGGCAATTGCGCCCATGATTTCCTGCTGGTCCTGAATTGCCTGCATGTATTTCTGCGTGGCTGCGCCAGAGGCGAATAGCCCCAGCTTCTTGGCCTGCGCTACTAATTTTCGTTCTTCGGGGAGCGCGCCTTCGAGATCTTC
>JBEKRY010000074.1:0-18243 GCA_049517555.1 Candidatus Sulfotelmatobacter sp. | reverse complement strand
GGAGGAAGTCCCCGCTCCGCTCCTGGAAGAGTTGGGAACCAGCAAAGCTCGTGTGGGGATGGGAGCCTCCGCCCGTCCAGCAGGGCGAAGTCCCGCCTATGCCGAAAGCACCCACTACTCCTACGAAGACGAAGACCAAAGCGTGTCGTGGCACAGCGGAGACGCCACCCGAGCCATAGCCCGCGCCCCCAAGCCGACCGCCCCCGCGCGCCCCTACAACTCCATCGAGAACATCGCCGAGTTCTTCGCCAGCCGCGGCAAGAAGTTTTCCGTCCCCAAAACGCCCGTCGAAGAGCCCACCGGCAAGCGGGGATTCCGTCCCGGCCAGAAGGTTCGCCATCCCAAATACGGCGAAGGCACGGTCTATCTGCGTGAAGGAGAAGGCGAAGAAGCCAAGATTACTGTACAATTTCCTCGCTTCGGCTTGAAGAAGCTGGTAGAGAAATACGCCCAGCTGGAGCGCGCGTAAAGCCCATTGAGTAATTGGGAAATTTAGTAATTGAGTAATTGCCCGAGGCCAGCCTCACGAGTTTTTCAATTACTCAATTTCTCAATTACACAATTACTCAATCCAAAAAGGAATCATGGCAAACACAGCGAAGTTAACCAAAGAAGAACGAAAGAAAGCCAAACGCACCGCCCGCAAGAAACGCAAGGCGGAAAATCCGCTCAAACCCCGCGACTACGCTCGCGGATCGAAAAAGCCCAAGGTCAAGAAACTGGCCCGCGGCCAGGCGAAGCGGTAAAAGCAGCATTTGGCACTGAGCACTTGGCATTTAGCCTCTCCTGATTTCTCGACGAAAGTCTGGTACTGCTAAATGCCAAGTGCCAATAGCTAAATGCTGAGAGCTGACGGCTGATAGCTGATAGCTGCACCCAGGAGCCCACAACCGCTTGTCACAACCCACGGAACGCGTCGCCGTCATCCGTACCTCCGACAAACAGGTTTTTTGCTGCAAGTCGATCGACAAGCTGATCTCCGATTCCGAGAACCCCGAGAACCGGCTCAGTAAATCGCTCGGCCCCTGGTCGCTGACCGCGCTGGGCATCGGCGCCATCATCGGTTCAGGTATTTTCATCCTGACCGGGACGGCCGCCGCCGGAGAATACTTCCAGGCTCCGTCCCTCCTGCATGCCCAGGCGCTCGATGTAATCATCAATTTTGTGCGCACCGGCAGCACCGCCGGGGCGCTCATGCACGGCCGCCCACCCGCCGGACCATCGATTGCGATTTCATTCCTCTTGGTAGCGATCGCCTGCAGCTTTGCCGGATTGTGCTACGCCGAACTGGCTTCGATGATTCCCATCGCCGGCAGCGCCTACACCTACTCCTACGCCACGCTCGGCGAAATTTTCGCCTGGATCATCGGCTGGGACCTCATCCTCGAATACGTGGTCTCGAACGTCGCGGTCGCGGTGGGCTTTGCCGGCTATATCAAAGCGCAACTGGCGGTGTTCGGCCTCAACCTGCCGGACAGATGGGCCAGCCCGGTCTGGGCCGGCGGAGAATGGACGGGCAGTTATTTCAATCTCCCCGGCTTCCTCATCGTTTTCCTTCTCACGCTGCTGCTGGTGCGCGGAGTGAAGGAGTCGGCGGAGACCAACAACATTATGGTCACGGTCAAGATCGGCGCCATCCTGACCTTCCTGGTAGTCGGCGGAATGCTGGTGAAACCCGCCAACTGGGTGCCCTTCGCGCCCTCGGGCTTCGCCGGAATCGTCACCGGAGGAGCCATCGTTTTCTTTACCTACATCGGTTTCGATTCCGTCTCCACCGCCGCCGAGGAATCCCGCAACCCGCAAAAGGATTTGCCCTTCGGCATCATCATGTCGCTAGTGGTGTGCACCGTGCTCTACATCGGCGTCGCCGTCGTACTGCTGGGCATGATGAAATACACAACCTTCGTCTCCGGTGCCGCCGCCGAAGCTCCCGTGGCCTACGCCATGAAATATCTGGGCGTGCACCCGTTCTTCCGCTCGGTCATCGTGATCGGAGCGCTAACCGGCATGATCTCGTCCTTGCTTGTGTTTCAGTACGGGCAGGCGCGCATCTGGTACGCCATGTCCCGGGACGGCCTGCTGCCAAAGTTATTCTCCGCGGTGCACCCGAAATTTAAAACTCCGTACTGGTCCACCTGGATCGCCTGTTTCGCCGTGGGCATTCCCGCAGGCCTGGTAGACATCGGCGATGCCGCCGACCTCGCCAACATCGGCACTCTGTTTGCCTTCGTTCTGGTTTCCCTGGGAGTGATCATCCTCCGGCGCCGGCAACCCGACCGTAAACGTGCCTTCCGAGTCCCGTTCGTGCCCTGGTTTCCACTGATTTCCGTGCTGCTGTGCGGCGGCCTGATGCTCGGCCTCACCCTGATCACCTGGCTACGCTTCGTGATCTGGCTCGGCCTTGGCCTGCTCATCTATGTCTTCTACAGCCGCCACAGAAGCGAGTTTGCGAAGTAAGCGGTCAGCTCTCAGCCGTCAGCCAAAACGTGCTGTCATCGCCATCAGCCAAAACGCTTTGTCATCCTGATCGAAGCTGACCGATGAACGAAGTGAGTCGGTCTGCGCAGTGAAGGTCCCCTGTACGCCCGTTCGCCACCAACGGCCTCAAGGAGTTTCTGAAATCTTTCTCCCTACTTCGCCCAAGCCCCCGCCAAAAACAAATACCGCTGCCGCAACTCATCCTTGTGCGCCGCGGACTGCGCGTCCAGAAACATCACCGGCCATCCCTCCGCAGCCGAATACACCGGCCACTTCGGCAATCCGGGACCATTCGGATCGCCGCTGCGGGCAAAGTTCGACCAGTATTTCTGCATCTGTTCGCTGAGCTGACGATCCTCCGCTCTCCACGTGACCCCAGCTTTGGAATCGAGCTGTCCAAACACATACTCGATCTCCGCCGAGTGAAACGCCCCCAGCTGCGGCCCTTTCGGATCAGCCGGCGGCCCCAGATCGAAGCGGAAACGATAGATCGGCTGCTTGCCGGTCTTGGATTGCGACTCCATCCAGTCCCAAGTCGAGAAAGCAATAAAACGGTCTCCCGCAAAATCCTCGGCGGAGCGCAGCGTCTGTTCGGGAGTGTCGGAAGGATAAAGCCGCAGAAACTCCGCCGCTTTGTCGCCAAATTCTCTTTGCCCCATAGCTTTCAGGCTGTCAGCCGTCGGCTTCTGCGGGTTGAACGCAACCTCGAAACTTCCTTCGTCGTGATTCCATCCCGCCAGCAGCGGCACGTCGTTCTGTTTTCCCGCCGCAAAAATAGCGGGCACTGATTCCGGCAGAAAATATCCATCCACGCTTGGTCCGAAATCAAATCCCTGAGACTGTGGCGGCGCGAACGCATCCAGCAGTTTCTGCGCCGGGATCGCCCGCAACTCGGCCAGCGAGCTGACTCCCATTTTCGCGCTGACCGTCTTCACATCTTTTTCTTCCCGCACCGCCAGCGGATCAAAGGTCAGGCCGGCACTGTAGAACGCTCCACCACTCTCCCCAATCGCCTTCTGGAACAGCCCCTTGGCCAGCGGCGAAGCCATCTGCGCACTCACCGAGAACGAGCCCGCGCTTTCCCCGAAGATGGTTACATTTCCCGGATCGCCGCCAAACGCCGCAATATTTTCATGCACCCACCGCAGAGCCGCCGTCTGATCGAGAAAGCCATAATTTCCGGCCGCATTGTGCCCCGACTCTTTCGCCAGCTCCGGATGCACAAAGAAACCAAAAACGCCCAGTCGGTAATTCATGCTCACCACAATCACGCCCTGCTGCGCCAGATGCATCCCATCCTGCCGCGCCTCCGACGTGGAGCCCGCGGCGAATCCTCCGCCATAAATCCAAACCATCACGGGCAGCTTCGCCCCGGAAGTTTTCCTCGGAACCCACACATTCAACGTCAGGCAGTCTTCACTGCCGCCGGAATCGCGAAAATTCATGTCTCCGTAAACTTTTCCCTGCATGCAGTGCGCGCCGAATTCCGTAGCCTTGCGCACTCCGCGCCATTTTGCCGGAGCCGCAGGCGGCTTCCAGCGCAACTCGCCCACCGGCGGGGCAGCGTAGGGGATGCCAAGAAACACGCGAACGGCTCCGTCTTCCTTGCCTTCCACCGTGCCCGAGGCAGTTTTCACTTTCGGCCCCGACGCACCAAACGAGGCGATCCCCACACCCAGCAGTGCCCAGAGGACCAAAATTCCGCGGACGATCTTTGCCACCATATGTTCTCCCTGAACCCTGAAATCACGAACCTGAAATAAGGACACCGGATTGTAACGGAAAAGAATCGCCGCCGCGCGGCTCGCCCCTCCCTCGCAAATCCTCCCCTAAGAAACTACAATCAAGGAAATGACTTCCGTGCCGGTCCGCCCTCCCAATGCCTTCATCCGTCAACTCCCCAAGGCGGAACTGCACTTGCATCTCGAGGGCGCGGTCGAGCCGGCGACTCTTCTCGAACTCCGCAAACTGCACGGCGACCGCGCCACGCTCGCCGAGGTCGAAGCCCTCTACGGCTACACCGATTTCCAGAGTTTTCTCATGGCATTCAAGGCCGTCAGCGCGCACCTGCGCGGCCCCGACGACTACGAGCTCATCACCTACCGCCTCATGCAGCGCCTGAAAGAAGAGACCGTGCTGCACGCCGAGGTCTACGTCGCAGTCGGCGTCTGCCTCTTCCGCAAGCAGGATTTCCCCGCCATCTTCGAAGGCCTCGAACGCGGGCGCGCCCGCGGGGCGCGCGATTTCGGAGTCTCGCTCCTGTGGATTTTCGACGCTACCCGCCACTTCGGAGTCGAGGAAGCACAAAAGGTTTTCGAACTCGCAGCCCGTTACCGCGACCGCCACGTCGTCGCTGTGGGCATCGGCGGCGACGAACAAAAAGCTCCGCCCGAACTTTTCCGCAGCCCCTACGCCTACGCCGCCGAGCAAGGCCTGCGCCTGACTGCCCATGCCGGCGAGACCGGCCCGCCCGAGTCCATCTGGGGAGCGCTCAACCTCCGCGCCGAGCGCATTGGCCACGCCTTCACCGCCAGCCAGGACCCCGACCTGATCGAAGAACTTGCCCAGCGCCAGATTCCCGTCGAGCTCTGCATTACCAGCAACGTCCGCACAGGAGTCTGCCAAACGGTCGCCGACCATCCCGCGAAAAACTATTTCGACCAGGGCGTCATGATCACCCTTAATACCGACGACCCTGCATTGTTTGGCACGACGCTCTCGCGCGAATACCAGCTCGCCCAGGAAACCTTCGGATTCACCGACGAACATCTCCGCGAACTGGCCCGCAACTCGTTCGAAGCCTCGTTCCTGCCACCAGAGAAAAAGCTGGAACTCCTAAGCCTGTTCGACGCCGCCGCAGCCCGGTGAATCCTTTCGGGAATCTGGATAGAGCCCTTTCGGGCAGCGCTGCGATAGATCAGGTATTGTTGAGAGGCCCCACCGGCAGAGATGTTGGACTTAGGCCCACGCCCTGGTCCAAACTGGCCACTGCCCACTGACCACTGGCAACTGATGTTACACATCGGCATCGTCGCATCCAGCGCGGAAGGCGCCGCGCTCTGCTATCGCACCATCTGCGTGGAAGGCGCCGACCTGCTCGGCCCCTACAATCATCCCGAAGTGTCGATGCACGGCCATCCCTTCATCCTCTACAAGAACCGCATCGATGCCAATGATTGGGTCGGCATCGCCGAACTCATGCTTTCTTCCGCCGAAAAGCTGGCCCGCGCCGGCGCCGACTTTCTCATCGCTCCGGTCAACACCGTGCATCAGGCGTTCGATCTGGTCGAGCACCGTTCCCCGCGCCCCTGGCTGCACATCGCGATCGAAGTTGCGAACGAAGCCAAGCGTCACGGATACAAACGCCTCGGAGTTCTTGGCACCCGTTCGCTCATGGACGGCCCGGTCTACCGCGAGACTTTGAAATCAGCAGATATCGAGCACCGCGTCCCCGCCGCCGAACAGCGCGAGCGCATCCACCGCATCATCTTCGAAGAACTGGTGCAGGGAACTTTCCTGCCGCGCACGCAAGCCTATTTCACCGAGGTAATCGGCGCACTAAAAGACGAAGGCTGCGACGCCGTGGCCCTCGCCTGCACCGAAATTCCGCTGCTGATGACGCAAGAACAGTCGCCGCTGCCCATGCTGGACTCCACGCGCATCCTGGCCAGAGCCGCCCTGCGCAAGGCGGTCGAAGGATAGAGGTAAGTAAGCGGCAGGTAAGCAAAGAGAAAAAGAGGAAAAGAAAAGAGAATAAAGAGAAGAGGTAAGTAAAGAGAAATTGTCATTTCGAGCGAGCCGGAGCGAATGCGACGGCGACCCGAGAAACCTGCTGTTCAGCTTCCGCCATTTATGACTGCCGCAAATCGAAACTCCGACCAGCCTCCCAACCGCCGCCAACTCAAGTTCCGCCAGCTCCCCGGTTCCTACGCCATCGTGCGCCTAGCCCCCGATGCCGCCGTCCCTGATTGGGCGACCAAAGGCGACTTCACCTCGATCACCCGCACGACCGAAGAACTCTCCATCGTCTGCCCAAACGAAACCCTCCCGCCGGAAGTTCGCTCACCCCTCCGCTGGATCTGCTTCAAGCTCGAAGGCCCGTTCCCCTTCTCGCAAACCGGAGTCCTACTCTCCTTCATCGAGCCGCTCTCAAACAACGCCATCCCCATCTTCGCCATCTCGACCTTCGAGACCGACTACGTGCTGATCCCGGAAGATCACGCGCAAGCCCTTGACGTCCTGCGCGAGGCTGGACATCAACTCTGGCCGAGGGACGATTCTTGGCGTAAGTTGATCGAGTAAGTTGAGAGCTGACAATTTGCGGCTCACAGCGCTCGCTGACGCCGCCATTCGACCCGCCGAATCTACCAAACACTGTGCCGTGCGTGCGCTCGGCCCGCGCCTATGATGTAATAGTAGTTAACAACTTGATGCCCTCGGTCCTCACAACCCTGCGCCGTCGTGCCAAAGCTCTCCACCGCAATCTACGCGGAGCGAACATGGCCGTCCAGGCGCTCGCTTCAACCGACCATCCACTGCTGGCGCACATTATTCCCATGCGCCGTTGCAATCTGGCCTGCACTTATTGCAATGAGTTCGACGATTTCTCCAAGCCCGTGCCGATCGACGAAATGTACCGCCGCATCGACAAGCTCGGCTCGCTCGGCACCGCGGTCGTCACCATTTCCGGCGGCGAGCCGCTGATGCATCCCGAGCTCGATGACGTGATCCGCCGCATCCGGGGCAACGGCAGCTCCCACAGAATGATCGCCGGGCTTATTACGAATGGCTATTTGCTGGTCGCCGACCGCATCCAGCGCCTCAACCGCGCCGGACTCGAATGGCTGCAAATCTCCATCGACAACGTGAATCCCGACGAAGTCTCGAAGAAGAGTCTGAAAGTTCTCGACAAGAAGCTACAGTTGCTGGCCGAGCACGCAGATTTTCATGTGAACATCAATTCCGTAGTTGGTGGCGGGATCGCCCATCCGCAGGACGCGCTCGTGATCGGCAAGCGCGCCATCGAACTCGGATTCACTTCAACCATCGGCATCATTCACGATGGTAGCGGCCAACTGCAGCCGCTGAATGATGAAGAGCGCCGCATCTACCACGAAATGCAGGCGATGGAAAAAAGCAGCTTCACCCGCATCCACGCCTTTCAGGACAACATCGCGAAAGGTCAGCCCAACGACTGGCGTTGCCGCGCCGGCGGCCGCTATCTCTACATCTGCGAGGATGGCTTGGTCCACTACTGCTCGCAGCAGCGCGGCTACCCCGGAGTTCCGCTCGCCACCTACACCCGCGACGACCTGCGCCGCGAATACTTGACCGAGAAATCCTGCGCCCCGCACTGCACGGTTTCGTGCGTGCACCAGATCTCGATTTTCGATTCCTGGCGTGCCCCGCAGCATCCCGCCCCGGCGGTGCCAGCGGCGCCCTCAGCTAGCGAACTCGTACAGATCGATTCCTAGTTCTTGATTCTATTTCCGCAAGAGCATCATCTTCCCGATCAGCGCGCCGACCATACCCAGCGCGCCCAGCAGAGCGTTGTATTCGCGGTGCTTCAGGTATAGATCGAAAGAGAATCCATCGTTAGGCGCTTGCTCGCGCGAACCCGGCATGATTTTCGGAAACATCCTCGGCACCCGCCACGCATATTCCTCGAAGTCAGGAAACTTCTGCCGCAGGAACGCCTCTTCGTCGCGGATCACAGGAAGATAAATCGCGAAGAACATCAGCACCAGAACAATCCCCACCCACCAACTGCGCGCCGCGACAGCAAATCCTATGCCAATCAGCAATGAGCCTAGATACAGCGGATTCCGCGTGTAAGCATAAGGCCCGGAAGTCGCCAGCGCCTCATTCTTCCGCACATGCCCCGAGGCCGAAGCGCGAATCAAAAGCCCCGGCAGAATCAAAATTGCACCCAGCGCGAGGAAGCGCCACGAAGGCCGCGCCAGCCAGAAGTACAGCACCGCAAACACGAAGCCCAGCGGCACCCGAATCCGGCGCGCCGTCTTTGACCAACTATGCTTTGACCAACGATGGCGCGACCACTCAGCCATGCGCACCTTCCATGTGGGGCGGACTCTCCTGTCCGCCGCTCTTGCCGGTTGCTAGCAACATGCGCGCAGCCTCTACGACCGAATCCACGCCGATCTCCAGTAGCCCCTTATCCGGTTGCGCACGCCGCGCATGCGTGGTCGGGCTCGCCGGATTGCGTAGAACGATGCTTTGCGCAGCATCGCTTGTCTGATAAGGCCCGTTGCGCGCCGGATCCGTCGGCCCGAAAATCCCGACCACCGGCACCTGCAACGCCGCCGCCAGATGCAGCGGCCCCGTATCCCCGCCAATGAACAGCCGCGTCCGCCGGGTCAGCGCGATGAGTTCCGTGATCGAACACTGCATCGGCCGCGCCGCGCCCTCACTCGCAGCCTCCGCCTCGCGCGCCAGATTACCTTCACCTGGACCGTAGTTGAGGAGCGCCCGCACTCCATCCTTCGCCAGAGCGCGCGCCACGAGCCCATAACGTTCCGCGGGCCAGCGCTTCGCTCCCCAACCCGCCCCCGGATTGAGAATCGCGAACTCTTTGATGCCTTCTTTCAACAACTGCCCGCCGATGCGCCGCTCTGCCTCGACATCGCGCGGAAACTCCACGCGCGGGACACTCAGCTTCTTGCCCGCAACAGCCTCAGCAATGGAAAGATTCTGCTCGACCACATGCGCCCCGCGAGCAATCACCCTCCGCGTGTACCACAAACTGGCCGGAGACTCGCGCGGCTCACTCGCGCCGTACACCGTCCGTGCGCCCGCCCAGCGTGCCAGCACCGCGGACCGAATTGCCCCCTGCAGATCGACCGCAACGTCGTAGCGCGCCGAACGCACATCGTTCCAACCCTGCGCGATCTGCTGCAGACTTGAAATCGTAAACAGCGACCGCCTCCACGCAGTCAGGTTGACCGGATGAATCCAGTCCACTAGAGGCCGTTGCGCCGATCGCGGTCCGCGCCGCGGCGTTCCCGGCGCACACAGAAGTTCGGCCCAGCGTTCTTCAATTACCCACCCGATCATTGCGTTGGGAAACGCCTTGCGCAGAGCCTGAGCCGCAGGCAAGGTGTGGATGACGTCGCCCATCGCGCTCAGCCGAACAATCAACAGGCGTTCAATATTCGCTGTGCGCTCGCCCGGGCCGCTCAAGATTTCCTCGACGCCAATCGCGAGCGGATCAGCTCAGTGGTGGAATGATCTTTCGCATCGCCGACAATCTCGACCCGACCGCCGCACTCCGCAACGGCGTCGCGTTCCGGAACCGAGTCCGGGGTGTAATCGGTGCCCTTGGCCTGCACGTCCGGACGAATCTCGCGAACAATCGCGCGCACGTCGAGCTCCGGAAAAATCACCACCGCATCCACATCTGCCAGCGCCGCCACAATTTCAGCGCGCTCCGCGGCCGGCACGACCGGACGCCCTTCACCCTTCAGCGCGTGCACCGACTCATCGGAATTAAGCGCGACCACCAACCGCCCGCCCAGCGCCTTGGCTCCCTGCAGGTAGCGCACGTGCCCCACATGCAGCAGATCGAATCCGCCGTTGGCCAGCGTGATCTGTTCGCCCGCGCGCCGCCATTCTTCCACGCGCTGGCGAAGTTCCTCGCGGCTCAGGATTTTGTCGTGCGATTTCAACGATGCGCTTTCAATTGCGCGAGTTTAAAGATTTACGCTCAACCATTCCGTCTCAATGCGGCCGGGTCGCCGGCGGCGTCCGCTCGATCGCCTGCAGCAGTTCATCGCGCGAAACCGTTGCCGTACCGCGCTTCATCACCACAATGCCACCCGCGTAGTTGGCCAGCTGCGCCGCTTCTTCCGTGCTCGCACCCGCGGCCAACGCCGCCGTGAATGCCGCGATCACCGTGTCGCCCGCCCCCGTCACATCCGCAACCTGGTCAGAACCAAAGATCGGAATATCCACCGGCTTGTGCTTGTGATCGAATGCGACCATGCCATCGCGCCCCCGCGTGATCACCAGCGATTGCAACTTCATCCGCGCCATCACCTGCTCACCCGCGGCGATCACTTTATTCCAGTCCTGCCCAATGCGAATCCCAAGCGCCTCTTCGACCTCAGGCTCGTTCGGAGTGGCCGCCGTCACATCGGAATACTGCGCCAGCCGGTAGCGCGAATCGACGACAATCGGCACCGTCCCCAGCTTTCCCTTTTCTTGCAAAGTGCTGACAATCGCGGGTGTGGCCGCGCCGTATCCGTAATCGGAAATCAGCAGCGCGTCCGAGGCATGCGCGTAATTTCTCGCCGCCAGATAAAGTTCCCGGGTCAAATGCGCATTCGGTGCCTCCTGCGGTTCGCGATCTACGCGCACCACCTGCTGCCGCGACGTGTGCGTCATGCCCGCCAGAATGCGGGTCTTCGTGACCGTGGTGTAACTCTTATCCTTGAGCACCCCGCTGACGGCAATCCGTTTGTGGCGAAAATATTTCAACAGCATCCGCCCTGGTTCATCATCGCCCACAATGCCGACGGGCAATACATTCACGCCCAGATCCGCTAAATTATTCGCCGCGTTGGCCGCACCGCCCGGCACGACGGAGCGCTCGCGATGCTTCAAAATCAGCACCGGCGCTTCGCGCGATACCCGCGAAATCTCGCCAAACACATACTCGTCCGCCACCAAATCTCCCAACACGGTCACCGTGATGTTAGGGAACGCTTCGACAATCTTCCTGAGCCGATCAGCTTCCTTGGGATGTTTAATCATGGTTGAGAAAGTTAACCGGGGTGTCCCATTTCTCGCACCGGAGTTTATGAGTAAGCCGCGCGAGAAGTGGGAGGTCGCCGCCGCGAAACCGATTCTCTCACGTTCCCCGCTTCCGTTCGCCGATCTTCTGCAGCATAGTACCGACAGCGTTAGCTGCGTCGGCAAGCTCCATCTTGACCGGTACCACCGCCAGCGGCGCCAGCGCGGAAAGATATGCTCCCAGGTTCACCGCGTCTTTCTCAGTAGTCACAAACCCGCCCGCCTCGCTCCGCTCCTTAAGCGTAAGCAGCTCGCCTACATCTTTCTCGCTATAAGCATGGTGATCGCGATAAAACGCCTCCGCGACTGGTTCAATGTTTGCCGCCCGCAACTGAAGCACAAAATTCTGCGGCCGGGCGATGCCGCAGAACACCACCGGCCGCGGCGGAATATGTTCCGGCACAATCCCGCGCCGCACCCGCCATACCAGCTTTCCCGCCACCGGAAACGCCTCCGCCGACGCGCCACTCGCCAGCACCACCACATCCGCACGTCGCAACGCAGACAAAGGCTCGCGCAAGCGTCCAGCGGGAATCAGCCTGTCTTTCGCATCCTGCGGCGTCACCAGAACAATATCGAAATCCCGCGCCAGCCCGCGGTGCTGAAAGCCATCATCGAGCAAATGAAGTTGTGGCCCGAATTTCAATTCAGCGAAGCGTCCCGCCTCGTACCGGTATTCCCCCACGATCACCGGCGCCCCCAGCTTGCGCGCCAGCAGCAGCGGTTCGTCGCCAAACTCCTGCGGCAGCCCTGCCGGATCGACCAACCGCGCGCCCTTGGATCTTCGTCCGTACCCGCGCGACAGCACGTCAAATTTGATTCCGCGCGCCTTGAGCAACTCGCCCAGCAGCATCACCAACGGTGTTTTCCCCGATCCGCCCGCCGAAACATTTCCCACACTGACCACGCCGCCTTCCAGGCTTCGTGCCCGCAAAACTCCCCGGTCATAGAGCGCGTTCCGCGCGCTCACCACGCCGCCGTAAATGGCTGAGAGGGGATTCAATGAGGATTTAGTGAATATCCGCGGCTTTCGCCGGAACCGCTGCCGGATCGCGATCAGCCTCTGCCAAACTCCTCAGCGCCTCCAGCGTCCGCGACGTCGCGCCCATCTGCGACCGCATTGTTTCAAGCGCGCGCCGGCCCAAAGCCCGCCGTTCGGCATCGTCCGCGAGCAACTGCATCAGTGTCAGCGGCAGCTCCGACAAGCCAACGATCCGCACCGCGTCACGGCTTTGAAACAGCGCCACAATATCGCGGAAGTTTTCCGTATGGTTCCCGGTCACGATGGCCACGCCGTATTGCGCCGGCTCAATAATATTGTGCCCGCCGCGCGGCACCAGACTCCCACCCACAAATGCCACATCCGCCAGAGCATAGAGCGCGGCCAGTTCTCCAATGGTATCCACCAGCAACACCCCGCCCGCCAGCGATTCTCCCTGCCACAGCGAACGCCGGAACGACGGAATGCCCATCTGCCCCAGCAAAATCGCTACCTCATCAAACCGTTGCGGATGCCGCGGCGCCAGAATCATCACTGCCCGCGCATGGCCCACCCGTAGATTTTCAAACGCTTTCAACAGCGGCGGTTCCTCGCCCTCCACCGTGCTGCCGCAAACCAGCACGGGCCCAGCCCCTTCCGCTGCGATCGATCGGCGAAGGCTCTCCACAATGGGCGGCGGCACCGGCAGGCTCACATCGAACTTAAGATTTCCCGTAACCCGCACCCGTCCCGCTTCTGCCCCAATCGACTGCAGCCTCGCACTATCCTCTTCCGTCTGCGCCAGAAAAAGATCGACGTGTTTCAGCATCTTCCGCAACGCCCAGCGAAAACGACGGTAGCTCGGCCACGACCGGTCGGAGATGCGCGCGTTCACCACCACAATACGCGCCCCGGTAGCCTGTGCCAGCCGCAGAAAGTTTGGCCAGAACTCAGTTTCCACCAGCACCACAAACTCCGGACGCAGAGCCCGCATATACGGCCGGATTGCAAACGCAAAGTCCAGGGGAAAGTAAAGCACGTTCTGCTCACCAAACCGCTTGCGTGCGAGTTCTTGTCCAGTATCGGTCGTGGTCGACACCAGCACGCGATGCCGCGGAAAACTCCGCCGCATCTCCTCGACCAGTCCGCTGACCGCCAGCACCTCGCCCACCGAAACCGCGTGCACCCAGATGACCCGCCCCGCCCGCGAGCTCAGGCTGGCCACCAGGCGCTCCGGAACCCTTCCCATGCGTTCGACAAATCCGTCGCGGTATTTTCCGTAGCGCAAAATCTGGTAAAGCCAATACGGCAGGCTCAACAGCATTGCCAGCGCCAGCGCCAGACTGTAGAGAAGATAGCTCAAGCTGAGCCATTCTAAACCGCTTCATCGGCGGCGTAGCCCTCAGTCTGGATTGTCATCCCGAGCAAGCGTTCTTTGCGCCGCGAGGGATCTGGGCGAGCCGCGCGGTGCGTCGCGTACCTTGAGACGCACCGCGCGTTTGGCTCGCTTCCCTTTCGAGCTGAGATACTCCGTTGCCGGCGGCACGCTCGCATTGCGATTCCGCGCTATATAATCTGCCCATGCGGTGCCCGCGATTTACCCATCGCCCCATCTTCATAGCGCTGTGCGCCGCGTTATTCCTACCCGTCATGTTGGCGGCCAAGAATTTCGTGAAGCCGGAAGCGAAGCCCGCCATCAACTATCCCGCCCACGATTTCCATCGCGACGAAAAAGCCGCCATCGCCGCCGATCCTTACGACACACCGGAAAAAGCCAAAATCTTCTCCACGAATTTTGCCGAACACGGATTCCTCCCCGTTTTTTTCGTCGTGACCAATGACGGCGACCAGCCTATCTCCATTGCCCACATGCAAATCACTCTGCGCACCGCCAACCGTTCCAAGCTCACTCCCGTTACCACCGACGATCTCTACCGCCGCCTCTCCAACCCGCAGTCCAGCACCCGGCCCAGCCCTATCCCTCTGCCGCACAAAACAAAAAGTGGGATCAGCAAAAGCGAAGCCGACGAGATCGAGACTTCACAATTCGCCGCCAAAGCCGTCGAGCCCCACACCACGCAATCCGGATTCCTGTTCTTCGACATCGGCGGCATCTCGTCCCCGCTCCCCGGCGCGACCATCGACATCGCCGGCGTCGCCGACGCCAAAGGCCAGGAACTGCTTTTCTTCGAAATCCCGCTCGACAACTATCTAAACCCGCCGAAGGCGAACTAAGACGCAAGTGGAGGAAGCCGCGAAGCGGCGAAAGAATGCAGCCCACAGCCTGCCCTGAGCCTGTCGAAGGGGCGCAATCCGTGGGTAGGTCGAGAAATTGAAAACAAGCCCCAGAGGGGCGAAAGAAAGCACAACTTTGGGCGCGCGATTCAGACCCGCCCTGCCGCCATTCTGGCAAGGCAACTCGACACCCAATTAACCATTGGATTCCACCCGCCATCGGCGCTAATCTAGATGCGTTCAGCCCGAGGTCCCTCATGAGCAAACTCAAAAGCAATCGACGCACTTTCCTGAAAACCGGCGGCCTCATGACCGCAGCCGCACTGGGTACAGCCGCGCTCCCCGAAATCGCGCGCGCCCAACCCTCCCAGCCCTCAAGTCCGGCCACTCCAAACGCCATGCCGACCCGCAACCTCGGCAAAACCGGATACAAAGTCGGCATCTTCAGCCTCGGCGGCCAGGCCGCACTCGAAAAATCGAACAACGAAGCGGTCGCCGTCCCCATCATCGAACGAGCTCTCGACATGGGCGTGAACTACATCGACACCTCTTCCATCTACGGTGGCCCCGAGCGCTGGAGCGAGCAATACGTCGGCAAGGTGATGAAGCACCGCCGCAGCGACGCCTTCCTCGCCACCAAAACCAAAGAACGCACCCGCGACGGCTCCATGCAAATGATCGAGAAATCGCTCAACCTGCTGCAGACCGATCACGTCGACCTCTGGCAATTGCACGACATCGGCACCATGACCGACATCAACGAAATCTTCGCCAAGGGCGGCGCCATGGAAGCCCTGCTCGAAGCCCGCGACCAGAAAATCGTGCGCTATCTCGGCATCACCGGCCACTACCGCCCGGACGCCTTGATTGAAGCCATCCACCGCCATCCCTTCGACACCATCCTGATGGCCGTCAACGCCGCCGACCCGCATCACTACAGCTTCTCCGAGCAACTGCTGCCGCTGGCCGTCGAAAAACAAATGGGCATCATCGGCATGAAAGTCCCCGCCCGCGGCCGCCTGCTCTCGTCGTGGACCCCGCCCCCCCTCGAACAACAGAAACATACGTGGGAGGGCATGGTGCTGGCGCCGACCTCAGGCCCGCTCGATATGCGCCAGGCGATGTACTATTCGCTCTCGCTCCCGGTCAGCACGGTAATCATCGGCTGCGATTCCATTCCGCAGCTAGAACAAAACGTACAACTAGCCCGTGAGTTCACTCCGTTCAACCAGCAGCAACTAGCCGCGCTGACTGAGAAAGCACAGCCGGTAGCAAAGCAGTCGCTGTTCTTCCGGTTTTATGATCGGGCGTAAAGAACGGCTGGCGAGAGACACCTGCTTTCTGGACGCGTGAGTGGGTCTTCGCTACACTTAGCCCGCATGGCTCGTCTCCTGATTTTTGTCGTATTCCTGCTCGCGGCTCTTAGCACCGCACACGGCCAATGGGAAATCCAGGAGTCTCACTCCACCGCGAACCTACGCGGTATTCACTCGGTCGATGGATCAGTCGCATGGGCAAGTGGTACAGACGGCACCGTTCTCCGAACGGAGGATCGTGGCTCTATTTGGCAGAAATGCGTTACTCCACCCGGAGCTGAGAAACTGGACCTCCGAGGCATCTGGGCTTGGGACACAAACAACGCCGTCATCATGTCATCTGGGCCCGGCGAGCAGTCGAGACTCTACAAGACTACCGACGGCTGCTTGCATTGGAGTGAGGAAACAAGGAACTCAGAAAAGGAGGGCTTCTGGGATGCATTCGCTTTTCAGAATCAAGATTTCGGCATGCTGGGAGACAAGGAAACAGGAGTGCTGATTGGGAACCCCGTCCACGGTCGCTTTGTCACGGAGGTGATGGTTTTAGGACACGGCTGGTTTATCGACGATGACTCATGTATGGCTCGCGCCGATGAAGCTGCCTTCGCCTCCAGCAATTCATCCGTCTTTGTTTTCGGTTCCCGCAGATACATCATCGGAACTGGTGGGAAAGGGGGCTCTCGGATCTTACTCTCACCTCTGCTTGCTTATCGGGACAGCACAAAGGGTTGTCTCGAGGCGTCTCTTCCTCTTGCGGGCGGAAGGGACTCCACCGGAGTGTTCTCATTGGCCTTCCGAGACTTGAAGCACGGTATTGCGGTGGGGGGCGACTACAAGAAGCCGAATGACACCTCGGGCACTGTCGCATGGACGGACGACGGGGGACTGCACTGGACTGCCGCATCCAAACCAGCTCGCGGTTATCGCTCCGCGGTTGCCTGGTACCCCGACGCCAAAGCTTGGATCGCCGCCGGAACCAACGGATCAGATATTTCCCATGACGACGGAAAGACTTGGCAGCCTCTGGATGATGGCAATTGGAACGCACTCTCGCCGCCCTACGTTGTCGGTCCGGGCGGCCGTATCGGTAGACTTCGCTCAGATGCACACAATCCGTGAATCACGGTCAATCCGAAGAGCCCGCCACTAGCCATCCCCTTTATAATCACACCCTATGGTCACCACGCCGGCCGATTCCATCGCCGCCCACGCCATCTATGAGCCGGTAATCGGTCTCGAAGTCCACGTCCAGCTCCTGACCGCGACCAAGATTTTCTGCTCCTGCTCGACGCGCTTCGGCGCGCCCCCGAATTCGAACGTCTGCCCCGTCTGCCTCGGGATGCCCGGCGCCCTGCCCGTACTCAACAAGAAAGTAGTCGAGTTCGCCACGCTGGCGGCGATGGCGCTCCAATGTCGCATCAACGAAACTTCCATCTTCGCGCGCAAGAATTATTTCTATCCCGACCTGCCCAAGGGCTACCAGATTTCGCAATATGACAAGCCGCTGGCCGAGCACGGCTACATAGAAATCCCCGAGTCAAAAATCGCCGCCGATAACCAAAAACTGAGAACTGAGAACCGAGAACTGAGAACTAAAACAATCGGCATCACCCGCGTCCACCTCGAAGAAGACGCCGGCAAGAGCCTGCACGAAGGCTTCCCCGACGCCGCCGAGAAAACGGCGATCGACCTTAACCGCACCGGCGTCCCTCTGATCGAAATCGTCAGCGAGCCCGACCTCGCCTCGCCCGACGAAGCCTACGAATACCTGACGCGCCTGAAAGAAATCATCCTCTACACCGGCGTCAGCGACTGCAACATGGAAGAAGGTTCGCTGCGTTGCGACGCCAACGTCAGCGTTCGCCCGCGCGGCCAGAAAGAATTCGGCACCAAGGCCGAAATCAAGAACGTGAATTCCTTCCGCTTCATCCGCGAAGCCCTGGAATACGAAATCGCCCGCCAGATCGACGTCCTCGAATCCGGCGGCAAAATCACGCAAGAAACGCGCCTCTACAACGCCAACGAAGGCAAAACTTACAGCATGCGCTCGAAAGAACAAGCCCACGATTACCGCTATTTCCCCGAACCCGATCTGCTCCCGCTGGTAGTCGACGAAAAATGGAAGTCCGAAATCGCCCGGTCGCTACCCGAACTCCCCGAAGCCCGCCGCGCCCGCATGGTGAAAGATTACGGCATCACCGAATACGACGCGCACGTCCTGACGTCCCCGAAATCCTTGGCCGATCAATTCGAAGAAGCCGCCAAGGCCGCAAAAAATCCTAAACGCGTCGCCAACCTGGTGCAGAGCGAACTGATGGGCCGCCTCAAAGCCAAAGGAATCGCAATCGAGCAGTCCCCGATTTCGATGCGCGGCGTAGCAGCCTCCGCCGACTTGGTTGAATCCGGCACCATCTCCGGCAAAAT
>JBEKRY010000073.1:0-18351 GCA_049517555.1 Candidatus Sulfotelmatobacter sp. | reverse complement strand
ACCGCAACGTGATTGGCGACGAGCTCGATGACCTCAACGGCCTCTACTCGCGGGCTCCGGTCGAAGCCGTGCTCATGCTGGTCTTTATGCTGTCGCTGGCCGGCATCCCGCCGCTCGCCGGATTCTGGGGCAAGTACTTCATCTTCCTCAGCCTGATCGAGACCGGACATTACGCGCTGGCCTCGCTAGGCGTTTTGTATTCTGTCTTCGGCCTCTACTACTACCTGAAGATCGCCAACGCCATGTTCATGGGCAAAGTGGAGAAAGGCGAAGAAAAACTCGCCATTAGCTTCACCATGCGCGCCGCTCTCGGCGTCACCGGGCTGGCCACGCTCTACATCGGCATCCTGCCCAACCAATTCATCGAACTAGTGAATTGGGCCCTCGGCATCGCGCAGAATCCCGCAGTCGCCAAACTGACTCATTAAAATGTTCATCTAAAGAAGCTCATTTGGCGACGGACGCCTTCGTCCGTCTGGCCTGGGCGAAGCCCGGCCGACTCTTCCGTGCCGCCATGAGCTAGAATCGTTCTGCCAAGTCCCGACCGATGCCTACCGATCCCCCTAACCCCGGCCCGCCCGACAAGAAAAATCCCTGGGTGCAAGTTGGGCGCTATAGCCAGTTGGCCCTCATGCTCCCCGCAGGCACGGTTGCCGGATGGCTTCTTGGCTCCGCGCTCGACCGCTGGCTGCACACCTCATGGATCAGCATCGTCGGCCTGTTCCTCGGCATCGCCGCCGGCATGTTCGAACTAATTCGCACCGTCCTCCGCGACTCGAAGTAAGATCACTAGTGCAGCTCTTGGCTCTTAGCTCTTGGCTCTTAGCTCTTGGCTCCGAGCTTTTGGGTGGCGCAGCGCTTTTAGTGCTGCGATAGAGTTTTCTTTTTCGATAGGGGTTTAGCCCTCGAGCTACCTAGCACGATTGGCAAGCAAGCAGCTCAACATGAACCAGGAGCAGCCTAATCCTGATGCTTCACTTGCGCCCGACGCCTTTTACTCTGGCGCCCTCGACCGCATCCGCAATTCCATGATCGCTCTCGCCCTCGCCTTGTTCATAGCGGCGTGGTGGAAGTTCGGCCGCGCGTGCGCTCTCGGCTTCCTCGGCGGATGCATCATCGCTTACCTCAACTTCCACTGGCTCAAGAGCGGCGTGGCCGGCCTCGCCGACCGCGTTACCGATACCGGCAAACGTCAGTCTGGCTTCGGGATCGTCGCCCGCTTCCTGCTCCGCTATGTGTTGTTGGGAGCCGCTGCGTATGGTATATTAACCAGTTTTCCCGCGAGCCTTCGGGGGCTGCTGGCAGGCTTATTCCTGCCGGTTGGAGGGATTGCCTGCGAAGCGGGTTACGAACTGTACACGGCCGTAAAGCGCGGGGTTTAGATTTTTCGGAATTTCCACTTCATGCCTGAACAACTTTGGTTTACCGCGATCCTGAACCGGCTGTTCGCCAGCCCCGTCACGTCATTTCTGCGCACGCTCCACATCGAACCGAAATATCCGCAACAACCCATTTCGAATTCCTTCGCCATGGAACTGCTCGTTTTCGCGTTTCTGCTGGCCCTCTTTCTTTTGCTTCGATCCCGGCTTTCGGTTGATTCTCCCGGAGGCCTGCAGCATTCCTTTGAAGCTATTGAGGGCTTCGTGCTGGATCAGAGCCGCGAAATTATCGGCCATCACAGCGAACCCTATACCGCGTTTTTCGCCATCGTTTTCATCTTCATCCTGGTCTGTAATTTGATCGGACTGATCCCCGGCTTTGAGTCACCCACCGGCGTTCCTATCGTGCCTCTGGGCTGCGCCATCTGTGCATTTTTCTATTACCACACCCAGGGCTTCAAGCATGCCGGGCCGAAATATCTTCTGCATTTCTTCGGACCACCCATGGAAGGCATGCCGCTCATCGCCCGGATTCTGCTGGCGGCGCTGATGCTTCCCATCGAACTGGTAAGCCACTTCGCTCGCCTGCTCTCGCTCACGGTTCGACTTTGGGCCAACATTTTTGCCGGCGATCTGATCACGCTGGTTTTCTTTTCGATGATTCCAATCGGCATCCCGATCATTTTCAGCGGCCTGCACATTGTGGTGGCTGTTTTGCAGGCATATGTATTTATGCTGCTGTCGATTATTTACGTTTCCGGGGCGGTCGCGGACGAGCATTAGAGGACGAACATTAGAAGCAGTGGTCAGTTGCCAGATGTCAGTTGCCAGTTTGGTGAAATGGGAACGGATGACTGGGAACTAGCAACTGCGCTGTCAGCGTGAGGGCGTCTGCAAGGTACGGCGTCAACCACCCACTGGCGGCAATTTGATACGAGGAGAAACACAATGCGTAAATTGAGTTATCTGTTTATGACGTTATCGGCTCTGTGCTTCGCCATGCCTGCCTTCGCGCAGGGCGGCGGAATGAGCGACGCCAGCTGGGTCGCCATCACCGCCGGATTTTCCATGGCGATTGCTTCCGCGGTCTGCGGTCTCGCCCAAGGCAAGGCCGTCGCCGCCGCTACCGAGTCGCTGGCCCGCAATCCTGCAGCCCGCCCTGGCATTCAGTTCGCGCTGATTCTGGGTCTGGTCCTGATCGAGTCCCTGGCTCTCTACACCCTGGCGATCATCTTCCTGAAAGTAAAGTAAAAGGTTCGCTAACGCACGAAAGCCTCTGCGCAAGCAGAGGCTTTTTGTGTTTTCTAGAAGCTAAGAGCTAAAGGCTAAGAGCTGAGAGCTGCCCTACACTTTCCGGTCCCCGCTCCACTCCTGGGCCTTATTCTGCGACGCGTTCAGGGCGTCCACCAGCAGACGGCGCAGGCGGTAGCGGCTTTCCAGGTCGGTGTTCACAATTTCGAATCCTACTTCGTTTACACGGGCGCGCCGCAGCAGCACATGGGCGCGAATCTTTGCCCGCATGCCGAGCGTAATTTCCAAATCCGCTTCGCTGCCGATGCGCAGGTTGTCTTCCTTCGTCCCCATGCCGCCGCCCAGGCTCAACTCGCGAATCTGAATCCGCGACTTGCCCCACGAGCTGCCGATTGTCCCGGTTACTGTTTTCGCCAGCACCAGACGCTCATAGCGTCGCTGCCGCACCCACGGACACGCCGGAGCCATATCCAGAGGGGCAATCGCCAATTCGGCCGGCTCCAGGCCGCTGTCCGACAGAACCTGCGAACTGTAGCGTGGATCGGTCTTCGACAGAGCCTGTGCCGCTGCAATCCTCAACTCACGATGATGCAGGAAGCCAAAGGTCTTCTTAGCTTCCAGAATGTCCCGCAGCGTTGCCACTGCTTCTATATCCTTCAAGCGCCCCAGCGATTCAATCGCCTTGAGCTGTATGTAGGGCGAACGCGAAGCCGTTTCCCCGGGTCTCGCCATCGCAATCAGTGGTGGGGTCGCCGTCGAGTCGCCACTCATTCCGATTTCATCCACCGCCTCGGGCAACACCAGCGGATCCAGAATTTCCGCCAGTTCGAGCAGGGTGCGTCCGCGATCTCCCGCGGCCCCATAAGCGATCTGCCGTACTACGACGTCATGATAGAAGCGGTTCCACTCCGGCATCCGGACAGGTAGCAACTCGAGCAGGGTGCCCACATCGAGCCGGCTCACCAATCCCACGGCGCCGGAGGCCTGCCGGGGCTGGCCGGTGCGTAGAATCTCGCGCAACTGCAGCAGCATCGGAGATCCCAACTGCTTCACCATTTCGATCATGCGATCGCATTCGTCGCGCCGCATGCAGCGGAAAAACCGGTCCGCCAGATGTTCCGCCCCTGCCTGCGTCGTTCGCCGCAGTACTGCCAGCAGCTCCGCCGGAATCGGTTCCAGATTCACGGCTTCCTCAATAAACTCCGGCAGCCGGTTCTCCACGCCCACCCGCGGACGCAGGTCGCTCATCAGCACTGGGCGTTCCAGGCTGATGTGCTCCATACCGGCGCAAACTTCGTTGACCGCGGCATAATTCTTGGCCGAACTGGCTTCCTGACTCAGCCGCACAAACGCCGCGCTGAACAGGCTTTGCAGTTCCGCATCCTTCTCAGCAATGAGCTGCTCGCTCAGCTTGCGGATGGCTTGCCCCATGGGCTGCCCGCCCAGCCGCGCGTAAAGGTCGGCCAGTTGGCTCAGGCCGATGGCGGTTCGCCGCCGCGGTTCGATATCTTTCGCGCCCAGGCAACTCGAATAGTTGTTCAGAATTTCGGTCGCGCTCTGCTTGTCGTCCCGGTCGAGCAGCACTTCCACGAACTGGCGCAGGTTTCGCGGCGGCACGCAGGGCGCTTCATGCGAGAGCAGCACACTCTTCTTGCCCGATTCCGGCACTTCGGCCCAGAACATGCGATCCAGGATGTCGGCGTGCGACTCCACCAGAATCCCGGCCTTGCTCATCTTCTCTTCCTGCAGCTTCAGGATGGAACGCAATGAGTCCATCTGCCGGCTCATGTGCTCCATCATCTGGTGAACCGCGTTGACCTTGACTTCGCCTTTCTGATAACGCTCCAGGGCGAAGCGGATCGCCATGTGCTCGGCCGCCTTCATCAGCAAGGGCGTATCGTCCTGCTGTTCTGAAGTCGCTTTGGCCGCCAGACTTCCCAGCAACTGCTGCAGGTTCAACCGCGTATTCGGATCAGTTTCGACCAGTTCCTTCTGGATGTCTTCTTCTTTAACATTCGGATCCTGCTGCACCTGCCCAAACCGGGTCAGCAGCCGGATCGCCTGAATTACTTCCTGTTCCTGCAGCGGAACCATTCCACCGGTCCACGCCGGAGCGGCCCCAGCTGCCGCGCCGCCTGTTGTCGCCGCGGGATCTCCGTCCGGAACCCACCTTCCCTTGCCTTTGCCTGCCTGAAGATTCGGTGCGCTTCCGAGTGGGACCATCGGAACTCCGTCCGGCCCTGTGCTCCCACCACCGCCAGCGTTTGCTCCTTCAGCAGCGGCAATCAGCTGCAACAGCTTCTGCGGATCATTCAGCCACTGCCTGAATTCCGGCCCCAGCGTCTGCGCCGCAATCTGCGCCGCAATGCTCACATCGCCCGTCAGCGGATCGGCCGCTACAAACTTCACTTCGTTAATCTTGATCGTACCGCCGTGTTTGTTCCCGGCCAGCGCTTCCTTGATCTGCTTCGAAACATCCTGCGCTTTCGACCCCGCGACCGTGAACGCGCGCACCAGCCGAACGAAGTCTTCTTCGGTCACATCTTTGGAGAAGTGCAGGCTGGCGAGTCCGGCTGTGCTCAATAGCGTGGCGAAGCTGCGCTCGGCGTTTCCCGCCTCCAGCGGAATGCCGTCGAGCAGGAGCTTGTTGTCGGATACGCCCAACAGAAAGCCCTGGTCCCCGGTCGTTGGCAGCCCCTGCTGCAGTTCTTTCCAGGTGGTTTCGAATTGCGCCTCGGTGCGTTTGTGGTCATAGCCATACATCCGTGCGTACTTGATTAGAATGTTCAGGCTGTGGACAAACGCCCGCGCCGAGGCGGCACGTGCACCTTGCGATGTGTTTGTGGCAGAAATGGCAAACTCCTCGGAAGCGCAAGTTTGAAGCTCAAGGGTAAAGCTAAAAGGTAAGAGCTAAAACGTTACCGAGGTAATGGGGGGTGACTGTAGGTTTATGGCCGCTTGGTGTGGCGGAAACTCCTGTCCGCCGCGTTTGGGGTTGCTCTTGCCCTTGATGCCATTTCCGGGTGGGTTGGCTCCGCGCTGGAATGTCTCGAAGATCTCCTCCTAAGTAGGGCAAGGAAAATCAAGGCAGGGCAAGCAAAATCAAGCCCAACATCCACAGCGGCGGACAGGAGTGTCCGCCCCACATCTTCGGTAGAATGATCCGCGGAGCCTGTCGCGTCCTCCGCAACCTACACTTGAAACCTGCCCCCAAAATTACGGGACTGCGCTACTGGATGTGCCGAGCGCTCGACGAGTGCGAGCATGTGGCCGCGGACTTCAGCGCCGATCCCGTCCACGACTTGCGGGTTTCGCTGCGCCGCTGCCGCTCGTTGGCCGACGGCATGATCGCCCTGGACCCCGACCGCGACTGGAAAGCTATGAAGAAGGCCGGCAAGCGCCTGTTTCAGCGCCTGGGCGCGCTGCGGGACGTGCAAGTGATGATGGAATGGGTCGAGAAGCTTTACCTCGCTCCGGTCAGTGTGGGCGTAGCCGACCCTTCGACTTCGCTCGGGTCAGGCTCGCCCGCGCTTTCGGAAGAGGCAAACTCCTCAGCCCACTCTGAAAACGCTGTTAGCTCAACCGATCCCGCGACCAACGACCCGCGCGATCCCACAGCGCGCCTGCTGCTGCAAATTCTCCAAGCCCGCGAAACCGACCAGAAGCGCGAAGCCCGCGCCGCGCTCGAAGAAGACGAATTTGACCGAAAGCAATGGCGCCAGTGGAGCAAGTCGCTACCCCTGCGCGCCGCGCGCATTCGCCCCGGCAGCGCGGTCTTCAAGCATCTCGCCTTGGAGCGCTGGACGGCCGCCCGTGAACTGCATGTTCGCGCGCTGCGCAATCGGTCGCAGGTTGCGTTCCACACCTTGCGGATCGGCATCAAACGTTTTCGCTACATCGTCGAGAATTTTCTGCCTGTCGAGCACAAAGCCTGGAGCAACGACCTGAAGCACATGCAGGAACTGCTGGGCGAAGTCCACGATCTCGACGTGCTGTGGGCCACCGCATTGTCATGCCACATTTTTCCCGACGCAGCCTCGCGGCAGAGTTGGCACGCGCGCATCCTCCAAGAGCGGACGAAGCGCATCGACGAGTACCGCCAGCGCACCGTCGGCCCTGATTCACTCTGGAACGTTTGGCGCGCCGGCCTGCCTCAAGGCAAACAAGTGCAGCAGATTGCAACGCAGCGCATGAAGCTGTGGGCGAAAGCGTTAGACCCTGACTTCGCCCACTCCGAGCGCGTGTCCCGGCTCGCGCTGGAACTTTACGACGGTCTGCTCGCGACGGGTTTGCTCGAATCTTCCAATAACGCCAACGTTCGTTCCAGCCTGCAAGTCGCCGCACTTCTGCACGATGTCGGCAAGTCGGAGGGGAATAAGGGACACCACAAAGCTTCATTCGAGCTGATCCGGAGCCACAGCAATCCCCTTGGATGGAATCCGGAACACCTGCAGCGCGCGGCGGTAGTCGCACGCTTTCATGCCGGCGCTTTACCCACGCGCAGCCATAAGGCGCTACGCGATCTGCTGTCCGACGAGCAGAAGATCACGATTCAGTTGGCCGCGATCCTCAGATTGGCGAATGCGTTCGATACCGCGCATGACGGGCATATCGTGCGCGTAAAAATCGACAACATGAAGTTGGCCAAACGCCGTACCAACGGATTCTTACGGAAACCCGCGAAGTTGGCTCCAAACGAAGCTCTGGTTATCGCCGCCGAAGGCTTCGTAGCGGGCAGCCCGGCAGCGCAGGCCATAGCCGCCGAAAGATATTTACTGGAAACCGTGCTGCGGCGGCCGATCATCGTGAAGGCGACGAAGAGCTCTGTGCCTCGGCAGGTTGCCTCCGAGTCCCCCAAGATCGCGTCTTAATTCCAGAAGTCGCCACGATTCCAAAGCAGACTTTGGACCGGGAAGCCCCGCAGTCACTTTTCCACGGTACGATACAACGTACACTGTTCCCATGACTCACCCTCAACTGGTGGAAAGAGCCGTGCGCTGGCTGCGATGGTATCGCTGCGGCGTGGTGCTGTCGGAGCAAGCCTGCGTCAGCGGCGAGATGCCCGACGCTATTGGCTGGAAGCGCGCCAACCACTCCGTGCTGGTGGAGTGCAAGGTCACGCGCGCCGACTTTCTCGCCGATCGTTCCAAGCGCTTCCGCCTGAAACCCGAGCAGGGAGTCGGCAGCGAACGCTTTTACCTGACCCCGACGGCCCTGGTAACGGTTGAAGAACTGCCCGCCGGCTGGGGACTGCTGGAATACCGGCGGGGACGCGTGGAGATGCTGCATGCCTCGGCCAAAAATCTGCGCACCGCCGCCGGCCTCCGTTATGAAATGAATCTGCTGCTCGCGAGCCTGCGCCGGGTCGAGGTGCGCATCGAGCCGCAAAGCATCACCGACTTCCTGAAGTGGAAGAACCGCATGGCGGAATACAATCGTGGGACTTTGCCGGAAGGTTTGCAGGCCACCGAAGAAGAGCTGAATGTTTTTCTCGAGCCGGAAATGCCCTGCTGACCTGCGCGCCCCTCATCCGCGCGGCACAAGAAAACCGGGCTGGTTGGCCCGGCTTCTTCTGCGTCGAGTTGGATGCGGTTACATCACAGCGCGCCGCGACAGGCGCTGAGGCTGTTCTTGCTCCTCAGGCGAGTCCACAGATCAGAGGATCAGGAAAAGATCGACGGATCTGCAAAACCGAGAAGACGTAACATGCAACTGGGTGCAAGCCGCCTGCCATGTAATCCTTTGGCTCGACTATAACCGGTAAGTGATTATTACTGCTGGGTTTGCTGGAGCTGTAGTGCGGCAGCTTCTTCCGGAGCTGCGTTTCATGTCGTGGGCTCAAGAGCAAAGTTTTGCATAAGTTGCACACAAATCTGTGCATCGAATCCGGACCACAAAGCACGAACTGCGCATCTCCGCTACATATCTCGACGGCCTTCCATGGCTTTGAGCATCGTAATTTCGTCGGTGTATTCAATGTCGCTGCCGACGGGAATGCCCATGGCGATGCGGGTGACTTTCACTCCGGCGCGCTTGAGCTGCTGCGAGAGATAGGTGGCGGTGGCTTCGCCTTCGACGGTGGGGTTGGTGGCGACGATGACTTCGTCGACGTTGCCGGCATCGACGCGGGTGATCAGATTCGAAATGCGTAACTGCTCAGGACCGATGCCGTGCAGCGGCGAGATGGCACCGTGCAGCACGTGAAATACTCCGTTGAAGTGCTTGGTCTTTTCGATGGCTGCGATATTGGTGGGCTCTTCGACGACGCAAACCAGGCGCTGGTTGCGGGTCGCGCTGGTGCAGTAGACGCAGGGGTCAACGTCGGTGATGTTGTTGCACACCGAGCACAGGCGAAGGTTGGCTTTCACGTCACGGACGGCGGCGGCGAGCGCTTCGGCGTCCTCGTCGCTCGATCGCAGAATGTAAAAAGCCAGGCGCTGCGCGCTCTTGGCGCCGACGCCGGGGAGCTTCTTCAGCTCGTCGATCAGGCGGGACATGGGTTCGGCAAATTTGGACATGGGCGGTTCGGAAATTGAGTAATTGGGAAATTTGGAATTGAGTAATTGAGAACTGGCTGAGGTCATTGTAACTGGCGGCCGAATTTCAATCACACAATTACCAAATTTCCCAATTCCTCAATTTCTCTTAATCTTCCTTGGGTAGGGTGTACTCGAAATCGTAGGAATGCTTTCCGTCGGCCGCGATGTTGATTGTCATTTTGCCGCTGATGCCGGTGAGTTGGCCGGTGCCGGAGTCGGGCGCGACCAGGATGGTCAGCTCCGGCTTCCCACGCGTCATGATCCCCGTGTGGTGCAGGACGAAACTGCCGCTACGGCCTTGCAGCGTTCCGGTGAACTTCTCGATCGCGACGTAAACACCGGATTTGTCGGCGCTCATGCCGCCAGTCAGCATTTGGCCTTTGGCCGTGCCTTCGAGATCACCGTGGTATTGCTTGTCGAGGAGCATGCGGGTGACACCGTCGGCGGCATTGTCATCCTGCGGATGCATCTTTACGTCGAATGGGCCGGTGGCGTGGTTGGTCATGGGCACCTCTTTCGGAACTGCTGTGGACCGGGGTTGGGCAGACGATGCGATGAAGATCAAACTCATGACAACTGCAATGCAATGCTGCTTCTTCATACTCGGCGGCCCTCAGCGGCTAAAGCCGCATTCAATTTGCGTCTAACGGCACGGCTGAAGTCGCGCCCTTCCCCATTTGTGCGCTTCCCACACTCGTTGGAACACGACTCACCGGGTGAAGTCTAGAGTCCGGGGATGCCGAGACCGCCCAGCATGCCGCCGACTGTGGATTGCATCTGCGCATCGACTTTGCGGGCGGCTTCATTGACGGCGGCGAGCACCAGGTCCTGCAGCATTTCGACGTCGCCCGATTTCACAGCTTCCGGATCAATGCGCAGGCTGAGCAATTGCTTGCGGCCATCCATTTTCGCCGTGACCGTTCCGCCGCCGGACGCGGCTTCGACTACGGTCTCCTGCATTTTCTTCTGCAGCGAATCGTATTGCGATTTTGCTTTCGACATCAGGTCTTGCAGGTTGAATCCGCCCATAAAACCTCGGCTTTCGGCTTCCGCTAGCCGGCTTCCGGATCGCTCGGGCCGCCGGAATCCGGAAGCCAACCGCCGGAAGCTGTTAGCGCTTTTCTTTGTAGTCGATCACGGTTCGAATCTCTGCGCCGAACTTTTCCTGCATGCGGCGAACCACCGCGTCCTGTTCGGCGCGGCCTCGGCCACCAGGGCCGGAAGCGGCCATAGTGGCACCGTTGCGCTTGTTTGGCTGCGGAGCAACTGCCGCGCCCGGCACGACTCTCAATTTCACGGCCCGGCCCAGAACTCCGCTGGCTGATGCGATCGCGAGACGTTTCGCGTCGGCGCTCAACGACATGTCCACCACCGTCTGCGACTCGGCGATCTTGACGACCAGTTCGTTGCCCTGCACGCTCCATTCGCCGGCGGCGAGCATCGAGACCAGGATGCGCTGGTTGCCGTCGGTCAGCGCTTGCAGGACGGCGGTTTGCAGACGATCGAGGTCGGGGCCGGCAGCAGGCGATTGCGCTACCGGGATCCGCTGGCCCTCAGGCGCTGAAGCGCGTTCTTCAGGACTGCTAACGGCACGAGTGGAACTCGTGCCCTTCCCTAGCGCCTCGGGCGCGGGCGGCATCGTTGCGCCGGACGAGAGGTGGCTCGCTTCGTTTCTATGTCCCGGAGTATTTCCGGAACGATGTCCGGAATTATGTTCGGAACCATGTTCAAACTTCCAATCTGTATTTCGATTGGCATCGCTATCGATCACCGGCTGCGGAGCCAGATCGCGCAATGGCGCAGGAGCGGCGGAGCCCATGATTACCGGCTCTGGCTGGCTCGCTCCGGCGACAATCCGCGGACCGTTCGAAGGGGCGGAATCGAACGAAGCTTCCTGACGCGGCGTGCCCTTGCGGGCGGAGTCGGCCGCGAATGGTGAAACAAAATTTGGGCGCGCGGGGGGAGCCGGCTCTGGACGGCGCGTCTCGGAACCCGACATTCCGGAACTCGCCGCGCTGCCTATGATTGCCGGTCTCGCCGGCGGTCGCTGTGCAGCGGTCGCGGGAGCAGCCGCCACATCGCTCAGCAGTTGTTCGATGGGCAGCAGCTTCTGAGCATGCGCCATTTTCAGCAAGCCAAGTTCGAGGTGAAAGCGTTGTTCCTGCTTGTATCCCAACTCGCCGTGCGTGCGCAGCATGATTTGAAAATGGCGCGTGAGATCTTCTTCGCCGAACATTTCTGCGACACGGGCGACGCGTTCGCGCTCGTCGCTCGAAACCTGCAGCAATGACGAATCCTTGCCGGCAACTTTCGCGACGGTCGCGTTGCGCAGGAAACGCACCATCTGGCGGGCGAAGTGGGTGGGGCTGTGGCCTTCGCTGATGAGGTGGTCGACCTGGCGGAGAACATCTTCGCTACGGCCTTCGGACACAGCCTGCATCACTTGCTCGAGAATGTGAGCGGGCGCGGCGCCCACCAGGTTGCGGACAGAATCGGCGGTGACGCGTCCGCTGGCCGAGGCGATAGCCTGATCGAGAATCGAGAGCGCGTCGCGCATGGAACCGTCGCCGGCTTCGGCAAGCAGGGCGAGTGCGTCGTCATCGGCTTCGATGTTTTCGCGGGTGACCAAGTCGCGCAACTGCGCCACAATAGCTTCAAACTTCACAGCGCGAAAGCTGAAGTGCTGGCAGCGTGAACGGATGGTTTGCGGAATGTCCTCGGGCTGCGTGGTCGCCAGCATGAAGACGATGTGATCGGGCGGCTCTTCCAGCGTCTTCAGCAGGGCGTTGAAGGCGGCGTCGGTAATCTGGTGAGCTTCGTCGAGAATGTAGATTTTGAAACGGTCGCGGGCCGGACGATAACGCGCGCCCTCGCGGAGTTCGCGGATTTCGTCGATGCCGCGGTTGGTGGCGGCATCGATTTCGATTACGTCGACAGCGTTGCCGGCGCGAATCTCGGTGCATGATTCGCAGATGCCGCAGGGCTCGGGAACAGGATGATCTTCTGTCGGAAGTCCCGAACGGCAATTCAGCGCAGCGGCCAGAATACGGGCCACAGTGGTCTTTCCGATGCCGCGATGACCGCTGAAAATGTAGCCGTGGGCGGTGCGACCCTGTTCGATGGCGTTTTGCAGAGTGCGGGTGACGTGCTCCTGTCCGATCACCTCGGAGAATTTCTGTGGACGGTATTTGCGGGCCAGGACGGTGTAGCTCATGGGCAGAAGAGTCGATTATACGGGAATGGAGGAGGAGATGCCGGGGAGAGAAATACTGCTAAGTACGCGATCAGTGGCCAGGCAGCTTGCGAACACGCCGAGCAAGCGATAGGCTAGAGCGACAGAATTATGAGGGATGCGGCTGGGGCGTAAAGCTTACGGCGGGGCGCAAAGGAGTGTTGTGATGCAACTGAAACTGACAAAACGAACAGTCGATGGAATTCTGGCCATTGAATGCGATGGCCGGATTGTGTTTGGGGAAGAGTCTTCCCTGCTGCGGGACGAAGTGAAGCGTGCCATTGCGGACGGCCACAAGCGTATTGTGCTCAACCTCGGCGAAGTAAACTACATCGATTCGGGCGGGCTAGGGACGCTGGTGGCGCTGCACATCGCGGCGCATAACGCCGGGGGAACGATCAAGCTGGCGAATCTGAACAAGCGGGTCGGCGATCTGATGCAGGTCACTAAACTGCTGACGATATTTGAAATCCACAACTCGGAGTATGAAGCTCTGGAAGCGTTTCGGACGGCGGCTTAGCGCGACTTGTTGCCGTTTCAATTCCGCCCATCAGGGCTTATGCAGGTCTGCTAGAGATCAAAATCCCCACCCTCTCGCAAAGTGCGCGAGAAGGGTGGGGCACCCAAGTTCCACTTCAGCTCGAATGTTTGCGTGATGTCACTGTGAAGCGAAAGAGTCGCAGGTCTCCAGCGGGAAGAACCGAACAGAGTGATTCTGGAGCGAGGCGTCTGCGGATCGAGCAGGCGGTGCGCGCGATTCCGCGCGGGAAAGTGTCAACTTATGGTGGGGTTGCGCGAGCTGCGGGATTCCCGGGAGCGGCGCGGCAAGTCGCGGCAGTATTGCGGCGCGGGTTTGGATTGCCCTGGCAACGTGTGCTGGGCGCAGGCGGCGCGATCAAGCTGACCGGCGACTCGGCGCTCGAACAGCGGTTCAGGCTGGAGGCTGAGGGCGTGCGCTTTCGCGGACGGCGTGTGGATATGAAAGCGCACGAGTGGAAGTTTGGGAAAAAGCGTCCTTACTGATGATGTCCATGTCCCATAAAGTAAAATTCGAAGGCCTCACCGAAGACGAGATCCTGAACCTTCCTAAAGATTCCGTAGAAGCGCTCATTGTAATTGGCGAACCGCTCGTGTTCCGAGCGGGCTCGGCTGTGATCTTGGGCAGTTTTACGCTCAGTTCAAACCGACTGATCATCGAGCTTGCCCAGATCGAAGGCGGAGGCGAGGGCGTGTTGATATCGCTGGCATCGCTTACCAAACGATATGCCAGGTTGAATGGTCTGGCAGAAATAGAATGGATCGTTCATGCAGTTTCCTGCGCTAAGCCAAACCTTAAGCTGCGGCGAGTTCTCGAACATCGAGGTTTTGAAGTTAGGCAAGTCGAGGGGGTGGGCGAGGCTTACCATCTTGTCGACTCGATCTGAAAATTATTCCTGTTCTGCGTCACTTCTTGAATTGCGGATCGATCTCGACCTAGTTGCAAAACTCTTCACATTGACACGACTCCGCAACCGGTATATGTTCAGCCGCACGACCGAAACTATCGGACCTAGTTTCCACCCCGCGGATGCCCTGGCGACCTGGGTGGTGACTCGACACGAAATCACTTTCCTCATGAATATAGATAAGGAAGCCCATGAATCGCATTCTCTCTGGTTGTCGCCATAGAACGGCTATCTCTGGAAAGACTTTACGCGCCCTGCTGGTAATTGCGCTCGGAGCAGCACTTTTGCAGGCTCCTCTCTCACACGCACAGGACGCCCCTTCGCGGCCGATCCTCACACAGATCAGTTCTGACCCGTTCATCATCGGCCCGGGGCAGCACGCCACGGAAGTTGAGCCGCACATGCTGGCGAACGGCGCCACTCTCGTGTCTGCCTTCCAAACCGGACGCATCGTGAACGGGGGCGCGACCGCGATCGGTTGGGCTACCTCGACCGACGGTGGCACTTCATGGTCGAATGGATTCTTGCCTGGACTGACGAGTGGGAATGGCGGCGGTCCTTACGATGCCGCCAGCGATCCTGCGGTGGCTTTCGACGCGAAGCACGGCGTATGGATGATCGCGACGCTCCCCATCTCCAACACGAAGGAGACGCCCGCCGTGGTGGTGAGCCGCTCCACCGATGGTGGATTCACCTGGGAGAATCCGGTCAGCGTTGGGCCCAACGTGATCAGCTCGGACAAGAACTGGATCGCCTGCGATAGCTACTCGGGCAGCCCGTTCTACGGCAATTGCTACGTTGAATGGGACAATCCCGACACCGGCGATGGGATTCTGATGAGCACCTCCAGCGACGGCGGTCTCACGTGGAGCGCGGCGGTTGGCACCACGAACCGCGCCACTGGCATCGGCGGCCAGCCCCTGGTGCAGCCGAATGGAACTGTGGTCGTGCCCATCGAAACGAACAGCATGTCGTCATTCACTTCGACCGATGGCGGCCAGACTTGGTCAAAGCCGGTGACGATTTCCAACATACAGACTCACATTGACGCCGGAGGCATTCGCAGCGGCCCGCTGCCTTCCGCCGCCGTAGACGGTGCGGGGACGGTCTGGGTGGTGTGGGAAGATTGCCGCTTCCGCAGCAAGTGTTCGACCAACGATCTGGTCTATAGCACCTCGACTGACGGCGTGACGTGGTCGGCGGTTACGCGGATTCCGATCGACCCGACGACCAGCACGGTCGATCACTTTATTCCGGGCATTGGCATTGACCCTGCCACTTCGGGGTCGACTGCGCATGTGGCCATTCACTACTATTTTTATCCGAATACCAGTTGCACGAAGTCGACCTGCCAGCTCATTGTCGGTTACGTGTCTTCTCACAACGGTGGGGAGACATGGAACGCATCGGTTCGGTTGACCGGTGCGATGCAGCTCGCCTGGCTACCAAACTCGCAGAACGGGCTGATGGTTGGAGACTATATCGCGACGGTTTTCAACAACGGGAAACCGCACGGCGTGTTCGCAGTGGCGGCTGCAAAGTCGGGATCGACCTTCAATGAGGCGATGAATACTGCGCAGGGACTGAGGGTGCCTGAGACCGGTCCGCAGTCGTCCTCGGCGGGCGATAAACCGCTGCACAAGCTTTCCGACGTGATTGAGAAGGAGCGTCCGGAAAAGGGTGCAGTGCCGCCTTCGAAGCGTGCCGCGAAACGGAGCTCGAAGTAGAAGCGGAGGGCTTCACAACGACTAACGGCTGCTCTTGAATCGCTCGTCGATCTCGACCTGATATCCCGTGACCATTTTGTTGGTTTCGTTGGCCATGCCGACGACGGCCATCAACTCTTTGAACATGGCGTCGGTCATGCCCTTTTTCTGCGCCGACACGGTGTGCGATGCGATGCAGTAGTGGCATTGGTTGGTGACGCTGACCGCGACGTAGATCATTTCTTTCGTTAGCGGATCGAGTGCGCCGGGAGCCATGATCTGCTTGATGTCTTCCCAGGTCCGCTTGAGCGTGGCGGGATCGTGCGCGATGGCCTTCCAGAAATTGTTGATCCAGTCGGTTTTGCGCGTGGCCATGATGTCGTCGTAGATGGCGCGGACTTCGGGGCTGGCGTCTTTGTATTCGATTAGGCCGAGGGTGGACATGGTTTCTCCTGGGATTGGGAATCTAGAGCAAAGTCAAAAGATTATCGCTAAGATCGCCGAGAAAATCCGCAGAGGGCGCGGAGAAGAGGCAAATCTAGCTTCCTCAACATCGTCTATCCCGTTTATTTGTTCGGGAGTTCGCCAGCGAGCAGCCTCTCCAACTGCGCCGCCGGCACTCGCACTCCGACGTAGAAATGGCCGAACAACGCGTAGACGGCGCTGACTTCGTCGAAGCGCATTTCGTAGATCAGCTTTTTGAAGACCAAGGGCTCATCGGCAAACAGATCGACGCCCCACTCCCAGTCGTCGAAGCCGATCGATCCGCTGATGATTTGTTTGACCTGCCCGGCGTAGCGGCGGCCGATCATTCCATGATCGCTCATCTGGCGGGCGCGCTCTTCGAGGGGAAGTTTGTACCAGTTCTTGTCCTCGCCGCGGCGGCGGTCCATGGGATAGAAGCAGGCATAGCGCTGCGGCGGAATCTCAGGAAAAAGGCGCGGACGCATGGCTTCGCTATGTCGGTTCAGCTTGCATTCGATCTCGGCCTTCCACTGGTCGGAATGCGGCTCGATGCCTTGATCGGCGAGCTCTTTGTAAATCTTCAGCGTGGAGTCGTAAAGTCCAAGTTCGATGATCGAGAGATAGGAAGTCGTGGGCTCGAGATAATCGCTGAGGCGGAGGTTGGCAAGCTGCAGTTCGGCCTGGTTGAGATCGGCGAACGATTCGCGGAAATGAATCAGCATCAGGTCGCCCTTGTGCCCGATGAGGGAGAACAGGGCCGACTGGCCGGCGGAATTCTTCTCCATGGCGCCGAGCGCGTCAGCGGCCTCCTTGGCGATGGCCGATTTCTCAGCTGCGGGCAGCGCCCGCCAAGCGGGCCAGCGCAGCCGCATCATCTGGTGCAGAACGCTATAGCCTTCGGTGGTGAGCGGAACGGCGGGAATCTCCGCTACGACTTGGGGGCGGGGGTGTTGGGTCGTCGTCATGCAAGCCTCTTTCCGGGCGTGTTTCCGGGTCGTGGTTTTCAGTCCAACAGGTTCAGGTGCAAAAGGCTATTGTACGCGGATCGTCAGACCGAAGAGTGCGCCCTGGCCGGGCCGCGACGACATTCCCGTAAGTGCGGTGGGGGCCCTGGGCGTGGGGAGCGTGACGCTCGTCCGGAGTGAGCGGCCCAAGAGCCGCTGAGCCACAGCCTCGTGTCTGGAAAATGTTTCCAGACCGTCTCTGGACAATAATCGTTAATCGTTCTACTTGCTGGTGGGGAATGAGGAGTTTTGGTCGCAGACCTGGGCGATCATCGGCAACAAGTGGGTGTGCGCATCGTCTTTAGCAACGAAAGCATCCACTGCGTCCAGCACCAGTTTTGGAATCGCGTTGTCACTAGAAACCATCACGATTGGAAGCTCCGGCCGGATGCGCTTGATCTCGGCCGCGACCTCGTTCCCGTTCATCTCGGGCATGTGATAATCCACAACCACCGCCGCGATGGGAGAGACCTCCGCAAGTCTTAAGCCTTCTCGAGCAGAGGCGGCTGTGAGCACATCGTATCCCTGCCGTTCGAGGAGCGCTTTGTGGTAACTGAGAACGTCGTCATCGTCGTCGATGCACAGAATCTTCATAAGAGCTTTCCCTTGAGTGCCGCACGGGCCTTTCACTAGAAGTATCGGCAGGACGCCTTTCCAGCACTGGTCAAATCTGCACACTTTCAGTTACGAAAAGTTGCCTGTGTCGGAAATGGAAATTCGAACGGGAATTGGGTTCGAAACGGGAATGCAACCCTTAGCCCGGCGTCACGACAGTACCGTTGGCCCGGCGGGCGACCAGCCGGCCACCCTTGAGCAACACGTAATTGTTGTCGCGCCACAGGCTGCGTTTGGACACGTAGCTGGCGCACCAGATGATGAAGCCGTGCAGATCCCTGAGGGGATAGAGCAGCACCCAGCTTTTCGCAACGGGGTCGCGCGAGGCCGACCAGCCAACCAGCCAACACTCGACCATACGGTTCAGCAACGAAGCAGCGAATAAGCCGACGCCCCACCACGGATGTCCCAAAACGGACGCCGCGATCAGTCCAAGAATGCCGTACGGAACCGCAAACGTCAGTCCCGAGCCAAAGTGGCCCTTCGGACGCGAATAACGAGTTCCCATGGCCCAACGCAGCTGTCGTTCCCACATTTGCCGGAATGTCATGGGCGGCGAAATATGGTCGACCACGTGGCTCGAAAGCACCACCCGGAAACCAGCCTTATAAATGAAATTGCCGACGACGAAGTCATTCGAAAGATACTCTCGACACGCCTCATATCCGCCGATTTTTCCGATGGAATCTTTGCGCAGCGCGATGGTCGGGCCCAG
>JBEKRY010000072.1:0-18417 GCA_049517555.1 Candidatus Sulfotelmatobacter sp. | reverse complement strand
CCATAATCCAGCCAACGACTCCCAGTTCCGCACGTTTTTACTTGATGGACCCTTGTCAAAGGGCGACGCAGATGACTTAATGGCAATACCGGCGAAAAAGAAACTGTGCGCGATCGGCAAACTCCAATGGCGAGACGCCAGCGGAAAATTTGAAACCCGTTGTCAGATGTGTACCCAAAGAGAGGTGGATGGGAATTTTACTTGGGGCACTGGAACCGAGAATAATACAGAGCGTAAACTCTCACCCTAGGTAACCCTCTCTTAAATGAGTCACGCAATTATCAAGTGATTTCCTGGTACCTCGGGTTGCCGAGCGAAGCGAGGGCCTGGGCCTCTGCCGCAGCGATCGCAACTTACCTGGCTGCAAACCTCCAGGTCCCTCGCTTCACTCGAGATGACAAGCCAGAATCGGCTCAAGTTAATCGGCGGCCTGGCCGGTGCGACCCCCAAAACTGCGCAGGCTAGCCGGCTCGATTCTGCGGGCGTATGGGAATGTCCTTCGGCTCCTCGGCCTCCCGGTCGATGCTGGCGGGAGTTTTCATTCTGGACAATATGTCGTAGAGAGTGTTGCGTCCGATGCCTAACGCTTCGGCCGCGCGCACTTTATTCCCTCCGACGCGATGCAATACGTCCAGCACGTGCCGCTGCTCGACTTGCTCCAGAGTAAGGATGCCGCTCTCACTTTCAACCCGTTGCGCCGGTTGGCGCCTGAGCCATTCCGGCAGGTCGTCGATATCGATGACCGTTCCGTGCACCATCATGCTGGCGTTACCGATCACATTCTCAAGCTCCCGCACGTTGCCCGGCCAGGAATGCCGCGCCAAACAAGATTGGGCGCGGCGTGTGATTCCTTGAATGTCCTTCCGATACCTGGTAGCGAACTTCGACACCAGGTGACGCTGCAGCAGGGGCAAATCCTCTTTTCGATCGGTCAGAGGAGGGAGGGTGAGTTCTACCATGGAAAGCCGGTAATACAGATCTTCGCGGAAGGTGCCCTTGGCGATCTCACTCTTGAGGTCACGATTGGTGGCGGCGATCACCCGCACATTGACCATGCGGGGCACCGGCGAACCAACGCGCTGCACCTCCTGGTTTTGCAGGACCCGCAGGAGTTTGGCTTGGGCAGACATGGGTAATTCGCCAATTTCGTCGAGGAATACCGTGCCGCCATCGGCGTATTCGAAGACGCCCAGTTTGTCCTGGAGCGCGCCTGTAAAAGCGCCTTTCACGTAGCCGAACAATTCGCTTTCAAGCAGCGTCTCGACAAGTGCTGAGCAGTTCACAACCGCGAACGGCTTGGCGGATACGGGGCTTAGGCGATGCAGCGCGCGTGCCACCAATTCTTTGCCAGTTCCCGTGTTGCCGGTCACCAGTATGGTTTGAAAATGGGGAGATACGCGGCGGATTCTTGCGAAGACTTCGAGCATTAACGGACTTCGCCCGATCATGCCTTCAAACTCATAAACGTCCAGCAACTCGCGATCGAGTTGAGCGGTTTTTTCCCGCCGCTGTGCGTCAGCCTGGATGCTGCTGATCCGTGCCTGCAGCTTCTCTAAGTCCAGAGGCTTGGTCAGATAGTCATTCGCACCTTTTTGAATTGCCTCGACTGCCGACTCCGTGGAGTAGTGGGCCGTGATGAGAATTACTTCCACTCCTGCATCTGCTGCAACAATGGTTTGCAGGACCTCCATTCCGCTGATCTTCGGCATCATGAGGTCGACCAGGACGATCAGCGGTCGATAGCGGAAGAACAGCTCCAGACCGAACTCGGGATCGTTTGCCGTCAGGATTTCGAGCTGGTCTGAGGCGAGAGAGTCTTGCACAAAATGGAGGGTTTCAGGATTGTCATCAATCACCAGTAACTTGAGGCGTGTCTGCCGAATCTGCGCCATGAGGCTCGTTTCAAGATGTGCGTCGGGAAATTCCTCGGGCTCTCAACTCTAACCGGTATTTGCCAACCTACCGGGAGGGCCAGAGGCGCGGCATCACCGCTAATTTTAACAGGTGTCGCCTCCAGCGCAGCAATTCCGGCAGGGCCGGCGCCCGTGTGGCTAGCTGGCGCACAAAGTGGCTGATTTAGTGACGGGTTACAAGTCCGCTTTATACTCCTGCGGTCATTTCCCGCGCCCACTGCATCGCCTTCCAGTGGCACTCAGTTACCAGGCTTTCGGAGAGCTTTAATTGTGCACAGAGTTCAGCGACCTTGGGCCAGTCAGCGGCCTCCTGGGAAACCATGAGCTGATACACCAAGTCGAGTTGACTCTTTTGGCCGAGCAGGACAGCTCTGGTCTCGCGATCCAGGCTAATTCCTTCCAAAACCACCCCCATGGGTATTTTCAGAATGACATCCATCATGGAAAGCAAACCTAGAAGGAAAAGGTCAGATTCTCCATGCGGAATCTTGGGGCCCAGTAATTCGCAATAGCGAGCACGGACGAGTGCGGAAAGCACCAGATCGGAGGGCCGGTTCTGGCCGGCGCCAAGCGCGGCCACCAGACGCACCCAGCGCCGGACCTCCCGCTCTCCGAGAATTGCCAATCCGTGTTTGACCGAATGGATCTCGGTAGCGAAGCTGAAGGACGCCGAATTCAGGTAGCGAAGCAGGCGATAGCAGAGCGATGCTTCCCCCTTGATGATGTCCTCGATCTCTTTGGCATCCACCTCTTCGCGGGAAATTGCCTGCAACAGGCGCAGATAGTTCACCTGGTTCTTGGGAATCTCGCGAGCTTGCAGGATTTCGGGCCGGCGGAAGAAATAGCCCTGAAAATGGGTGAATCCAGCCTTCTTGCACGCGATAAATTCTTCGCGAGTCTCGACTTTCTCAGCCAGCATGTGACGACGAGCACTCCCGAAGCGCTTCACCAAAGCGATTCGCTCTTCGGCCGAGGTGTCTTTCATATCCACCTTGAGGAAGTCGGCGAACTCCACGAGCTCGACGCGCGGATCATCCGCGACGAAGTCGTCGAGCGCGATGGTGTAGCCACCTTCTTTCAGCCGGATGCAAGCGGCTTTCACCAGATCGTCGACTGGAACGGTTTCCAGGATTTCAACCACTGCCTGGCTCGGCGGCAAGAGCGTAACGTAATCCTTCAGGAGCGCCTCACGGGTGCAGTTGATGAAAGCATGCCGGCCATCACACAGGATATCCAGGCCCATCAGGATCGACGTATCGAGCGTGCTGCGCGATGCCGCTTCCGGATCGTTACTGCAGAAATAGTCCGCGACCCCGTCGCGAAAGAGCAACTCGTAGCCAAATACCTGCTCGTTGGCGGTGAGAATCGGTTGGCGAGCTACATAGCGATAGGCCTGTTTAGGGGCCGAGCCTGTGGGTGCACTTTGGGGTTTCACGGACATTTTAATCGGCAGTCAGCAAGAGAAACTTTAGGCGTCTCCGGTGCCTGGATGCTGAAAGACTCAGGAATAAATCATGAGGATCGGACGAGCCCTATTCATTCAGCAAGGCACGAAACAGAAAATCACATCCGAGCTAATCCGAGGCTCATACCAGGCTCATCGATTAGATTCTCTAACGGGGAACTATACCTCGTGAGATTCCGGCAGCATCGCATCGGCGACTTTACCGGCATCAACCTTGTATTCGCCGCTGCTGACGGCTTGGCGCAGCGCATCGACTTTGTCCTGACGCACCTCAGGCGATGACATTGCCTGATTCACTAATGCGCTGATGTTGGCATGGTCAAACGCCAAGGTGGTCCGGTCTTCGCCGCCATTTTGGACCTGACCGGTTTGGACTGAATCCGTCGCACTAGCATTGGTTTGGTTGCTTTGAGGCGTAACAATCGGGTCTGGAGTAGAACTGAGATTAATCTTCATAGTTTGCACCTTCCATAGCAGCCCGTCGGCTCCATTATGACTTGGGTTGAGAGAGTTGTCAGGGGCCGCAGCTCCTGACAATCATCCCATCACCCCACACAACTCTCGAACGGCCTCGATGGAACTTAGCTGCGGACTTAGCTGCGGACCTCAAGGCCGACCCATACCGGTTCACCTTCGAACAGGAAAGGTAGTTCGATTCTGTCGCCTACTGCCAGCGAATAAAGTTGATAGTCCCCGCCTGTGATGACGGTGGGAACCGACAGCATGCATTTGTCTTGCAGGCCATCAATCTTAGCCTTGAAGTTGCCGGCCGCCATGTTGCAAATCTCTCCGATGGCGTCGCTGATGTGGGAAGCGGCTTCGGTTGCGGGAACCCCCAGCATCTTTGAGGCAATCTTTGAGCCACAGATCTTACTACAGCGGACGCTGAAGACGCCGCAGAGTTCCCCGGCAAGACCGACCATTCCAGTCACTTCTGTGACGACGGGAGGATCGACGTCCTCAGGCACATTGATCTCTGCCCCAACCATCATGGAGAAAACTTCTTTGACGGCAGCGGCCAACAGCGGGCGCCATTGCTCAAAGGACCCAGAATTATTCCCGGCAGACGACTGCGTGGGTGCGCTCATGACTTGCCTCCGAGTACAGGGATGACGTGCTCCTTGACCTGATCCGGAGTGAAGGGCTTGCGAATATACCCTTTGGCGCCGAGTGACAGCGCCTCCAGAACGCTCTTTTCTCCACCTTCCGTGGTGATCATCACGATCGGAACATTCTTGGCGTTTTCCAGCTCTTTTAAGTGCCTGACGAATTCCAATCCATCCATGACTGGCATGTTGATATCGCTAAGAATCAGATCGAAAGTGTTCTCGTTCACGAGGGCCAGGGCTTCGGCGCCGTTGGAGGCTTCGAGGACTTGTCCTAGATCCATGCCTGCCTGGCGCAGACAACGCTCCACGATCTTCCGCATCACTGAGGAATCATCTACGATTAATGCTCGAATCGCCATTCATCTCTCCTAATCGATGTCGCTTCCAATCAACGCCCGCTTCAAAACGAGCTGCCCTTCACGCGGACGCGAGGGATGCAGCGCAGTCTAATCGGCAAAAGGCGCCGGAAACCTTAGCAGGCCCTCTACAGGGTCCCAATTCGTTGGCGAGCGTCCGCCACCTCGGTAATTCGGATACCGTAATTGCCGTCGACGATCACCACTTCTCCCCGCGCAATCAACTTGTCACCCAGAAGAAGGTCGGCGGGCTCCTCTACTTCGCGATCCAGTTCAATGACCGAACCGGAGGTCAAGTCCAGAATTTCTCGCAGGGGAAGGACGCGTTGTCCGAAACGCAGGGTGAGATTTAGATTAACGCCCAGCAGCAGGTCAAAATTAGGTTCATGGGTCACGGCGGCGCTAGTCCCCTCAGAGTTTGCAGCCAAGTCCGGACCTGGCGCGGCTTTGGTGGACGATGCGCTGGTTGACGACACGCTGGTGGACGACACGCTGGCCAGTAACTCTGGGCTCAGTCGCAGTTCCAGCGATCGCTTCTCCGACGCGGCTTCAGAGGCCAGTAATGGGACGTCGACTCCCTGCCAGGTCGGAGGTTCGACGCTGCTGACCTCCAGCTTGGTTTCACCGAACAGGCTCTTTAGCTTGGTGGCTGCCAGGCCGGCAACTTGCCGCAGCAGTTCTTCCAGCGCTTCGTTCCGATCCTTATTCAATTCAGCGGACGGATCGAGGGACTCTTGCAGAAACTTCTGCGCCATGTGCAGCGCATCAGGGATTCCAATCTGGATCGAGGCGGGACCTTGCAGTCCACCGGAAGTGGATATCTGAAATGCCGCGACGGAGGTTCCAATCGGCGCGGCTGGATCGGTGCTATCGATCTCCAACGACCACTTGGCGCCGAGGGCCCGCGAGAACACCTCGCTGGCTGCTTTACAAATGGCGTCCAGAAAGGAATGAAGCGGGGTTCCTGGTGTGATGGATGGCATGCTTATCCCTTCCTTTCTTCTTCAAGGAACGTCACCGGCTGTCCGACCTGAGCGGCTCGCAGTCGGCCTTGGCGAACCGGATTCCCTTTGTAGGTCTCGCGGCCAGCAACAATAAGGGATGCAGGTTTTCGCACCGGAATTCCGAGATTGCAAACGGTTTGAGGTAAGAGCCCCGCCAGAGTCTTGATGGGGAGCTGGATCGTAGGAATTCCCAGAACAATGGGGAAGGGGCAGTCCAGCATCTTGGCAACCAATTGTCCGCTGGAATGGTCTGCGGGGCGGGATCTGCCATACGACCAATCCGCCGAAAGTTTGCGCAAGAGCGTATTGGAAATTGAAACCGGGAAAATCAGATTCAACATGCCCGTTGCCTCCGCCAATTTGACCTCGAAACTCAGGCAGAGGGTTTTTTCGGTAGGGGCCAGAAAACGCTGCATCTGAGCGGGAGCTTGACGTGCTCCCAACTCGAGCTTCGTGCCCAGAGGCGTCCAGGCCGCTTCCAGTTCGCGACAAATGATCCTGGCCACACCTTCCATAATCTGCTCTTCAATCTCACTGACTTCCCGGGTCAAGACCTCGCATTGGCCGATTCCACCCAGGAGAATGTCGACCAACGGAAAAACCAGCGAGTGGTCAATCTGCAATCCAGCCGCGGCGCTCATTTGTTCAACGTGGAAGCCCAGCATATAAGTGACTTCCGGTATCCGTTCCAGGAACTCGTTGAATGCAAGCTGCTCAACCGAAACCAGATTGACCTCAAAAGTCACTCGCAGGTAAGCTCCCAGCGATTGCTGAAGGCTGCGTGCAAAGCCTTCGTGCAGACCATTCACTGCGGCGACCTGCTCCCCGGTGAGTTGTCCGGATTGCCGGAACGTGCAGGGTTTAATCGTGCGCGTCTCCTGCTTCCGGCCGTCGTCTTGCCGCCCGGAGGCGACGCGTACCATCGCGTCGATTTCTTCTTGAGTAAGAACTCTTTCCATAGGAGCTGCGTTACCTGCGTTGCCGTTGCGATTGACTGCCCGTTAGAACAAGCTCGTTAAAACGATTCGTTAGAACCAGATGAGCAGTAGGCAACTTCTGCCTAGCTGAGATGCACGGGGCATGCCAAAGTCGAGGAGGACGTGACTGCCGGCGCCTTGGTTGAAGGCTTACTCCGATAGTTCAGGGGATTTTGCTTCGGCCGAGCGCCGAGACTCGAGATATTCACGCATTTGGATGCGCTCGTTCTGTGAGGAGAAAATAAAAGCGAACCCGTAGCTGCTTATTTGGCGATTGGTCACCGAGGCAGCGATCCTTATGGACGTCGGAGTCCCGGGCAAGGTCATGATGATTAACACTCGCTCGCCCATCTCCAGGACCGCATTAGTTTCTGCCGCCAACCCGTCTTCGCTGAGATCGATACAACGCGCGTCGAGCAGCACCGGATTATGATCGCGAGCTTGCAGCAATAGACGAAAGTCAGCGCGGAAACGCGGCGCCCGGTAACCGTAGTTGTATATGTTGTTCGTCACGCCAGGATTCTCATTTCAGCCTAATCGAGCGTCTCGGCACAATGACCACAGAATGCCAAAGTGTGCGTCCGAGTGGTCTGCCTTCGCTCTATCGGCACATGAATGTACTTCTCTTTGACGTTTCAGCACGCGAAGTTCCGTTCAACCTCGTTACCTTCGATATTGTCCTGCCGGGGTTCATGCGTTTTGGCAGACCCGTTGCATAGCAACTGGGCAGATGTTGCCTAGTTCTCACGGGATTCCAATGCACGCGATGCCGGAAGCGCCACAAATCGCAGAGAGTCAGCTGGCCGAAGCCTTCACGGCATTCATCGGTGCGTCGACTCGGCTCGAGGATACTCACCGGCAATTGCACCGGGAAGTCGTCGAGTTGCGCAGGCAGCTCGAAGAACGCAATCGGGCTCTCGCCTCCAGCATCGCGGAAACCGAAAAGATGCGGGTTGCACTGCGTCAGATCCTTGACACGTTGCCTTGCGGGGTTGCGGTACTCGAAATGCAAAGCGAAGCGGTGGTTCTGTTGAATCCCGAGGCTCGCAGACTTCTTCATATCCCGGAAGCGTTCGCTTGGCAGCATCTTCCGGAGTGCCTGCGGGCCGCCGTTCGGTCCGTATGGGGTGCATCCTGGGGTGAGGGGTATGAACAGGAAGTCATGGTGGAGACTGCTGGGCGAAAACTATGCCTCGCTATCCGTTACCGCAGAATGGCGCGCCCCGATGGAGAATTCCGCGGAGCTGATGCTACCTGTCTGGTGCTGATCATCAGCGATGTGACTGAGCACAAGAATGCCGAGCACGAACGCGAGACATCCCGGAATGTGGTTGCGCTCGCGGAGATGGCTACGGTTCTGGCGCACGAGATTCGCAATCCCTTGGGGAGCCTTGAATTGCTGATCGGCTGTCTGGCGGGCGATCCAGGGTTGGGAGAAGAGTCGGGACGATGTGTGCAGCACTTGCGAGCTGGAGTGCGCTCACTTTCGGCAACTGTGAACAACGTGCTTTGCGTTCATAATCCCGGCATGCAGCAAAAGTCTCCATTAGAGCTTGCACCAGTGTTGAAGGGCTGCGTGGAGTTTATCCGTCCGCTGGCGCAGCAGAAGGGCGTGACCATTACTCTGCGAGAGATTCTGAGCCAGGCCGAGATTGCCGGCGATTCCAATGGGTTGAGGCAGGTGCTCCTAAACCTGGCCTGCAACGCGCTACGACATACGGCAGCAAATGGCGTGATCAGCATCGTCGCTACGGTAGAGGCGAAGCAGTCGGGACCGATCGCCGTGATCGAGTTCTCTGACACTGGCAGCGGGATACGCCCAGAAGATCTGCCGCACATCTTCAAAGTAGGGTTCACGACGACTGGGCAAACGCCCGGGCTGGGGTTGACGGTTTGCCAGCGAATTGTGGAGCAACACTGCGGTTCGATCAATGTGCGCAGTCAATTGGGCCAAGGCACTACCTTCCGCATGGAGTTTCCACTCATATGACCGGCCAACTTGCTAAATCGGTATTAATTGTGGATGACGAGCCGGGAATACTCATGGCGCTGCGGACGAACTTTCAGCGCGACGGCTGGCTTGTGGATGTTGCCGCGGGCAGCACGGAAGCCCTGCGCAAATTTAAATTACAACGTTTTCCCCTGGTCGTCACCGACGTCCGCATGCCAGACGGTGACGGTCTGAACCTGATGCACACTGTCCGGGCGTCCAGTCCTTCGACTGCGGTGATCGTGTTGACGGCCTTCGGAAATGTTCCTGAGGCAGTGCAGGCTATGCGAGGCGGGGCTTGCGACTACCTAACCAAACCCGTTTCTTTTGAAGAGTTGCAGTCCGCAGTCGAACGAGTCATGCGGCAGGCGGCATCTCCTTCGGGGAATGCGGTTTCGTCGGGAGCGATTGTCGGTACAGCTCCGAACTTGCTGCGAGCACTGGAGCGGGCGCGTCATGCCGCCAGAACTGCTGCTGATGTTCTGATCGAAGCCGAGAGCGGTACGGGAAAAGAACTGTTTGCGCGTTACATTCACGAGAACAGTGAGCGACGGGCGCGGCCTTTCATCGCGGTGAATTGCGCGGCGGTGCCAGAGAATCTCCTCGAGAGCGAGCTGTTTGGCCACGTGCGCGGAGCGTTCACCGGCGCGACCGCTTCCAAGGCTGGAAAGTTCGAACTGGCCGAAGGCGGGACGCTGCTGCTGGACGAGATCGGTGAGATGCCGCTTCATCTGCAGCCGAAGCTGCTGCGCGTACTTCAGGAACGCGAGGTTGAAAGACTCGGAAACACGCGCAGCACGCCGGTGGATATCCGAATCATTGCGACTACGAACGTTTCGCTGCCCGTCATGGTCGAGCAGGGTAAGTTTCGTGCTGACCTTTACTATCGTCTGAACGTGATTCCTCTGGCGCTCCCGCCGCTGCGGGAGCGCCGCGAGGATATTCCCGTACTGGCCGAATTCTTCGTGCGCAAGTTCGCCGGTGAAGCCGGACGGGCCATTCCCGCCTTGCACCCTGAATTTATTCGTGGCCTGCAAGCCCATTCCTGGCCGGGCAATGTGCGCGAGTTCAGCAACTTCATGCGCCGGCTCGTCACCTTGAATGAGAGTGATGAGATTGGTCCCGAAAGCCTGAAGACTGAACTGTCCGCCGCGATTTATTCGAACGCGTTACCGGCTGCGTCTCCAGCCCCCTCCCTCCGCGCTGGAACGTCGATGCGCGAGGTGGAGCGTCATTTGTTGGAAGCAACTCTGCAGAGCACGGGCGGAAATCGAACCCGTACGGCCGAAATACTGGGTGTCAGCTTGCGCACGATACGAAACAAGATTCGCGAGCACGGTTTGCCGCCGAGGAGGTTTGCATGAACGACATTTCAACTCCAATGATGAATCTGTTGGAGAAGGCTCTGGACGTCACTTCGCAACGCCACAAACTGGTAGTTGCCAACATGGCAAATATCGATACTCCGGGCTACCACACACAGGATCTGGATTTTCGCGGCGAACTCACGCGAGCCGTCGCGGCCGGCGACGATGGCGGGGCAAGTTTTCTGCCGGTCGCGCGCTCGGTTCCAGGCCTTCTGGAACGGCCGGACGGAAACAACGTCAGCATGGACCGCGAAGGATTGCTGCTGGCGGAAACGCAGATGCAGTTTGGCCTTGGTATCCAGTTGCTGCAGCATGAATTTCACAACTTACTCAGTGCGATCAACGAGGGAGGCAAAGGATGAGTATTTTTTCAACACTGGAAATTAGCGGTTCCGCGTTAGCTGCCGAAAGGCAGCGGGCGGAAGTCGTCGCAGCGAACATGGCCAATGCGGAGACCACGCATACACCTGAGGGCGGCGCCTATCGCCGCAAAGAGGTCGTGTTCGCGAGCTCGGGGAACCTGCCTTTTCGGATGATGCTGGCCGGATTCCACTCGACGCTCAACGGCAACATGCCCGCGGTGCGGGTACAGCGCGTAGTGGATGATCCCACTCCGTCTTTGATGCGGTACGACCCTGGTCATCCCGATGCCAACAAGGAAGGGTACGTGGCCTACCCAAACATCAATCCGGTTCAGGAAATGGTTGACCTGATGGGAGCGGTTCGCTCCTACCAGCTCAACGCTTCTGCCATCACAGCATCCAAGCAGATGATCCAACAATCGATCGAGCTGTTGAAGTAGGAATCATTCTAAGGAATAAAGAGATGAACAACACAATTAGTTCGGGGATGCCGGCTTTCACGGGAACTTTGCCCACCAGCCCCACCGTGCCGGGGAGCTCTGAAACTGAAGGTGGTTTTGGAGCGACGCTGAAGAATGCCATCAATGAGGTGAACGATCTCAGCGACAACTCAGATCAGAAAGTCACCGAGTTGATGCAGGGAGACCGGCAGGACGTCCACAACGTGATGATTGCCGTGGAGAAAGCGGATATCGCTTTCCAACTCATGATGCAGGTGCGAAACAAAATTGTGAACGCGTATCAGGAAGTTTCGAAGCTGCAATTCTAGCGGAGGCTAGCGCACCGAAATTAAGCTTATGCCATCACTGGACCAAATTCAGAAGCAACTGAAGGACTTCATTGTCGGCTTGACCGTCAAGCAGCGTGTGCTGCTGGTTGGAGCCGCGGTGCTGACCATTGCAGTTTTGGCGGCCTTCGCGCATCTCATTTCGACGCCGGACTACGTGCCCCTCATGACGGGTATGGAACCGGCGGATGCCCAGGCGCTGGGCGAGAAGCTGGCCGCGAAAAACATTTCATATCAACTCTCCCCGGATGGCAAGGGAGTCAACGTGCCCAGCGACAAGCTGGATTCAAGCCGGATGGAAATCGCCTCGGACGGGATGCCGCACAGTGGCCGCCTGGGCTTTGAATTATTCGACAAGCTCAACTGGGGTCAGACTGAGTTCGACGAGAAAGTGAACTACCAGCGCGCTCTCGAAGGAGAACTGGAACGCTCGATTCAAACTCTGCGCGACGTGGAAAGTGTTCGCGTTCACCTCGTGATGTCCTCCGATTCCGTATTTCTGGATCGCGAACGCGCGGCTAAAGCGTCCGTCATTCTCAAATTGCGTTCCGGCCAGCTTTCCGAAGAAACTCAGCAGGGAATTGCGCGCCTGGTTTCCGGCGCCGTGGACAAGTTGAGCCCGGAGAACGTAACCGTAATCGATGCGGACACGAATCGTCCGCTGGGGACCCGAAGACACGGATTTTCTTCCACGGATGAAGGATTGGAAGACGAGTACACCGCCAAACTCTTGCAGACCCTTGAACCAGTTGTCGGCCAGCACGTGCGAGCCAGCGTAAACGTGGAGTACGACCCCAGCACTGCCGAAGAAAACCGAGAGACCTATGACCCGGAAAGTGCTGTAGCAGTCTCCACGCAAAGGTCGGAGGAGCAGGTTGGCGGCAGCATGGCTGGCGGCGTTCCGGGGACATCCAGTAACGTCCCCGGCGGGAACGGCGGCGCGAAGATAGCGGTGGAGGGTGGAGATGGAATGCAGATCTCCAAGAGTGAGAGCAATACATTCGCAGTGAACAAGGTTGTCCGTCGCACCGTGGAACCTGCCGGACGCATTCGAAGAGTTTCGGCAGCGCTGCTGGTGGATGACGCGATCGACGTGAAGCAGGAAAACGGCAAGCGTTCGGAATCCCACAGAAAGCGGACGCCGGATGAACTGAAACAGATTGAAGATCTGGCCAAAGCTGCGATCGGCATTGATGTTAACCGTGGCGACAGTTTGACCGTCGAGAACATATCGTTTGAGCAGTCGCCCGTCGATCCTCCCGCAAAGCCGCCGATCGTCGAGCGCGTACGCACGACTTTGAATGACTGGTCCAGCATCGTAAGGTACGCTGCGCTAATCCTGTTGTTCCTGCTGGTCTACATGCTTTTACTCAGGCCGCTGAAGAAGCAGCTGTTGACCACGTTCAAGGAGTTGCCGAGCAAAATCGCCGCCAAAGCGCAACCGGCGAACCCTGCAGAACTCGCTGCCGGACAGGAAGCACAGATGACGCCCGAGCAAGCACGCGCGGCCGCGCTCAAAAAGCAGTTGGTCGAAAAGGTTACAGCCGAACCCGCCGCCACCGGCAAGCTGATTCAATCGTGGCTGCATGAGGGAGTCAGATGACGAGTCACGCTGCTTCGCGGATGAAGGGAATACGCAAGGCCGCAATCCTCATGGCGGTTATGGGGGAGGAGGCTGCCAGCGCCGTGTATCGCAACCTCTCGGAGAAGGAAGTTCAGATCGTCACCCAGGAACTGGCGGAATTGGGGCGAGTGCCGGCGGAAGTCGCTTACGGGGTTTTGGAAGAGTACAGCCAACTGGCCCTGACCCAGGATTATCTGGCAGCTGGTGGACTCGAGTTTGCGACTCGTCTGTTGGTCAAGGCGTTTGGCGCCGACACCGCGAACAATCTCCTGCAAAAGGTGGTGCGGTTGCAGGAGTTGAGTGTGGGCCAATTGGATTCGTTGCAGAAGGCTGACCCGCAGCAATTAGCTAAATTTCTTGAGGGCGAACATCCCCAGACCATCGCACTGATTCTTGCGCACCTCGACGGTAAGCAGGCTTCTGCGCTGCTGATGAAATTACCCGAACAGGTTCGCGCCGAATCCGTCAAACGGCTCTCGCAGTTGCGGCAGTTCTCTCCCGAGATGGCCGAGAAGGTTTCTGTAGTCCTCAACCGCCGACTCATGTCGTTGGGAGAACAGAGCCGGAAAACCTATGCGGGGTTCAAAAGCGTTGCCGACGTGATGAACCGGCTCGAACCCGCGGCAGCGAAGACGATTCTCGAAGCCATCGAACAAGACGATCCCAAGACTGCCATCAGCATCCGTAACTTGATGTTCACTTTCGAAGACCTTCTGGGAGTGGATGACGTTTCCGTTCGCGAGTGGCTGGGTTCGATGGATAAGAAGACGCTGGCGCTGGCGCTGAAAGGCGCGAGTGCGGATCTGAAAGATCACATTTTCAGGGCCATGTCTTCTCGCGCCGTCGAGATGCTCAAAGAGGATATGGAAACATTGGGCCCGGTTCGCGCCAAGGATGTGGCCGCCGCACAACAGGAAGCGGTGACCTTATTACGCAAGCTCGAAAGCGACGGTAAGGTTACCTTGAAAGCCGAGGGAGACGATGAGTACGTCGTATAACAATCCTGCCGAGAGTGGTAGCCCGGCGGTGCAGGCCTTTCTATACCAGGATACTTTTGCTCCGCACGCGTCTCCGGACATCGCTCCCCCGTCTGAGGCACAAGCGGGAACAGAAAAACCCGCTAAGCCGGATAATGCACCGCGCATCAGCCAGGAAGACATATCTCCCCTGGTTGCCGAGGCTCATGCGGCCGGACTGCAACTTGGCGAACGTCAGGCTGCAGCGCGTTTTGACGCGGAACTCGCGCGCGAGCGCAAGCGCGTGGCCGATGTGATCCTCGAGTTTCAGCGGCAGCGCTCGGATTATTACTCGAAAGTAGAAATCGAGTTGGTTCATCTAGCGTTGGCAATTGCCGCCAAGATTCTGCACCGGGAGTCGCAAGTCGACCGCATGGTGGTCGCCGGACTCGTGAAGGTGATGCTCGAGAAATTTCAACAGAATACAAACGTAATCGTGCGCGTGCGACCCGAAGATGCGGAAGGTTGGCGACATTACTTCCGCGACTATACCAATCTGCAGGTTGTAGAAGACTTTACTCTGGAGCCAAAAGCTTGCCTGCTTGAGACCGACATGGGTGTCGCCGACCTGGGATTGGACGCTCAACTGAAGGAAGTCGAACGAGGATTCTTCGACCTCCTGGCCCAAAGACCTGAACCGAAATGAATCTCAGTCCTCTTGATTCTTACGCAAATTGGCTGCGCGGCGGTTCCACCGTCCGCTGGAAGGGGCGCGTGACGAATGTCGTGGGGAATCTGGTGGAATCTGCGGGACCATTTTGTTCCGTGGGAGAATCCTGCGAAATTATCGATTCGAGTGGCATCTCATTCCCCGGTGAGATCGTTGGATTCCGTGGGTCCAATGTGCTCAGCATGTGCCTGGAAGAACCGCAGGGGATTCGATTTGGCGATCAGATTGTGACGTGGGGAGCCAGGCCATCGCTTCGCGTTGGGCCTGAAATGCTTGGAAGAGTGATTGACGCGACCGGCGCGCCGCTGGATTCGCTGGGCGAGTATCGGGCCACAAAATCAAAGCTCGTTGATGGTCTTGCGCCGCGGGCGCTTGACCGAACCCCGATCAGTGAGCCGCTGGGATGCGGCATCCGGGCCGTGGATGGCTTTTTGACCTGTGGACGCGGACAACGCGTGGGGATTTTTGGCGGGAGCGGCGTGGGCAAAAGCACGCTGATTGGAATGATGGCCCGAGGCACGGCTGCTGACATGACCGTGCTGGCGTTGGTCGGAGAACGCGGCCGCGAAGTGGCAGATTTTCTTGCGACGCTGGGACCTGAGGGACGCAAGCGCTCCGTCGTGGTCGTCTCAACGTCGGACCAATCGCCATTGCTGAGGATTCGAGCAGCGCTCTCGGCGACCGCGGTGGCAGAGTATTTCTGCGCCCAGGGGAAAAACGTTCTGCTCGTCGTGGATTCTCTGACTCGATTCGCCATGGCGCAAAGAGAAATTGGTCTGGCCGCCGGCGAACCGCCCACGGCCAAGGGATACACTCCGTCTGTTCTTTCCATGCTGGCGAGGCTGGTCGAGAGAGTCGGCCGCTTTTCTCAAGGGAGCATCACTGCTTTCTACACGGTCTTGATGGAAGGCGACGATCAGCAGGATCCGATTGTGGATACGGTTCGCTCTTTGCTCGATGGCCACATTATTCTCGACCGCAGGCTGGCCCTGCGTAATCACTATCCCCCGATTTCCGTGCTGGATAGTCTGAGCCGGTTGATGCCCAATGTCTGCTCGCGCGAGCACATGCAAAAGGCAGGCGCGTTGCGAATGCTGCTGGCGGCCTATGCACGGGCCGAGGATCTGGTCCGGATTGGCGCCTATCAGAGAGGATCCGACCCTACTCTGGACAAGGCTCTCGCAGCTTTGCCGCAGATCGAAAAATATCTCCAGCAGCAACCCGATGAAGCCGCACCGCTGGCTTCCAACCTAAGCCAATTGGTCGCTCTTCCCGGCTAACCATGTCCTTCCGATTTTCCCTGGCAGGCGTGCTGCGATACCGCGAAAGCATCGAGCAGCGCGAATATTTTGTCCTCGAAAAGCTTCAGCAAGAGGTCAATCGGATTGATCAACGGATTCGCGAGGTCGAAGCCGATTATTCCACGGCCACGCAAAATCGGGCTGCGGAACTCGCTCAGGGCATTCGCGCAGCGGAACTGCAAGCCACATACGAATACCAGCGCGCCCTCGAGCAGCAGCTCGAAGCACTGCGAGTTCGACTGCAGGAATTGAAAACGAAGTGGAGTCAGCAATTGGCAGTCTATCAACTGGCGCGCCGCAATCGCGAAACTCTCGATAAGCTCCGCGAGAAGCAGCTCGATGTCTACACCAGGGAACAAGCAAAGCGGGAGCAGGCGGTCATCGACGACCTCTTCTTATCGCGCCGTGGACGCAGCCAGTAGGCAGACTTTGCCTACTCCCCGCCTAGGCAAAGGCTGCCCAGTCGAGCATTTCCCCAATGATCGTGGTTCCTTTCTAATCGGCACAATCCCGGAAAGTCTTTAATTGGCTACACGCTGGTGCTCTGATGACAACGGTCTCTAATCAGGAACTTTTGGCCGCTGGTTTGCTATGTATAGGCCGAGCAAACCAGTGATCGCAATCGTGCCACAAATCGCAGCCAGCGGGACGCAGTTAGCGCCCTCTCCTTCGGGAGTCACGCCCGCGGGCCATGCGGCCGAGCAGTCGTTCTCGGCCGTTTTCGAACAAGCGAAGTCCTTCACGACTTACTCACCTGGCGATCAGGCAGCTACAGCTCACGTTGCTCCACAGGGAAGTTACACTCCGATTCGTAGCTCATCCGATGACGTGCAATCCATGCCTTCTTCCTTGCCAGTCAGTCTCACGGGCCCCGCAGAACAATCGCTGGCAGCCATTCTCGAACAAGCGAAGTCATTCACGAGCCGATCACTCGGCGATCCGGCAGCGACGACTCACGCAGCTCCACAGGGAAGTGGTGCTCCGGTCAGTACGTCCAAGCGAGACGCCAAGAAATCAGATTCCAAGTCGACGGATTCCAGAACGAGCGGTTGGCGGAGTCGCGGGAACGATCTAACCCAGACTCCCGCGTCCAGTTCCAATCCGCCGGAGGAAACAGTTCCGGCCGTCATGGTTCCGACGCTCACACTGTCTTTGCCAGTTTTCGCCTGGGACGCAGATATACAGAATGTCACTCCCGACGCGCAGGTCGGAAGTGCGATGAATGACTCCACTGAATCCTCGGCGACTTCGGCGCTCCAGTCAGCCATCAGTGCAGGCGCATCAGGCGGGGCAACTTTCCTGCCAACGCTATCCAAGAATGTGTCTGGTGATGCTACTGAGGTAAAGGCTCTGAAAAATACGGGCAGTCAGGATTCGCTGAATCCGGTGGCCACAAGTTTGGCGAGCACTAATCCGGTGAGCACAAAATCCGGGAGTGCCGGTGCCAACCATGCAGAACCGGGCTTGCGCGCCCCAGGGTTCGAATCTGGTCCCGTGGCCGGCCTCGCGGCCAAGTTGTCGGGCCCGGCATCGGATGCAAAAACATCACCTGCTAACGTGCCGGCGCCAGCTCAAGCTCACAACATTACACGCGGCACGGTTGAGACCTCGGATGCCACTGGTAAGACACTCGCTGCGGTGAAGTCTGAAATCGAGCAAGTCTTGGCGGCTCCCGCCAGCGTTTCCGCGATCGTTCCGCCGGTTACGCGCTCGGGGAACTTCGATTCCGCCAGTTTGCAGGGAACAGCTGGCAATGCGGCGCCGGACAAATCCAGAATTGGCTCGACCCAGGCGGGCGTGACCCAAGTTGGTTCGAACCAAGTCGGCTTGAACGGTGACAGTTCGGGAACGACCACGAAAAGTGTTGACGCCCCAGGAAGCGCAAAGTCCCAGACTCGCAAGGATGACTCCCAATCCTCTTCGAGCTCAACCATGCCGGATCAGGCCACAGTCAGCGCTCCGGCAAGGGCGATCGATTCTTCTCAAGTATTTTCTGTCTCTGGAACTCAAACCTCGCCCGCAACAGGGAATGGAAAGACTGTAACCGCCGGCGTGCCCCAGGATCCCAGCGATCAGACGGCCGGCCAACTTGACCACACCTCAACGGGCGTCGCCCAGAGTCAGCAGGGAGAATCCGCGGCGACTTATCCCACATCTTCGATCCACTCGGCAAAGCTGGTGGAGCGTGTGGGCGAGGCCGAACTCCGGCTCGGGATACGCGCTGGGGAATTTGGCAGTGTTGATGTCCGGACATCGATGGTTCGCAATCAGTTTACGGCTGAGATCTCCACCGAACGCGGAGAACTGAGTCGTGCGATGGCAGCAGAACTTCCCAGCCTGCAAAATCGGCTCTCGGAACAGCGGGTGCCTGTGGCGAACATCACGCTTCAGAATCAGACCGGCAACCAGTCGACAGCTTCTGAACAGCAGAGGCCGCGAGACGGCCAACGGACGTATGTAACGAATACAGGAAGTG
>JBEKRY010000071.1:0-19484 GCA_049517555.1 Candidatus Sulfotelmatobacter sp. | reverse complement strand
ACGCCATCGCAGGCGCGGTAACCATCGACTCGAACGGTAACGTCACCGCAGGCGAACAGGACTACAACGACGGTAACGGCGACGTCTCTCCCGGAGAGCCTGCCGCCGACATCATCACCGGCGGAACGCTGACGGTGAATCCCACGACCGGCCAAGGGACACTCACCTTGATCACGAACAATACCGGCGTTGGCTCGCCGGCGGGAACTGAAGTCTTTGCTGTGCAGTTCGCCAATACCAAACACGCGCTGATTGCGGAGTTCGATGGCTGGGCAACTTCCAGTGGCAGCCTCGATCTGCAAACGGCAACCACCGCCAGCGGCAATTTCGCTTTTGCCCTGTCCGGCGTCGACCAAGGCTACAACTCGGTCGCCTACGGGGGCGTTTATAGCATCAGTGGTGGAACCGCCAACGGCATCCTTGACATCAATGACAATGGCGACAGCCAGCAGACGGGCGTGGCCTTCACCTCAACCTCAACCACCCCGGACGCTTTCGGGCGCAGCACGGTCAGCGGCATCACCAATTCGACGATAACTCCCGCGTCTTCGATCGTTCTGGCCTCCTACGTTGTGGGTCCGGAAGTAGTCCGGCTCATCGACATCGATAACGGAAACGGAACGACAGCGGGAACATACGCGGACGCTGCAGTTGGCTCGGCATACGGTCAGGGCTCAACCACAACCTTCACCAACGCGACGTTCCCCAGTACGTCGTCCTCCAGCGGCGTCTTCACACTGCTCGGTCAGTGGAGTGAAGCCTATGCAACCCTGGGCGAGTTCACTGCAGACGCGACGAACAAGAGTTTCAGCGCGGGCACGGCAGACGACAACGAACTGGACAACGGTATCCTGGTGACAGCCGCCTCGATTGCGAGCAGTACCTATAATTTTGTAGGTACAGCAGCCAATGGGTACGGCTCCATGACACTCGATTGGAACGGCGCCACCTCCAACGGGTCTTCGCCAAGTGTGGGCTTGCTGGGCGTCTACATGGTCGATCCCAAGCTCAACATCAACGATCCCAACAACACGACCAGCGCTGACGTGGGTGGAGCCCTTGTTATCGACCTGGTTCTTGCTGGCGGCATGGGGGTCATCACTCCGCAAACGAACACGACGGTAGCCAAGTTCAGCGGCACTTACGTGGCTGGATTCCAAAACTTCAACGACTTTAACTTTACCTGCTATGCGTGCGAGCTCGACATGGTCTCGCAGGGCACGATGACGAGTGGCGCTGCCCTCAGCCTGACCGGGGACGACAGCGATCCGTTCGGTACCTGGACCGGGACACCTGCGCAGAGCACGGGCGATACTTTCACCTCAACTCCGTTTTCGGCCGGCACGGGCATTTACTCCATGTCGTCAGGAAACACCATTCCCAACCCGCTCGAGGCTACGATCAACGCCGCGGCCCCGTTTGGTCTTAACGTCGATATCTATCAGGCCAGTGGTTCTACGCTGTACTGGATTGACGTTGATCCCTCGGGCTTGAGCGTATTCCTCGGACCGATCGAGGAGTTCACTGGGGCCCCGACGCTGCAACCGGCGGAAGAAACGCAGCCACAACCAAACACGAACGTGAAGCCAACGCAGGGACTCGGAGGCACCAGCCACTAGTCCTCTGAAACCAACACGCTTCACGCTTGATTCTTTTCTCAGTGGCGCGCTTCGGTGCGCCACTTTTTTGCTTAGGATGAGACTCCGCGTTATTTCGGTCGACCTTCAATCGATGCCCAGAGTGATGCCCGGAACGATGCGCCGGATGTGACCATCCGCGTCGGTTCGCGTGCGCCGTTAAGGCCTGCGAGCAACTACACAGGCTAGTAGGAAATGGTGGAAACGCAGCTTGTAACTTGCTGGAAAATAAGGTACCTGACCCTCGATGTTGCAGAATCTTTCATCTTGCTTCGCAATTCTCGGATGGCTATGATGATCTCATCGTTTGATTCCGCCGGGCATCTCAGGTTCCCAGCGTCCTCAATGTCATCCTCCCCCCGGAGAGTTAGCCAAATCGTTTGGAGGTTTCCCGATGCACCGTAAGCTGACCCTTGCCTTCATTTTCTTCTTCCTGTCCTCGTTTGCCTTCTCTCAGACAGTGAATGTTCTGACCCGTCACAACAACAATCAGCATACGACTCAGAATTTGCAGGAAACCATTCTGACCACGACGAACGTGAACTCCGGTTCGTTCGGGAAGCTGTTCAGCTATCCCGTCGACGGCCAGATTTATGCCGAGCCGCTCTATGTGCAGGGCCTGACCATGGCCACGGGCGGCGTGCACAACGTGGTTTTCGTGGCCACGGAATACGACAGCGTTTATGCCTTTGATGCCGACAGCGCCGCGCTCAATCCGAAGCCGCTGTGGCACGTGAACTTTTTGAATCCGTCCGGTACGCCGAAAGTAATTCCCGTGCCGTGCTCATTCGGATCCGGCATTTGTCAGCTGTTCCCGATTGTCGGCATTACTGGCACGCCCGTCATCAACCTGGCGACGAACACGCTGTATGTGATCGTGCGCACGCAGGAAATTACCGGCACAACGACTAACTGGGTGATCCGCCTGCACGCTCTGAACATTACCAGCGGCGCGGAGCAGACCGGGAGTCCGGTGGTGGTCTGCTCGGCTACGGGAAATCTTGGATGCGACCTCAACGGAAACAATGTGGTGTTTGGACCGGGCCATCAGCAGAGCCGACCGGGCATCCTGCTGGTTCCCGAGGCCGGGTTCCCGCAGGGTGTGCTCTTCATCGGCTTCGCGGGAGATTCCGGTTGGGTGCTGGCCTATGATCCGACCTCTCTGGCGCTGCTGGCCGCGTTCTACACGGACACACAAAACCACACGGGCACTGTCGCTGGCGCCAAGACTCCGGGCGTTCGGCCTCCGGGTATTCCGGGTGAAGGGCATAGCGGCATATGGGGTGCTGGCGGTGCAGTTACGGCGGACGCGAACGGATACGTCTACGCAACTACGGGCGACGGCTATTGGGACGGCGTGCTGAACTGGGGGGACAGCATAGTCAAGCTACAGCTGGTTCAGAACGGCAGTACTTATTCGTTGAATGTCGTTGACTACTTCACCCCGAGCGACGAGGCATGCCGCTATTCTCACGGTCTGGACTACGGATCAGCCGGCCCGATGCTTCTGCCGACCCAGACCGGTTCGGCCACACCGAATCTGATTTGGACTACGGGCAAGACGGCCACGATCTGCGACAACCCCTACAGCGGATACATTGTCAACGCCGACAACATGGGGCATACGGGCGGGCAGTTTGCCCTCACGGGTGCTTCGAACGGCGGCGGCGAACAGAACTCCGCGTTCTGGGCGACTCCCACGAAACAGTACATTTACAACGGCGACGACGGCGACCCGATCCGCGCGTTTACCTTGAACGCCTCGGGTGTGAGCAAGTCCGGCGTGATGGCCACCGTTCACGTCTTTGATGATGGAACCGCACCGGCGATTTCTGCCAATGGAACGAGCAATGGCATCGTCTGGGCGATCGAACAAACCGACGACGGGGACCATCAGCCGACGTTTCAGCCCGCCGTGCTGCACGCCTTTGACGCCACGAATTTGACCTCTGAGTTGTACAACACGACGCAGGCGGCGTCTGGGCGCGACACCGCAGGTCCGGCAGTTAAGATGCAGGTTCCGATGATCGCCAACGGTAAAGTCTACGTGGGAACGCAGACGGAACTCGATGTCTACGGCTTGTGCCCTTGCGGACTCACCAAGTAGTTGAACGGGCAGTAGAGCTTTGATTTTGCTTGTTTTTTTGGATGTTAACTGAGTTCGTGGAAGTTTGACCCTCCGGCAGATTAGGCCGGCATCGCTGAAGGAGACATTATGTCCGTTCGGATTCTTACTCTGAAAAACGCTTTGCTGCTCATGATTCTCGCCCTGAGCGTTGCGGCATGGGCACAGACCGAGAGCACACTCTACACATTCAGCGAAAACACGAGCTTCTGGCCGAATGGCACTCTCCTTGAAGACGCAAAGGGAAACTTCTACGGCACCACCCGCGGTGGCGGAACCTACGGAGCCGGCACGGTGTTTGAAATGTCGCCGCCGGCTGTGGTGGGCGGGGCGTGGACCATGACGACCCTCTACAACTTCGTTAACTATGGAACCGGCGGATGGCTGCCGATTTCAGATCTCGTGCAGGACCAAAGCGGGGCCTTCTATGGAACTACTTACAACGGTGGCAACCCGACTTGCAATTGCGGAGCGGTCTACAAGCTCACCCCGCCTGCGGTGGCGGGCGGCGCTTGGACTGAGACCCAGCTCTACGCCTTTCCCTACGACGACATCCACGGACGTCTCCCGGCGAATGCGGCTCTAACTCTTGGTGCGCATGGAACACTCTACGGCGTCACTGTGCAGGGTGGAGCCTGGAATGCCGGCGTGATCTACGAACTTCAAACCAAGAACGGTAAGAGCTATACCGAGACCGATCTATATTCTTTCGGCGATGAAGCTGACGCCAACACGCCGAATGGTCCAATCCTTCTGGACTCTGCTGGAAGCCTTTATGGTGTGAGTCTTTGGGGTGGCGCTTTTAACGAAGGAACTGTCTACAAGTACACGCCTGCCACCAGGGCCGTGCCCGCGGCTGAGACTATTCTCTATTCGTTCGGCACTGCTTCTACTGACGGAGCCAATCCGAGCGGCAATCTGATTTTCGACTCCACTGGCGACATCTACGGAGTCACCAACACCGGAGGCGACGCGAACGGCGATGGAACGGTATTTACCCTTACCAAGAGTGGGACAACCTACACGGAGAGCTTGCTCTTCAGCTTCGACATAAACACGACAAGCGGAATCGCTCCGGTGGCGGGACTTGCCTGGAACGCTACCAATCACTCGCTGTACGGCACCACCAGCCAGTATGGTGAAGTCCCCGCCAACGGCGCAGGAACGGTCTACCAGTTGTTGCCGCCAGCAGCAAAAGGCGGAGCGTGGACCTTCACGTCTCTCTACAGTTTCCCTTATGACATCAATGGCGGCTACCCGACCGGCATCGTCACCCGCGACCCCACGAGTGGAAATCTCTTCGGTACGGCTCAGAATGGCGGCATTGAAGGCTGCGATTTGTATTGCGGCACCGTCTGGGAGATCGCAAATCCGTAACCGTTATTGAGTATGGAGCGGCGGTCTGAAAATATCTTCCAACAGGCTGCGTTGAAATCGCGACTTGAGTCGATTCCGGAGCAGGGCCGATTCACTACAGAGGGAGCGGGCTGTTTTTGCCCCGATCCTCAAAAACCGTTCGTCTTGGCGATAACTTTGCGGAGTTCCTTCTGATGCTTCAGAGAACGTTCCGCTTCGTCCAAGGTCGTACCAATTCCAAAGCAAAAATGTGCGCCCGGTATCGTCGTAATGCGACCGTCTAGAGCCGCGACGACAAACGGTTGTGCCTTTAAAAATTCACAAGCCTGATTGAGTTTGCTGTTGAGTTCCCGGAAAGACGCTCCCCGGCACAGGAACTCATCTCCCTTGTCGTGATAGGCAGCCAGACCAACACTCACGAGAGCCTCGGCTAATCTTTTTATCAGAACATCCCCGGCGACGTAGCCAAACTCGTCATTCATAGTCTTCAAGCCGTCCACGTCACACATTGCTATGAACGGACTCGGCTCAGCTTCATCGAAGGCACGCTTGTTAGGCAAATCGGTTTTTTCAGATAGCAGCAAAGCACGCTTCATCTCTTCTGGGGACATCTCTGCTACGTGTTTGCGGGTTGCGCGGTCGGTTCGACGTTCAGTCATCGGGAGCCCCTGCGGGCCCATTATTGTCGTAGAACCAGCTAAAGGGACAGTTACAAAAGTAACCTCGGAGCATCCCTTTGCTTCGCCCAGGGGAGGAGCCCACGACCAAGGCCAATCGGTCGGCGTGGTTGTTACGACTTAGGAATCACCAGGGCGGTGATGCTATGGCGTGGCACCACTATTGAGAAGGTGCCTCCCAGGCCATCCATTGGAGTTTCTGTGATGCCTTTGCCTACTTCGAGGGTTACCTTGCCCCACTCGTAGCGCGTTCCCTTGGCGGCGTAGTTGTAGCCGTCGACGGTGACGGTGGCGGTGATGGACTGAACCGGGTCTTTGTTAATGAAAATCACGCCCAGGCCGCCATCGCGGCGCTTGACCGCGTGCACCGACAGACGGTCGTTCGGCGTGCTGGCGGCGACAAAGGTATCGCCCACCCGGGCCACCTGATGGAGGAGTTTCAGGCCGAAATAGGCTGGCTGGGGCTGGTTGTTGTAATCGAACAGAAACGGGCTGAGGGCGTGAATCGGCGCCCACTCGACCGCATAGACGCCGTTCTCGACCAAGGTAGCGGTTGCATCGAGGGTATAGAGGCCCGCGACTTCTGGGTTCTTGGCCGGTAGCCAGGGAACGATGCCGATGTTCGTAATAGCCAGGGGCGGGAAGTGGCCGGCGGGACAGAATTTCTTGTACTTCTCGGAGAGATCGGTAACCAGCAGCGCGTAATCGTGGTTGAGCGCAGATACGTTGAAGTACTTGGTGGCATCCAAGGGATCCCTGGCGGTTCTGAGCAGATCATCTTCGTCGAGATTGATGTCGAAGTTGGGCGGAGCGCCTTTACCTTCAAACATGGTGATGGCGCTGAAGTCCATGCTGGCGCAGGCGGCTTTCAAGACGCCGGCGTTCCAGTTCTTGCCCATCGGATTCGGGCTGTTGTCGCCGGAAGTAGAGATCGGCAGCGTGAGCGCGGCTCCGACCAGGATGGTGGGATCGACGGCCTTCATGGCCTTGACGAATGCGGGCACGGCTGCGCCGTAGGCCTGCGGTCCTACCTTGGCGTTTTCGGAGTGATGGCCCCAATCCTTCGATGTGGCCACCGGGCCGAGGTGAAGGTCGGGTTCGGGAGAACCGCTCTCACGGTACTTACCGGAATTGTCCGCATCAGAGCCGAGAGTGTGGGCCTGGCCGTAGAAACCATTGTTCCAGGGTTCGTGGCCGATGGTCCAGAGTTGAATGCCCAGGGGCTCGGGATGGCCAAGGCGCAGCGCGTTGAAACCGTCGTCAGTGGGCAAGGGAGTCGCGGCGCGCAGGCTGGCCCAATATCCTACCGTCTTCCAGTCGTTGCCCTTGGAGTCTTTGCCAATCTCCTGAGTGTTGGTGGGCTTGCCGTTGACGTAGGCGACCCAAGCCGCGGCTTCTGCCGGTTCGCCTCCGCCAGTACCGTCGAGGTTGCTGCCGTAGTTGACCGTGATCAGAGCAGTTCCCAGCTGGTCGATGACTGGGGCAATGGCGGGGAACTTTCTCTCCGGCGCGAAGGCGGGTGCGCGGTCGTTGGTATAGGGATTGACGACATTGCCGGTGGACCAGTGGTACAGGGCATCGATGCCGTTGTTGCCGGGAAAGCGGAGACTGGTGACGCCGGCATCTTGAAGGAGTTTCACGGTTGCGGGATCGAAAGCTTTGGCGTCCCAACGGTCGCCGGATACGCCGATCGACGTGGTGTAGAGAACGGCTTGGCTCTTGGATGGGTCTACGTGCACCGTGGCCTTCAATTGAGCGTGGATGGGAGCGGCTGCCGAGAGGACCATCGCTAGAAGCAGGGCGGAGGTGAATGCGGCGCGATGACTCTTGAAGCGGAACTGGCCGAATCTCAGAAATACTAAAGGGCTCAACATTAAAGGGCTCCCAGAGGCAGTGATGGCGAAAACTAAAGAACGAAAATTAAAGAACAATGAACGATACGCTCTTGTATTTCGGCGTGCAACCAAGTGGAAGGTATTCTGATCAAAGAGACTGGCGGCTCGAGTTACTGTGGTCACGAGTCACTTGTTTTGCGAGTGGGCGATTCTATATGGTAGAAAGAACGTAGTTGGGTAAGATCTGAGATGTTGCGGCTCACCAATCTCGAGCAGCGATGGCGCAGGGGTAGTTGTGCGATCGTGGTTCTGCTCGCTGTATTTTCCCTCACCGTAAGCGTTGCTACGCGTTATTGTTCTGCGCAGAGTTCGTCGGCTTCTTCGCTGAGAAGTTTTCACGAACACTCATCCCCGGAGCGAAGCCGGCAGCGCCTGACGAAGAGCGCCGCGGACTGGATGCCTCCCGTGGTCCGGGTAGTAGTCTTCGAAGCGCCGACAACTTATACCCGAGTTGCGGCCACAGGGCCGCTCATTCCCAGCTTGCTTCTAGAAACAAGCCTTTATAACCGGCCTCCTCCATCCTGCTGATCTTTATCCGTATCCGTATCTATTCATCCGTTCTTACTCCGTCGTCAAAAAGCGGTCGCTAGAAATTATTCGGCCTCATTCTTGGGACACGATGCCTGGTTCTGGCACCTAATGTTCGCGCCTCTGGCGCGGGGCCAGGCCGGCTGGGCGAGTTGAGGAAGGCGAAATAGTAAGCCGGGTCCGTGCGCGAAGTCGCAGAGAAAAAACTGGTCAAAAATACGATGACTGAAAATTGCACTCGATACAGCCTGCTCCGAGCACGTGTGCGTGGCAATGGGATTGTGCTTGGAGTCTTGACGATCATGTTCGTAACTGCCCTGGCTTCGTGTTCTGGAGGCCGGAGTACGCCGGTTCAGGTTACGGTCGGAGTCACGAAGGTGGCGAAGAAGTCGCTGGGCCGGCAGATTACGCTTTCTTCCGAGCTGGTGCCGTTTCAGGAGATTGACGTGTATGCCAAGGAATCCGGCTTCGTGAAGAAGTTGATGGTCGATTACGGTACGCATGTCAAAGCTGGCGAGGTGCTGGCAATTCTCGAGATTCCTGAACTGGAGGCGCAGTTGCAGGAAGACGAGGCGGGAATCAAGAACGCGGTGAATCAGGTGACGAGGGCGCAACATGAGCTGGAGCGGTATCAGGCGCAGTACACTTCGTTGCATCTGCAGTACACGCGGCTGAACGGAGTGTTTGAGAGCCAGCCTGGCATTGTGGCGCAGCAGGAAGTGGATGACGCGCAGGGGAAAGACTTGGCGGCATCGTCGCAGGTGGAAGCAGGACAGGCGGCGCTGGAGGCTGCGCAGAGCGAGCTTTCCGTGGCGCGGGCGAAACTGGTTCACGATCAGACTCTGTTTGATTATTCGAAGATTACGGCGCCATTTGCCGGAATCGTGACCGAGCGTTACGCCAACCTGGGAACGCTGGTGCAGGCGGGGACGGGTTCGAGCACGCAGGCGATTCCGATCGTAAAGCTTTCCCAGGACGATCTGTTCCGGCTGGTGATTCCGGTTCCGGAATCTTATGTTCGCTACATTCGCGTGGGCGATCCGGTGGATGTTCATGTGCCTTCGCTGAACCGGACGTTTCCTGGGAAGGTGGCTCGCTTCTCGGTGGACGTGCAGTCGAACACGCGCACCATGCATACCGAAGTCGATGTCGAGAATCCGCAACGGATTTTACTTCCCGGTCTTTATGCCGACGCCGAACTGCACCTCGATCAGAAAGAAAATATTGAGTCGGTGCCGGTGCAGGCCTTGAGTCACCAGGGCGAGAAGACGACGGTGCTGGTGGTGAATCCGGATGGAGTGCTGGAGGAGCGTACGGTGCAGGTAGGAATCCAGACCAGCAGTGATGCAGAGATTGTTTCTGGACTGAAGGAAGGCGAGCAGGTGGTGGTGAGCGACCACGGCGGATTGAAGTCGGGGGAAAAGGTTCTGGCGCAGGAGGTAGCGGTGCCGGAGTACCACGAAGCGAGTGCGCAGTGAGAGGAAATATTCGGCCTACGGTCACGCATTTGCGCAGGGACGAATTCGGAACGAACAGGATTGGGTAAGCGATTATGCCAGGGTTTTCAATTCGCAATCCGTATTTCATTGTGGTGATTTGCCTGGTGCTGGTGGTGATTGGCACTACCAGCCTGGCCCGCATGCCGGTCGATTTATTTCCGCCGATTAATTTGCCGGAAGTGGTGGTGGCGACGTTTTATTCGGGAATGCCGCCGGAGGATGTGGAGACCGATATCACGGATCCGCTGGAGCGCTTTTTTACGCTGGCTTCGGGCGTCGATCACATGGAATCGCGGTCGCTGCTGGGCGTGAGCATCATCAAAGTCTATTTCCAGCCGGGGACGAGCCCGGACGCGGATGTGACGGAACTTTCCAATCTGGCGCTGGCGGATTTGAAGCGACTGCCTCCCGGGACTCTGCCTCCGGTGGTGCTGAAGTTCGATGCATCGAGTCTGCCGGTGGCGCTGGTTACGGTGAAGGGCGAGGGGTTGAACGAGACGCAGTTGCACGACTACGCGCAGTTTCAGATTCGCAATCAGATCGCGGTTGTGCCGGGCGCAGAAATTCCGGGCGTATTCGGCGGAACCTACCGGCAGATCATGGTCTATGTTGACCCTTATAAATTGTCGTCGCGGCAACTCAGCCCGATGGACGTGGTCAATGCGGTAAACAATTCGAACCTGATTCTGCCGGCGGGCGACGTGAAGATGGGGCCGTACGATTATTTCGTGTACTCGAACAGCCTGGTTGACGACATGGAAGAACTGGGCAAGCTTCCGCTGAAAGTCAACGGACATTCCTGGGTGACGGTGAACGATGTAGGCAAGGCGGAGGACTCGCACGGGATCCAGACGAACGTGGTGCGCATCGACGGCCAGAAATCAGTTTACATTCCGATCATGAAGCAGGGTGGCGACACCAACACCATTGCGGTGGTGAATGGAGTTCGCGAGCTGATCAAGCATCTCTACGACATTCCGCAGCAGATGAAGACGAGTATCGTGTTTGACCAGTCGGTCTATGTGAAGGAGGCAATCAAAACCGTACTGCATGAGGGCGCTCTAGGACTGATTCTGACCAGCCTGATGATTCTGATCTTTCTGGGGAGCTTTCGCGCCACGTTGGCGGTGCTGCTTTCGATTCCATTGTCGGCGCTGGCAGCATTTGTGATATTGGCGATGATGGGCGGCACGATCAACACCATGATTCTGGGTGGTATGGCGCTGGCGTTTTCGCGGGTGATCGATAATTCCGTGATCTCGTTGGAGAATATTTACCGTCATCTGGAGATGGGCGCTGCGCCCATGGTCGCGGCGGAAGTGGGCGGATCGGAAGTAAGTCTCGCAGTGCTGGCGGCGACGCTGGTCGATGTGGTCGATTTCTTTCCCGTTGTTTTCCTGTACGGAGTAGCCAAGTTTTTGTTTTCCGCGTTGGCTCTGGCGTTTTGCTTGTCGCTGCTGGCTTCGTTTGTGGTGGCGATGACGGTGATTCCGTTGTTCTGCTCGCGTTTTCTGAAGGCCAAGCCGCACGGCGAAGTTCACGACGATAAAGAGTACGACCCTGCCATTCTGAATCCCTCGAGGATGGATAAATTCAATGCCCGTTTCAACCGGATATTCAACAGCGGGCTGGATCATTACGAGCGCTGGGTGCGGCGGGCGTTGCAGCGGCCGGGATTGACGGTCTTGATCTTGAGCGGAGTATTTCTGGCGAGCCTGGCGATTTATCCGCTGCTCGGGCTGGCGTTTTTTCCGAAGACCGATGCCGGGCAGTTCACTATCAATCTGAAAGTTCCTACCGGTACGCGCATCGAGATGACGGATCAATACATCGAGAAGGTGGAAGACCTGATCCGAGGCGAGGTCGAGGCCAAGGATCTGAGGAGGATCGTTTCCAATATTGGCGTGGTGCCGGATTTTTCTGCGCTCTACACCACGAATTCCGGGGCTTATACGGCGACAGTGCAGGTGCAACTGAACGAGTCGCACCGGCTGAGCAGTTTCGAGTACATGGACCGGGTGCAGAAGAAAATGGCCAGCCAGTTTCCCGATGTTCGGACATTCTTTTCCAGCGGATCTATGGTGGATGCGATTTTGAATACGGGTAAAGCTGCGCCGATTGACGTGCAGGTGAGCAGCCCGAACCTGGAAGAAATTCACGGCATTGCGGAGAACCTGGCGGCGGAGATTCGCAAGGTGCACGGCATTGGGCAGGTTTATGTGCCGCAGGATATGAACTACCCGGCGCTGCGGCTGGATGTGGACCGGGTGCATGCGGGGGAGTTGGGACTGTCGCAGAAAGATGTCGTCGATAACGTGATCACGGCGTTGAATTCCAATTACATGATCGCTCCCAATTACTGGGTCGATCGCAAGAGCGGCAACGATTATTACCTCACCGTGCAGTTTTTCGAGAAGGGGCAGGCGGCGATTCACAACATGGCGGACCTGGGGCAGATTCCGCTGCGCGATCCGAGTGCGAGGGCGGACCTGAACTGCGGTCCAAGCGGACATCCGTCGCTGGGAGCCGGGCAGCCCGGCTGGGCTTGTGTGGGTGAGGGCGGGGCGACGACCGTCCTCAATAACGTCGTAAGCGTGAAACAGGTGCAGACTCCGACGGAAGTCGACCACTACCAGATTCAGCGAGTCGTCGATATTTATGTGACTCCGGCGGGCGAAGACCTGGGCCGGGTGACCAGCGCGATTCGCGGCATTTTGGCGAAAGAGAAGATTCCGGAAAATGTGCGGGTGAATCTGCGCGGAATGGTGCAGGGCATGGAAGCGTCATTCAAGAGCTTTGCGTTTGGATTTCTGATTTCCTTTGTGTTGCTGTTTCTGATTCTGACGGCGCAGTTCAAGTCATTCGTCGATCCGCTGCTGATTATGCTGGCGATTCCGATGGGATTTGTAGGCGTGCTGATCATTTTGCCGCTTACGGGGAGCACGCTGAATGTGATGTCGTTGATGGGTGTGCTGATGCTGGTTGGCATTGCAGACTCGAACAGCATTCTGATTGTCGATTTTGCGCATAATCTCGAGCGGCAGGGATTGCCACCGGAGGATGCGGTGATTACGGCGTGCCGGGTGCGGCTGCGGCCGATTCTGATGACGTCACTGGCGACCATTATCGGGATGATTCCGATGGCTTTGAAAATGGGGACGGGGGCGGAACAGTATGCGCCGATGGCGAAGGCCATCATCGGTGGGCTGACCTCTTCGGTGTTGCTCACGATTTTCATCGTGCCGGCAGCTTATCTGCTGGTGTATGGAAAAAAGGGAGCACGGAATCCGCCGGCGCTCGCGGAGGAGACGCAAAGATGAAGCACGAGCAGAAAAAAATCGAGCTCGGTTTATGTCTGCTGGTCTTTGTGGTTGTCGGCAGAGCGCAGGAGAGCAGCAGCGTTGCGTTTTCTGGTCTGCCTTCGGCTCCCGTTCCGCAAGTGGCATATGCGCCGAGCTCCCCTGCGGCTCGGCAGACTACTTTTCAGGACGCATCGGCGACTCCAACGATGCTTTCGGTGAAGGATGCGGAGGCGCTGGCGCTGAAGAATAATCCGCAGATTTCAGTGGCCCGGCTGAACGCGCTGGCATCGCAACAGGTCACGCGGGAAGCGAGATCGAGTTTGTGGCCGACAGCGACCGTCGATCTGACCGCGGTGGATGCGAACCCGGGTTCGCGAATCACGGCGGGAGGGCTGACGAATCCCACGGTTTACCAGCGAGCCGCGGCCGGCGCGGCGGTGAACCAGTTGATCACTGATTTTGGACGGACCACGAACCTGGTGGCGAGCGCGAACCTGGCCGCCAAAGCGGAGAACCAGAACGCGCTGGCCACCAAAGAACAAATTCTGCTGGCGGTGGATCAGGCTTTCTACAATGCGCTGCAAACCCAGGCGGTGTTGACGGTTGCGCAGCAGACGGTGAAGGACCGGCAGACAGTTTCCGACCAGGTGGGGGCGCTGTTCCGGAGCAAACTGAAGTCGGAACTGGATTTTAGTTTTGCCAACGTGAATCTGGCGCAGGCAAAGCTGCTGCTGCTGGATGCCGGGAATAACGTGAACGGCGCGCAGGCGGCGCTGTCGGCGGTGCTGGGATTTCAGGGCTTGCAGAATTTTCAACTGGCTGAAGATACGTCGGCGATCGCTCCGCCGGCGGAGAATGTGGACGATTTGATTGCCACGGCTTTCACGATGAGGCCGGAGATTCTGGCGCTCGAGTTCCAGTCGGAGTCGGCGCGAAAATTTCAGAAGGCGGAAGGCGACTTGTTGTTGCCCGACATCCGGGCGCTGGGAGTGGTGGGAGATACGCCGGTGCGGAATCCAGTTATTTCCAGCTGGTATGGCGCGGTGGGAGTGAATATCGACATCCCGGTGTTCAATGGCTTTCTCTACACAGCGCGGGCGCGGGAGGCTTCGCTGCGGGCGCAGGCGGCGCAGGAGAGATTACGCGACCTGCGGGACCGAATTGCGCGCGATGTACGCACCAGTTGGCTGAATGCCAAAACGGCGTACGACCGGCTGGCGGTGACGCAACAGCTGCTCGATCAGGCCAACCTGGCGCTCAACCTGGCGCAGGCGCGGTACAAGCTGGGGCTGGGATCGATTGTCGAACTCAGCCAGGCCCAACTGCAGCAGACGCAGGCGCAGATCAGCGATGTGGGGGCTGGGTATGACTACAGGCTGGCGCTAGCGGTGCTGCGGTATCAGACGAGCGGGATTTAGGCGGCGTGCCTCAGGTAGCGCTCCAGAGGCTGATAGGGAAGCGAGCCAAACGCGCGATTATTGCGTCGCAGCGTTTCTAAGTAAAAGCCGCGCGACGCTTCGCGCGGCTTGCCCCAGATCCCTCGCTGCAAAGAACGCTTGCTCGGGATGACAACCACGCTTGCGATTCGCTGACCTCTCTACTGCCTTCTACGGGACGCGAAAAAAGGGTGGCTCGCGCTGACGCGCTCGCCACCCTGTTCTTAATTCAACTCGCCGATTCTTGGTTCAACTCGTACAGGATCGTTTTATGCTCCGGCGCTGGCCGATCTCGCCATCGATTCGGGGCGCAGCGTTTCCGCCATCCGTCCAAAATACAGGCGGTAGGAGCGGTGAATGCCGAACATAACCGGGAATACCGCGAGAGCCAATCCCCAGCCCAGGTGCGAGCTGACGGTCTGGACCATCGTGGTGACTCCCGCGCTGACCACGTAGTACGGGAACGAGAGATGCGCCAGGCTCCACCAGATCTGTCCTGCCGCTTTGCCCTCGCTTACGGCTACGATGGCGGCGACTGGGGCGGTCTGTCCCAGGAATAACGTCGCTGTTGCCAGCGCTAATCCCAGGGTGCTGGAACTCCATTGCATCCCACGCAGCCATTGGGCGTGGAACATCAGGCTGGCCGTACAGCTGGCGAAAGCCATCATGCTGACGTTGAATGCCATTTGCTGCGGGTTGAACTTCGCACCCTTCCGCGGCCAGCATTGCACCACCGTGGACACCAGGGTGATGACGACTGCTTCGGCAGCGCTCAGATTCACGACCGCGGTCAGCAGGAACGGCAGATTCACTGACATGTTGCCGTTGATACCCGGCAGCTTGACTTTCATCCGCGACGTTACTGCCGCCAGGACCAGAACCGCCAGAGCAAAGTAGCTGTGCATGGCGTGGCTCACGAACCCTGCGTATGCCGCGGTGATGATTGCGGCCAGCATCATTGCGCCGATGAAACTCTTAATTCGCCGTGTGTTGTTCATGATCTCGTCTCCTTTCTGTAGCTAAGTGCACACGGCTCGTTACTGCTCATCGTCTCCGGCGTCAGAGAATGCGGCGTCGGCACTCGATACCGATGCGCCCCAGACCACACTTGTGGCTGATTCGGCGGTACCTGTGACGGAGCCCCAAACCACGCTGAAGGCGCTTAACGCGCTGCTGTTCCAGGGCAATGAGGCACCCCATACCACGGAGGTGCCGCTCACTGTCGATGTTCCCCAGACCACTGACGTGCCCCAAACCACTGAAGCGCCCCAAACCACGGAGGTAGGGGCTACGGTCGTGTTTCCATACACCAGCGAAACTGTACCGTTGTTGTAAGTGACGGCCGGTGAAAGCGCCGCGCCCAAATTAGCGGAAGCAAGAACGTTGCTGGTGGTCGCGGATTGCACGTTCATCAGTCCCGACCCAACGGAGAACATATCGTAGAACGACGTGAAGTTCTGCGAGAGATGCGGTACCCAGGCCGATGTTGAAACTAGACCAAGTACATTCACCTTCGTCGCCGTCTGCATCAGGCGGGCTTTCACCTGATCGGGAGTAAGGTTGCTGTTTTCCTGCAGCAGTAAGGCAGCCGCGCCGACAACGGCGGGGGTGGCCATGCTGGTGCCGCTCAAGGTGAAGTAATCGTTGTTGCCGTCGCTGCCGGTGACCAGTTCGGCTGGATATTCGGCTTCCAGGGTAGCGCCCGGAGCAGACAAAGAAACGATGTCATTGCCCGGCGCCACCATGTCTGGTTTCACGATGTGATCGTAGGTGGTGGGGCCCTTCGAACTGAAGCTGGCCAGGGTTTCCGCCGAGGCCGAGGTTGAACCGTTGCTCTTGGTCGCGCCCACCGTCAGGACGAAAGGATCGTTGCCCGGAGCGGTGATCGTTCCGTAGCCGTTGCTGTTATTGACGCTCAAGCGGCCGAAGTTGCCGGCTGCTACAACTACTACGATTCCGCTCTTCCAGGCGGCTTCGACTGCCTGGCAGAGAGGATCCTGCGTGTAGCTGACGAAGATTCCGCGGCCCAGCGAAATGTTCATGACTTGGATGTTGTACTTGTTCTGCAGCGTAATCGCTTCCTGGATCGCCGCGATGACGGTGCTGTCGGTGCCCGCGCCGTTTTGGTCCAGGGCCCGCAGGTCGACGAATGAGACGGCGGGGGCTACGCCCTCGTACTGTCCGCCGGAAAGGGAGCCGTTGCCGCCAATGATTCCGGCGACGTGGGTGCCGTGACCGTAGAGGTCATACTTCGCGCCGCTGGAGTTGCTGGTGGGCGTTCCCGTGAAGTCCTGGTGATAGAGCACGCGTGAGGTGCCGTTCGCGTTGTGCAGGTCTGGGTGGTTGTCGTTGATGCCGCTATCGATCACGGCGACGGTAACGCCGGCTCCGTTGTATCCGGCGCTCCAGGCTGAAGGCACGCCGGTGGCGACATCGGTGGTCTCATCCAAGACCTTCATGGGGTGATCGAGGCTGACGGATGCGATCTCAGGATCGGCCTCGAGCGCGGGCAGGGCGCTGACCGGAATAGTGAACGCCGCTCCCTTGATGAAGTGCAGCTTCGCATGCAGGAGGCCGCCCCGGCTCTTCATGGTGGCGTAGTGAGCGTCGGTCGGTACCTGCTTGTATTGCACAATGACTCTCACGGTCTGGCCTTGGGCGGAGCCGTGATGGGCTTCGGCGAGCAGTCCGGAGAGTTCGGGAGCAATCCGCGAAGAGAACTTGCCGTTCGTGGTGGCCTCGTTGGCCGGCTGTCCGAAGGCCATTCCTGTTGCCAGGAGCAGCACCAGGCTCAAGCGTTTACCCCAGGCGGCGCTGTGTCGTTCGCCGCGCTTTTTGCGTTTCGGTGAATTCTGTGTACGAACCATAAATCTCACCCTGCTTTCCTGAATGGGGGGAAGATCGAGCTTGTACCCACTCCCCCTGTTGCACGGGGGTAGCCAATTGAATCCTTGTAAGTGATTGTTTCTAATGGAGATCGATGGGGTTGGTGAGGGGGCGATTGGGCCAGTCTGTCCCTTTGAGGTGGGCGGGGGACATTGTGTCCCACGGCGAGGATGCGCGATTGCGCCCCGGGCCTCGGATTCCGTTCCGAAGAAAGCTCAAACCACAGAGGACCCAGAGGACACAGAGGATAACTAAGCGTACAGTTCGGAGATTTCCTAGAGGGTTGCGGCTTTGCCCGTGGCCATGGGCTGCGGCATTTTCGGCATGGCGGCCATTAAGCGCTGGGTGTATTCGTGGCGGGGACTCAGCAGGACCTGCTCGGTGGTTCCGGTTTCGACGATCTGGCCTTCGTGCAGGATCGCGATGCGGTCGCAGATTCCGGCTACCGAGGCGAGGTCGTGAGAGATGTAGAGGATGGCCATTCCGAAGGTGCGGTTCAGTTGGCGAAACAGGGCGAGAATCTCGGATTGCGTTATTACATCGAGGGCGCTGGTAGCTTCGTCGGCGATCAGCAGTGCGGGACGGTGCAGGACTGCCATCGCAATTAGCACGCGCTGGGCCTGGCCGACGCTCATGTGCGAGGGATATTTGCGCAGGAATTCGTCAGTTGAGGGCAAGCTCACGCTTTCGAGCGCGGCGCGGATGGCGCGGTCGCACTCGGTCGCGGGTCCTGAGGCGTGGGCGCGCCACGCTTCCTTCAGCTGAGTGCGAATCTTCAAGGCGGGGTTCAAGGACGACAGCGGACTCTGCAGTACGAGCGCGATTTTTCTTCCGCGCAGGGCGCGGAGCTCGCGCTCGTTGAGGGTCAACAGATCAGAGCCTTCGAACTGGATCGCGCCATCCCTGTGTACGTGCTTGCTATCGAGCAGGCCGAGAATCGTCATGGCCAGGGTACTCTTGCCCGATCCGCTTTGGCCTACCAGGCCGAGCACCTCGCCCTGCCGGATTTCGAATTCCACATTGCGCAACACAGGCTTTGCGCCGTAGCGCACGGAAACGTGGGCGGCGAAGAGAATGTCGGGTTGGGGGTTGTGGTTCATGCTAATCAGCTTCAGTGTTCCGGTGTTTCTTCAAGTCCGTGAAAATCCGCGCAAATCCGTGGCAAAGAAGTTGGCTTACTTTACCGACAAGCGTTCGACGTTCCAGTACGTCTGTGGCACCAGGATTACTGGGCTTGCGCCCTGCACGGACGCGGATACTGCCGACAGGGCATTCCGATTGACTAAATAAACAAATGGAGCCTGCTCGACTGCGATCTGCTGCACGCGATCGAAACTTTCTTTGCGCTTCTTCGCGTCGGCCGTGGACGCCTGCGCCCGCATCAGGCGGTCGATCTCGGCTTCCCATGCGGTTTCGGGAGACTTTTCCGACGGATTCCACTGGTGGTTTTCTGATGAACTCAGCCACACATTCATCTGCTCAGGCCGAGCAGGATGGCTTCATAGTCGAAGGTCTGCGTCATGCGCTCGATCAGAGAAGGGAAGTCGAGTGTCACGACGTTGACCTGAATGCCGATCTTCTGCAGGTCTTCCTGAATCATGGTCGCCATGCGTTCGCGAGATTTGTTGCCTGCGTTCGTGATAATTGAGAACACGACCGGGTTGCCGTCTTTGTCTTTTAGGGCTCCATTCTCCAGATGGAAGCCTTCGCCCTGTAGCGCCTTCAACGCGGCGTCGGGCGAATAAACGTCAGGCTTGAGGCTGGCGTTGAACCAGAACTTGTTGGCCGGGGAAACCGGACCGACCGCGGCTTGCGCGTGTCCGCGATACACCACGCGCGCCAGGTCGTCGCGATTGATCGCTTGGGAAATCGCACGGCGGAACTTCGCGGAGCGGAACCAAGTCTTTTTGAATCCGGGCAACGGAGCCTTGGCGACTTCGTTGAACCACATTTGCTCGCTGTCGAGCGACGGACCGGCGTCGTGCACGAGTTGCGGCGAAGTTGCCGCCAGCTTGTCGAAATACTCGCTGTCGAGTGAGTTGATCAGGTCAATTTCGTTGCGCTTGAAGCGCAGCATTTCGACGTCGCGATTGGCCTGAATGTCGAGGCGGATGGAGTCGAGATAGGGCAGCTTGCGCCCTTG
>JBEKRY010000070.1:0-18997 GCA_049517555.1 Candidatus Sulfotelmatobacter sp. | reverse complement strand
GACTGCTCGGCGGCCGCCTTGTCGCCTTTTTCGATGGTCTCGCGCAGGTCGCGCAACTGGGTCCGCAGAGTGGAAGTGTTGGAGCGGTTGCGCACGGTTCGCCGTTCGGTTTGGCGCGCACGCTTCAGCGCCGAAAGATGATTTGCCATAGCTGGTTCTTTACCTTTGTGTGTACTGCGAGATATTCGGGGTACGTCCGAATTGATTATTATATGGGACTGTTCCCGACCGGTCAAACTAGACGCGGTCGCAACCGGCAGAGCGATCGAGCTGCGCTCGATGGACAGCCGAGGGCGGCTGTCGCCACATAACACCCTTCGTCCGCCATTGACTCCCTCTTCGCCGCGGGTTAGGCTTTATCTAATGGTAGTGACTTGCCTTCTGGGCATGCGCATTTCGGCTGGTCCCGTCTCCAAGCGAAACCCTGCTTTGTCGCCGAGTTACAGCAGGCACAGGTGTATTCGCACTGCAACAGCAGCCGAGCCCTGCTCGGCCTGTCCGGGTCTGAGATCCGGACCCACAGGAGCATAAACCCAAAGGCATGAATCCACGCATGAAGAAGAACATCGGCGTCAGCCCCAACATTGAGACCTTATTCGGCACGCGCGATGAGAATGTGCGCCTGCTGGAAGACGGGCTCAAAATCACCATTAATCTGCGCTCGAACGGCATTGAACTGGAAGGCGCGGCCAAAGACGTGGCGCGCGCCGAGCAGGTCTTCGCCGATTACGAAACCCTGCAGCGCGCCGGCCACACCTTCAACAACGGCGACCTCAACAGCATGCTGCGCGTGCTCACGTCCGATCCGACTTCGACGCTGCGCGGATTGGCCGATGCCGGGCGCCAGCGCTCCTTCGGGCGCCGCACCGTTCAACCGAAGAGCAGCAACCAGCGCCGTTATCTCGAAGCCATCGAGAAACACGACATGGTGTTTGGCATCGGCCCGGCTGGAACGGGCAAAACGTATCTGGCCGTGGCGATGGCGATCTCTGCGCTGCTGGCCAAGCGCGTGAACCGCATCATCCTGGCGCGGCCCGCTGTGGAAGCGGGCGAGCGGCTGGGTTTTCTGCCGGGCACGCTGCAGGACAAGATTGATCCCTACCTGCGTCCCTTATACGACGCCCTCTATGACATGGTTGATCCGGAGAAAGTGGATCGCTACCTGGAGAAGAATGTCATCGAGATCGCGCCCATCGCCTTCATGCGCGGGCGCACGCTCAACGATTCGTTCGTGATTCTCGACGAAGCCCAGAACACAACCTCCGAGCAGATGAAGATGTTTGTCACGCGTCTCGGCTTCAACTCCAAGGCCGTGATTACCGGCGACGTCACGCAGATCGACTTGCCGAACGCACGCCGCAGCGGTCTCGTCGAGGCGATGGATGTGTTGAAAAACGTCGAGGGGCTGGCGTTTACGCATTTCGACGAGACCGACGTGGTGCGGCATCAACTGGTGCAGCGCATCGTTCATGCCTACGATGAACACAAGAGCCGCGCCGCTGACCAACAGATGTTCCTGCTGGCCGATCCTCGAAGTGCGGAGACTCCGCATTCGGCCATAAACGGAGCGGAAGTCAACCGGGAGAATCCGGCCTCGGCCGAAGCCAAGGGATAAAGCGTTTAGACATTGGGCGGGAGGGCGCGACTCGGCCCTCCTGTTTGCTTTTGGCGCTGTGCCGCCATTCACAAGCAAGAGCAGGCCAGAGAAAAGGACTTGGTCATTCTGCACTTGGTCATTCTAGAAAGGAAAGTCGCGGGACTGAGTGAGAGCGCATTGGAGCGTTTCGTGTTGCGCGCGCGCAAGGCGGCCGGCCTGCGCACGCAGGTGAACGTGCTCGTGACCAGCAGCGTGGCCGTGCGCTCTCTGAACCGCCAGTTTCGCAGGCAGAACAAGGCAACAGATGTATTGTCGTTCCCTTTGAATCGTCTGAGTTCGGAACCTCGCGGAGGAGTAAAGGCGAGAACGGCCGGCGATGTTGCCATCTCGGCCGACATTGCCCTCGACAATTCGACCAGGCTCGGGCATCCGGTGTCGCAGGAAATTAAGATTCTGGTGCTGCACGGAATTCTTCATCTGGCGGGCTTTGACCACGAGCGCGATAATGGAGAAATGGCCCGCAGGGAAGCGAAATTGCGCCGCGTGCTCAGACTGCCAGTTGCGCTGATCGAAAGAGCCCAGCCGGGCCGCCTTCAACCCGCCGCGAAATCGTCGCCGAAACCTCGCCAGAGCCGGCAGCGCGCGGTCCGGGCGCGGAGCACGGCATGAACTACGCCGTCGTCATCGCGCTTTTTCTTCTGCTGGGCCTATTGACGCTGGTTTCTTATGTCGACCGCGTCTACCAGGAAGCAGGAAAGTTTCTGTCGCGCGAGTTCCAGGACAACATCGACTTCTTCGAACAGAAGGTAGAACCACAACTGGGGGCAAGACCGCTGCCGGTCAGCCGGTCCCGTGCCGCGCTTTCCATGGCGGTGCTTACGCAGTTGACCATGGCGGCGATCGCTCTGACGGTCGGCTTTGTCGTGTTCAGCGACCAACTTTGGAGCATTTACGAAATCCTGCAGGCGACCATCAGCCTGATCCTCGTCGTCATCGTGTGCAACCGCTTTCTGCCCTTCGTGTTTTTTTCGCGGACCAACGGCGAATGGCTGATTCACTGGACGCTGGTGCTGAAGATCCTGATCTATCTGGTCTTGCCGGTCACGGTCGTGCTGGGCTTCCTGAAATCAGTGGCTTCGCTGACCCGGCAAAATACAAATGAGGAGCCCGAAACGTCGGCCGAGGCCGTGGACGCCTTGATCGAAGCCGGCCAGGAAGAGGGCATTATTCAGGAGGGCGACCGCGACCTGATCCAATCGGTCGTCGAGTTCAGCGGCAAAACAGTGCGCGAGGCGATGAAACCGCGTCCCCAGATGTTTGCCGTCCCCGCCGACACCACAGTCGAGCGCTTCATCGAAATGCTGCGCGCCAAGCACTATTCGCGCGTCCCGGTCTATGAAGGCAGCATTCATAGCATTAAAGGGATCGTTTACGCGCAGGACGTGCTGCAGGTGCCCGACAGCGAAGCCCACGTGCGCAAACTGGATACGATCATGCGTCGCGATGTGTATTTCGTTCCCGAGAGCAAGCTGGGAAGCGACCTGCTGCGCGAGATGCAAAAGCAAAACATCCGCATGGCGATTGTGGTCGACGAATACGGCGGTGTCGCCGGACTGGTTACGATCGAGGATTTGGTGGAAGAGATCGTTGGCGAAATCCGCGACGACCACGACAAGCCGGAGATCGTGCGCGAGGGAGACCGCACATTCATTGTGGCGGGAGGCATGGATGTGGACCGTCTCGACGAGCTTTTCGGCAGCAAGCCGGAAGGAAAAGAGTCGGCGACGATTGCCGGACTGGTCAGCGAACTCGCCGGAAGAATCCCCCGCAAGGGTGAAGTGGTGGAAGAAGACGGGCTGCGCTTTGAAGTTCTCGAATCGACCGATCGGAAAGTGGAGCGCGTCAGAGTTTCGGCGGTGCAGCCGCGACAGTTGAAGTTGATCTGAAGACAGCTACTAGCTTCTAGCTACTAGCTTCTAGCCAAAGCCCTTTGCTGTTTGAGCCTCGCGTCGGCACCCGACTGCAAAGTAGCCTAAGATGATGGAAGCAGGTAGTTCCAGCTAGAAGCTAGTAGCTAGGAGCTAGCAGCTAGAAGCTGATTCCCCTCATGCCATTTCGTTCCGGTTTCGTTTGCATTCTCGGGCGCCCTAACGCGGGCAAGTCCACGCTGCTCAATGCGCTGGTGGGGGAAAAACTGGCGATCATTTCGCCGAAGCCGCAGACCACTCGCAACCGCATTCAGGGCGTGGTCCACGTGCCCAAGCGGAAAGGCAAGGGCGGCGGGCAGATTGTGCTGGTCGATACTCCCGGGGTACACAGGCCCGACTCCTCCCTCGGCCGTAAAATGATGGTCGAGGTGCGAGAGGCGCTGGAGGGCTGCGACCTTGTGCTCGTGATCATGGATGTCACGCGCAAGTTCGATCCCCGCGATCAGTTTGCCCTCGACCTGCTGCGGCGGCCCAAGACCAAAGCATTTCTCATTCTGAACAAGGTCGACCTGATCCGCGAGAAATCGAAACTGTTGCCGCTCATCGAGCAATACCGCAAGCTCTATGACTTCGCCGAGGTGGTCCCAATTTCCGCGCTCAAACGCAACGGCCTCGACACACTTCTCGACATGGTGATCGCAACTCTGCCCGCCGGACCGGCGTACTTTCCCGAAGATCAAATCACCGACCAGCCGGCGCGCTTCATGGCCGCGGAAATTATCCGCGAGCAACTTCTGCTGAATACCAGCGAAGAAATCCCCTATGCGACTACAGTGATGGTCGAGAACTTCGAGGAAGGTGCGAGACTTACGCGGATCGCGGCGACGATCTATTGCGAGCGCGAAGGGCAGAAGGGAATTCTGGTCGGCAAGGGCGGCCAAATGCTGAAAAAAATCGGCACGTCGGCCCGTTTGCAGATCGAGCGCATGCTGGGGACCAAAGTCTTTCTCGAACTTTACGTGAAAGCCGAGCCGGGATGGCGGGATTCACGCCGCTTCGTGGAGGAACTCGACTGGCGCCGGCAACTCGAGCAAAGGATGTTTGAACGCGGGACGCCGCAAGACATGACGCAGCAAGCGGCGGAAGAGCCCGTTGCGCCGGGCCGAGGTGCCAACGGCGGCAATAACTCCACGGAAGATTGAAGTTGTGTTATGGTAACCAACGCCTCGAACCGGGCGGCCATTGCCGGATTTGAGTCTTACCACTAGAATCGCAATAGGCCGCGCTCGCGGCTTCTTGGCAAGCGGGCGAATCATAGGCGGGCGAAAGTACGATAGCCGATTAGGGACGAACGAGCCAACCATGGAATCTGGGGATTCTCCCGAGGAACACTTTCCGGAGCACGACTTCGATCCAGCTAAACTTGACCTGCGCGTGCGAGTAACGCTGGCGGCCGACCGCAAGGCGGTCGACCCGGTGGTGACCCAGGTCATGGAGGCCGTCCGTAAGATGAAGTGCGCCGATGGCAAGGAAGACGCCATCGAACTCGCACTGCAGGAAGCGCTGGCCAATGCCGTGGTGCACGGCGCCAAGGAAGATCCCACAAAAGTCGTCGAGTGCCTGGTAGCCTGCGACGAGCAGCGTGGCATCTTGATTATCGTGCGCGACCCCGGGCCAGGCTTCGATCCGCAGGCAATTCCCAGTTGCACCATGGGCGAGAACCTGTACTCCAATCACGGTCGCGGAATTTTCTTAATCAATCAGTTGATGGATGAAGTGCAGTTCCACAAGAACGGCACTGAGATCCACATGGTCAAGCGCTAGGTTTCCTTCGCGTCGCCTTCCTTCTCGCGATGAATACAAGTCACGATCAGTACATATGGTCGTCGAAGCGAATTCGAAATCATTGCTGGCGAGTGGTACCCTTGCAGCATGCCCAACGATCCTGAGGTCCGGCTTCCCAAGCCGTCTCGACCTCGCGCCGTGGTTGCGCTGGCTCTGATCGTTGGATTGTTCATCGGTGTCCTCTGCGTCGGAGCGATTGGCTGGGTGATGCTCTCGCGTGATTCGGGGCGAGCCCTGTTGAGCCACATGTGGTCGGCCGTGACCGGCAGAACGCTCACCATCGACGTGAGCCAGCCGACGGTCGTCGATCGCATTCAGCGGCTGCAGCGCCTGGAGACGGTGATTTACACGATGGATAAGATCGTCTCCGGCGCCAAAGAGAATCCAGTCTTGCCGAATTTTCTGGCTGGAGATCGCCTGCTGATGTTAGTGCACGGCGAGGTTGTCGCGGGAATCGATTTCGCGAACTTAAAGCCGGGCGACGTCAAAGTCGATGGCAAGCAGATACGTTTGCGGCTTCCTCCGCCCCAGATTTTCAGCACGCGGATCGACAGCGGGAAGACAAGGGTGTATTCCAGGCAGACGGGGCTGCTGGTACCCAGCGATCCGGATCTGGAAACGCAAGTCCGCCAGGAGGCGGAACGTCAGTTGCAAGAGGCCGCCATGGCCGACGGCATTCTGCGGAACGCCCAGCAGAACGCGGTTTCAACCATCACTAGCCTGTTGCAGGGTTTGGGGTTTGAGAAGATTGAGTTTGAGTGATGGCCCGCAGTCTTTATTCCTTCGCCGCGATCCCCAGGGCTTTCATCTTCCGGTAAAGATGGCTGCGCTCCAGGCCGAGCACTTCGGCGGTGCGGCTTACGTTGCCGTGGTTCTGGTCGAGGGTCTTGAGGATGTAGTCGCGCTCGTAGGCGTCGCGAGCCTGGTGCAGCGTGGAGAATTCGCTCTTGGGCGCGCGCCGACTCCCGTCGCGGTAGACCAGCGGCGGCAAATGTTTGCTGTCGAAGCGCGTGGTCGTGGGATTCATGATCACGATGCGCTCGATCACATTGCGCAACTCGCGGACATTTCCCGGCCAGGAATAGCGCATGAGCACTGCGATGGCGTCGTCGGTGATTTCGCGGGGCCGGCGTCCATAGGTCGCTGCCAGTTCCTTCAAGAAATGTCGAGTAAACAGTGGGATGTCTTCCCGGCGTTCGCGCAAGGGTGGAACGAAGAAGGGAATCACATTGAGGCGGTAGAAAAGATCTTCTCGGAAGTTGCCGCGCGATATCTCTTCTTCCAGATCTTTGTTGGTCGAGGCAATCACCCGTACATCCACGGTGATGGTCTTATCGCTGCCCACGGGTGTGAAGCGCTGCTCGTCGAGGGTGCGCAACACTTTCGACTGCGTCTTCAGGCTCATGTCCCCGACTTCGTCGAGGAAGAGCGTTCCCCCGTGGGCGCGCTGAAACTTGCCTTCTTTGCCGGCGGCCGCTCCGGGGAACGATCCCTTATAGTGTCCGAACAGCTCGCTTTCGATCAGGTCTTCCGGAATCGCAGCGCAATTGACTTCGACGAAAGTTTCGTCCTTGCGCAGGCTTTGGCCGTGGATGGTGTGGGCCACGAGCTCCTTGCCCGTGCCGGATTCGCCGTAGATTAAAACGCGGCCGTTGGTGGGAGCCATCAATCCGATCTGTTGGCGGAGCGCTTTCATCGGAATGCTGTCGCCTACGATGACGCTCTTGCCCTGCAATTGCTTTTTCAGGTCAACATTTTCCCGCTGCAACTTTTTGGACTCGATGGCATTCTTGACCAGGATCAAAGTTTTTTCCAGCGAAAGCGGTTTCTCGAGGAAGTCATACGCGCCCAGTTTCGTCGCGCGCACCGCGGTCTCAATCGTCCCGTGGCCGGAGATCATGATGACTTCGGGAGGATTGTCCAGCTCGCGAATTCTCTCCAGAGTCTCGAGGCCGTCGACGCCGGGCAGCCAGATGTCGAGCAACACCACGTCAAATGCCGTTTTGCGCACGAGTTCGAGGCAGGCCTCGCCACTTCCCGCGACGGAGGCCGAGTAGCCTTCGTCGTTCAAAATGCCGGCCAGGGTTTCGCGAATTCCGGCTTCGTCGTCAACGATGAGGATGTTATGCATGCTGCGCGGTCGCCGCCGCCGGTTTGGGTTCGGGGACAACGGGAAGTTCTACGATGAAGCGCGTGCCGACCGGATAATTCTCTTCCACACGAATGGAGCCGTGATGATCTTCGACGATGCGACTGACGATGGCGAGGCCGAGGCCGGTGCCGCGCTTCTTGGTGGAAAAATAAGGCAGAAAGAGTTTTTCCTTGAGTTCGCGGGTCACGCCGTGGCCAGTGTCGGCAACCGTGATCTCGACCGCGTCGCGGCTGGCCACCAATGCTGTCGAAATCTCAATCTCGCGCACCACGGAATCCTGCGAAGCTTCGGCAGCATTGTCCACCAGATTGGCGACCGCGCGTTTGATCGCTTCGCTATCGGCCAGGACCTTCGGCAGATCGGAGGCCAGCGAGGTGTGCACGCCAATTCCATCCAGCCGGCCGTTGAACATGGAGAGCGCGTGCTCAATGACTTCGTTAATATCGGCGGGCCGCGGTTTGGCCACGGGAAAGCGGGCGAGAGTAGAGAACTCGTCCACCAAGCGGCGTACCGTCTGCACAGCTCCGGCGATGGTTTCCGCGCAGGAGCGCACAACGTCGAGCGATGCGGGATCGTCGGGCGTGGCCCGGTCCAGATGGCGTTGAATGCGCTCCGCCGACAACGCAATGGGCGTAAGCGGGTTCTTTATTTCATGCGCGACCCGGCGCGCCACTTCCCGCCAGGCGGCCTGCTTCTGCGCCTTCAGCAGGTCCGAGAGGTCTTCGAACACGATGACGTATCCCGAGCGTTCGGCCTGATGCCGCAGCGTAGCCACGGTCACGGCGACGTTCAACGAGGCGCGGGGTAACTGCATTTCCATCTGGCTGGTGGTTATGCCCATGCGATCGGCGCGGCGGAGCAGGGGTTCGAAGTCTTCCAGCACCTCGGCAGGGAACACATCGGCCAGAGACGCATGCGAAAGAATCTGACGCACGCCGTCGTGTCCTCCCTCGGGATGAAACATGCGCAGCAGCGCTTGATTCACATGGGTGACGCGCCGCGCGGCGTCCAGCGAAAGCACGCCGGTCGGAATGCTTTCGAGGATGGTTTCCATTTGCCGGCGACGCTGGTCGAGTTCGGCGTTGGCCGCGCTCAGGTCGTGGCTGGAGGCTTCAATCTGCCGCCGGGTGCTTTCCAGGTCTTCGGCCATGCGGTTAAAGGAGCGCACCAGGTCGCCAATTTCATCGGCGGCGCTAACGTCGACGCGATAGTCGAGGCGTCCGCGCGAGATTTCCTGCGTGGCCTCGGCGAGGGCGGACAGTGGACGAGTCACAATCTTGGAGAGGAATAATGCCAGCCACGTCGTGACGAAGAGCACGATCATGGTAAGCAGCAGCAGCAAGCCCATATAGGTGCGGCGCACCAGTTTCCGCTCGCGAGCCAGATCGTAATAGCGCTGTTGGCTGGCTTCCACCTGGCGTACTGTTTGCGAGAACTCGCTCGGAAGCGGAATGGCCACCAGAATCAGACCTCCGCCTGGAACCGGAGCGCTGCCCAGGGTGTAGTCGGTTTGCTGCCAGGTAAATTGCGCGGGATGTCCCGCGGCCGCATCGGCCAGCGGCAGTCTGACTTTCAGAATCGGCCAGGGTGCGGGCGTGTTGAATGCGGCCTCTTCGTTGCCATCCCGTAATGCGAGAGCGAATCCGCCTTGCAGGGTGAGTTCGTGATGCTGGAACTCGGCCACCACTGCGGAAAAACCGTGAGTCGAAAAGCCGTGCGCAATTTCTGGAGAGGCCGCAATGGAAAATGCTTCGGCCCTGGCGTTCTGCATGGCGTAGCTGGCCAGTACAGAGGCCATGGCGTGGGTGTTCGCTCGCACTTCTTCTACCGGGGTCGAGAACCACTTGTCGATCGAGCGATTCATCAATCCGTAGGCAAACCAGTACATCATCACTACCGGCAACGACGACAGCAGAAGCGCGCCCGCAACCATGCGCGTGCGGAACTTCGAGCCCAATACTCCAAGCCGCCGCTCGGCGAAGAGCTTCAAGAGGTTGCGCATCAGAACAAAGGTGAGCGCCACGAACAGCAGAAAGATCAGCGCCGAGAGAGCGGCAAATACAACGATGTCCTGGTTACTTCCCGGGCGCAGAAGGGTCTGGTCGAAGGCAGTTTGCGAAACCAGAAATCCGAGCAAAAGAAAAACGCAGATGGACAGCAGAATGATGACTTGCTTGCGGCGCGAGGTCTTCTGCGGCGGAATGGAAATCGGTTGTGGCACGGGCATTCTGCTTCCGGCGCAGCGGGTGTGGACGGACGCCCAGCCACCGGATGCGCAAGCCATTATAGATGCACCGACGCCGATGCAGGCTGCAGAGGGGATTGTGTGGGACTGGCTCCGACCCGGCCCCACACAAGCACACATGGACTGCACGAGACCTTGAGCGGGCTACTGCGGGCGATTTCGTTTGGCGGAAATCTCCTCTACTATCGCGTCGTAGGCAGGTTTTGGCTTGTAGCTGGGGTCGAAGGGCAGGGCTGCGCCGCGAGTGCCGTGAGTGTGCGATCCGATCCACGAATATTTGTCGGTAAATCCCCAGGTCTGGATCGCCGTGCAGCCCGGACTTTCGAGGCATGCGCGCACTACGCCACGATACACTTTCGCTTGACGAAGTAGGTCGTCGCGCGTGGCCAAACCAGTGGAATCCAGCGGCAGGGACACGTCGAGTTCTGTGATTTGAACCTGAAGGCCCAACGCCGTTAGTCGGGCGATATTGGCGGCGACTGCTGCAGTGTCGAAGTCAAGAGCTGCAATATGCATCTGCAACCCGACTCCGTCGATGGGCACGCCTCGCCGTTTGAAATCCTTCACCATGGCGTAGATGGCGTCCGACTTGCGATTGAGCCCTTCGCCGCCGTTTTCGTTGTAGAAAAGTAAAGCCTGCGGATCGGCTTCGTGCGCCCAGCGAAAAGCCTGCTCAATATAGGCGGATCCCTTTTCCGCCAGTCCGATACCCGGTTGGTTGTACCACGGAGAATCCTTGAGACGACCGTTCTCGTCCAAAGCTTCGTTCACTACATCCCATGCGAATACCTTTCCGGCGTAGTGTTTCATCACGGTGCTGATGTGCTCTTGCAGCAAATGGGACATTTGCGTGGGCGTGAAGTGGCCTTCGACGAGCCATTCGGGATTGTTGTGATCCCAGACCAGACAGTGCCCGCGCACTTTCATGCCATGAGCTTGCGCGAAGCGGACAACCTCGTCGCCCTCGTAGAAATCAAACGTGCCCAGATTCCGTTGGATGGTCCACCACTTCATCGCGTCCTCGGGTTCGACCATATTGAATTCGCGGGCCAGAGTTGCCGAGTAGGCGGCTTCGGGAAGGAGGGAGGGACGAACGGCTGCGCCCACCAGCATGTGAGCCTGGTCGGCCGCCTGACGCAATGGCAGAGGCGTCACTGCGGTTGCTGGCAGAAACAGGATCAGGATTCGAAGCCGGGAGTATGCGCTTAGCATGGTCACATCTGTTCCGGTTCAGGTAAATTCTTGCGCCGATTTGACGTACCACCACTTAACGCGAAGGCAGGAAAGGCTGTAAAGGACATCCGTCACACTGAGGCTGTGATTTTCTGCAATACTTCTTTCCGACACTCACGCTGAGCCCATACATTTCCTTATAAACCCGAGGCCACGCGCTTCCCAAAGTGGGTACCGAGACTTACTGAAGTGCATGTACCTGGGCGGACAGGCCACTCCTCTTCAAGCCCGGAAATTGCATTTGGCGTGGAGTTCAGCGTCGTTCGCGCGCTCTCCGAGAAAACTCACCGTCAGGTCCAAGTACCAAAGTTACTGGTGCGGTAATCCGCTAGGGTTGACAATTTGTGTCAACGCGAATGGGCTGCGTCTCTCCCGATGGTAGGCGGCCTTTTGCGCTATGCCCGCACCAGTGCGCGGCATCGTTCCATCCATTTGGATAGGAGATCTGCGTATGTCTCAACGGCTGGGTGACCTTCTCGTCAAAGAGAAGATCATTACCCCAGAGCAGTTGGAACAAGCGAATAAGGTTCAGAAGGAACAGAGCTGCCGCTTGGGGTCCGCCCTGGTGAAGCTCGGCTTCCTCACGGACGAGGACGTCACTAATTTCCTCTCCCGCCAGTACGGCGTGCCCGCCATTAATCTTTCTTACTTTGAAATTGACCCTGCTGTCGTCAAGCTGATTCCGTTCGAAACCGCCAAGCGCTACCAGATTCTTCCGCTGAGCCGTGTGGGCGCATCCCTCACCATTGCGATGGTGGATCCCACCAACGTCTTCGCGATGGACGATATCAAGTTCATGACCGGCTTCAATATTGAGCCGGTGGTCGCCTCCGAGAGCTCCATCCTGTCGGGAATTGAGAAGGCTTACGGGACGACTCAGCAAGAAGATCTCGAGACCGTCATGCAGTCGATGTCGGAGATGGGCGACAACGACGTCGAACTGCAATCCGAAGAACAGCAGATGGAGCTGGCCGAGCTGGAAAAAGCGGCCGATGAAGCTCCTGTCGTCAAGCTGGTCAACGTCGTGCTCGGCGACGCGGTGAAGCGGGGCGCCAGCGATATTCACATTGAGCCTTATGAAAAAGAGTTCCGCGTCCGGTTCCGCATTGACGGCGTGCTGCAATCGATCATGGCGCCACCGTTGAAGTTGAAGGACGCTATTACTTCCCGCCTGAAGATCATGTCGAAGCTCGACATCAGCGAAAAGCGGCTGCCACAAGACGGCCGCATCATGCTGAAGATGAACGTCGGCGGGCGCAAGAAGCAACTCGATTTCCGCGTCAGCACGCTGCCTACGCTGTGGGGCGAAAAAATCGTGCTCCGGTTGCTCGACAAAGAGAACCTGCGTCTCGACATGACCAAGCTGGGCTTCGAGCCGGAGTCGCTGGCGAAGTTCGAGAAGGCCATTCTCAAGCCCTACGGCATGGTGCTGGTTACGGGGCCCACGGGGTCGGGCAAGACCAACACACTCTATTCCGCCATTTCGCGCCTGAATCAGCCTGACACCAACATTATGACCGCCGAAGATCCGGTCGAGTTCCAGTTGGGCGGCGTCAACCAGGTGCAGATGAAGGAGCAGATCGGATTGAACTTTGCCGCCGCTCTGCGATCCTTTTTGCGACAAGATCCGAACATCATTCTGGTCGGCGAAATCCGCGACTTTGAAACCGCAGAAATTGCTATCAAGGCCTCCCTCACCGGCCACCTTGTGCTCTCGACCCTGCACACCAATGGCGCCCCGGAAACCATCACCCGCCTGATGAACATGGGCATTGAACCATTTCTGGTGGCGACCTCGGTGCACCTCATCTGCGCCCAGCGTCTGGTCCGGCGCATTTGCAAGGACTGCATTGAGCCTATCGATGTGCCTCCGCAAACCCTGGTGGATGCGGGGTTCACGCCGGAGGAGTCGAAGACGGTCAAGATCCAGAAAGGCAAGGGCTGCGGGATCTGCAACAACACTGGCTATAAAGGCCGCTGTGGTTTGTACGAGGTCATGGAAGTCGACGACGAGATCCGGGAGCTGGTTTTGGTCGGGGCCTCGGCGGTGGAGTTGAAGAAGAAGGCGATTGAGCGCGGCATGATCACCCTGCGGCGCAGCGGGCTGATCAAGGTCATGGCGGGCATGACCACGCTCGAGGAAGTGTCCCGCGAAACGGCTCATTAGTAGGGCGACCGGAGATTTTAAGAACGTAATGGAAGGGAACTGACTATGGGTTTGTCGTTAAGCGATCTGCTCAAGAGAATGCTGGAGATGAACGGCAGCGATCTGCACATTACCACCAACTCGCCGCCCCAAATCCGCGTGCACGGCCATCTCGTGCCGCTCGACCTGCCGCAGATGACGCCGGCCGAGACCAAGCAACTGGCCTACAGCGTGATGACCGATTCCCAGAAGCACCGCTTCGAAGAAAGTCTCGAACTCGATTTTTCTTTCGGGTTGAAGGGACTTGCTCGCTTCCGTGCCAACGTCTTTAACCAGCGCGGAGCCTCGGCTGCAGTCTTCCGATTGATTCCCTTTGAAATCAAATCATTCAATCAGCTCGGATTGGCGCCTGTGGTCAGCAAGATGTGCGACAAACCCCGCGGCCTGGTCCTGGTTACAGGGCCGACCGGATCGGGCAAGTCCACCACGCTTGCGGCCATGATCGACAAGATCAACAGCGAGCGCCACGACCACATTCTCACGATCGAGGACCCGATCGAGTTTGTGCACATGAATAAGAACTGCCTGGTCAACCAGCGCGAGCTACACGCCGATACCAAGAGCTTTACCGATGCGCTGCGGGCCGCGCTCCGCGAAGACCCCGATGTCGTGCTGATCGGCGAAATGCGCGATCTGGAAACCATCGAATCGGCGCTGCGCATCGCGGAAACCGGCCACTTGACCTTTGGCACGCTGCACACTAACTCGGCCACTTCGACGATCAACCGAATCATCGACGTGTTTCCGGCGCACCAGCAGCCCCAGATTCGCGCCCAGCTGTCACTGGTGCTGGAAGGCATCATGTGCCAGAGCTTGCTGCCGCGTATCGACGGTAAGGGCCGGGCCATGATCATGGAAATTCTGGTGCCGAATCCCGCGGTCCGCAACCTGATTCGCGAGGACAAGATTCACCAGATTTACTCGTCCATGCAGTCCGGCCAGGAGAAATTCGGGATGCAAACTTTTAACCAGTCGCTGGCGACCGCTTATTTCCAGAAGGAAATCACGCTGGAAACGGCGATGGCGCGCTCCAGCAACACAGATGAGTTGCAGGAAATGATCAACCGCGGCGCGACCTTAACCAGCCGTTCCAATTCAGGGGCGACGCTGGCTAAAGGTGCGGCTCCGTCGAAGCGTTAGAGCAGCGAAACATTAGCAGTGGGAGCAGTAAACATTTTGAATCAGCACAGTGTGGAACACAGTGTTCGCGAAACAGGTACCTCAGTGAGGAGAAGCTAAACCATGCCAGTCTTTACATTTTCCGGCAAGGACGCATCCGGACAGAAGATTTCCGGCGAGCGGGTTGCGCCCAACAAACAGGCGCTGGCGCAGACGTTGCGGCGCGAGCGCATTACCCCCGGCGCGATTCGCGAAAAAGGCAAAGAGTTTTCCATGCCCACGTTTGGTTCCGGCAAGGTCGGGACCAAGGACATCGCGATCTTCTTCCGCCAGTTTTCGGTCATGATCGATGCCGGCCTGCCTTTGGTGCAGTGTCTGGAAATCCTGGCGGCTAACCAGGAAAACCAGGCCTTCCAGAAGATTCTGACCGGCGTGCGAACCACGGTGGAAGGCGGCGCGACACTGGCCAATGCCATGCGCCAATATCCCATCGTGTTCGACGACCTCACCACCAACATGATCGAGGCGGGTGAAACCGGCGGTATTCTCGACATCATTCTGCAGCGCATGGCCACCTACGTGGAAAAGGCCGTGCGTTTGAAATCGGCGGTGAAATCGGCGCTGATTTATCCCGTCGCCGTAGTCAGCATGGCCGGCTTGATCGTCGGCGCACTGCTGAAGTGGGTGGTGCCCATCTTCGCCAACCTGTTTGCCGGCTTGGGTGTCGCCCTGCCTCTGCCTACCCGAATCGTCATGGGACTGAGCGCAGCCGTGCAGACTTTCTGGTGGATGTTCGGCGTGGGTTGCTTTGGTCTTTTCTTCGGGATCAAGCAGATCCGCAAGCATCCCCGCGGGCGCTACTATTTCGACAAGATGCTGTTGTTCATCCCCGTAATCGGGTCGCTGCTGCGCAAGATTGCCGTCGGCCGCTTCACCCGTACGCTGGGCACGCTGATCACCTCGGGCGTTCCAATTCTCGAAGGCCTGTCGATCACCGCGAAGACTTCGGGCAACGCCGTCCTCGAAGAGGCACTGATGAAAGTGCGCAAGGCCATCGAAGAAGGGCGCACCATCGTCGATCCTTTGCGCGAATGCGGTGTGTTTCCCAACATGGTGACGCAGATGATCGGAGTCGGTGAAGCTACCGGCGCCATGGATTCGATGTTGCAGAAAATTGCCGACTTCTACGAAGAAGAAGTCGACGCGGCTACTAAAGACATGCTGGCCATGCTGGAACCGATCATCATTGCGGTGTTGGGCGTGAGCGTCGGAGGCATCGTCATTTCGCTGTACATGCCGCTGTTCGCCATGATTGCCAAGCTGGCGGGCTAGGAAAAAGCGGGTCTTGGGTCTTAGGCGTTAGGTCTTGGGCCTAAGACCCTCGATGCTTCACATCGAATGCGGGACGCCTAAGACCGTAAGACCGTAAGACGTAACAAGACCCGAGATCTTAATGCAATCCACCTTTGACGAGCGCAATTGGCTGATATGGCTGGTTCGGGTCCGGATCTTCATTCTGACCCTCCTGCTCGCCATCGAGCTGGCGGTCGCGCGGTTTAGTCCGGCGCCGCTGCCCATGCGCCTGTTCGTCAGCACCATTCTGTTCTGGTACAGCCTTTCTTTGTTTTACGTCCTGCTGCTCTCTTTCTGGCAGGAGCATCGGCTGCAGGCCACGCTGCAGGTTCTAACCGACCTGATTCTGGTCAGCCTGGTGATCCACGAAACCGGAGGGTGGGACAGCTCCCTGAACTTCCTCTATCCTCTCGTGATTATCGTCGCCAGCGTGCTGCTGCCGCGAATCTGGGCGCAGCTGGTCGCGGCTCTCGCATTCATTCTTTATGGGACGGTGCTGGAGCTGAACTACTATGCCGTCGTTCCGTCCTACTACACCACGCATCCCGGTCTGAAGTCGCTGCAGGCCATCATCTTCGTCAACCTGTTTGCGTTTCTGGCAGTAGCGTACCTGGCCGGGCTACTGACCGCCAAGCTTCGCCAAGTGGGCGTGCAGCTGAAGGACACCAGCGGCGCGCTCGAGAGTCTGCAGGCGCTGCACGAAAATATTATCCACTCCATCAGCAGCGGGCTCATCACGACCGGCCTTGATGGGCGGATCACGCTGGTCAACGCCGCCGCTCAGCGCCTGCTGGAGCTTGCACCAACCGATCTGATGGGTTCCCCGGTTCATAAATTGTTTGTGGATTCGTTGCCCACCGTAGAGTCCCAACGCACTCACGGCGAAGTGCGCTTCGATGCTCCCACCAAGTTCCGCAAGACGATTCGGGTGCGGGTCGCGGCTTTAACCGTTCCGGAGCGCGGAGATCTGGGTTACGTCTACGTGCTCGACGATCTCACCGAAATTCGGCGACTCGAACGCGAAGTCCGCATGCAGGACAAGCTGGCCGCAGTAGGGCGGTTAGCCGCGGCCATCGCGCACGAAATCCGCAATCCGCTGACCTCCATTGCCGGCTCGGTGAGCATGCTTTCCGGCGTTCCCGAGATGAACGAGGATCACCGCCGCCTGCTCGATATCGTCACCCGCGAGTCGCAGCGGCTGAATAGCATCATCACCGACTTCCTGGCCTATTCGCGCACCAAGCAATATCGCTTCGACCGCGTCGATCTGATCCAGCTTGTCGAAGACACCCTGACGCTGATGGACCACCGCATGACGGCGGAGAAAACCGGCATCACGATCGAGCGCCGGTTTACAGTGCGACAGGCCCTGGTCATCGCCGATGGCGACAAGCTCAAACAGGTCTTCTGGAACCTTTGTGAAAACGCGGTCCGCGCCATGAAGCAGGGCGGAACCCTGACCGCCGCAGTCGAGTCTTTGGGCGACGACTGGCAGGTCTCATTCATCGACACCGGAACGGGCATGACGGCGCAGCAGATTGAGAAAGCGTTCGAGCCCTTCCAGTCGAATTTCGAGGGCGGCACAGGGCTCGGCCTCGCCATCGTTTACCAAATTGTGCAGGCGCACGAAGGCAAGGTCTGGGCGCGATCGAAACCCGGGCAGGGAACTACATTCGTGCTGCGCCTGCGCCGCCTCGATGCCGAACGGTCAGTTTCGAGCGATGAGAGCGCTGCGGACAAGGCACGCGTACTCGTCGGAGCGCGGCCCGCCGCGACCGCAGCAGCAGGAGCAGGAGGACGCTTGCGTGGCTAACATACTGGTCTGCGACGACGAACGCTCGATCTGCGAAATGCTCGACATCTCCCTGCGCCGGGAGGGACACCGTGTCGAGACTGTTCAGGCTGGGCAGACGGCGAAGAACAAGATCGACGGCGCGCTCTACGACGTCATCATCACCGACATTAAAATGCCGAACATCGACGGCATCGAAGTGCTGCGTCACGCGCACCGGGTCTCGCCCGACTCCGCCGTCATTCTGATCACCGCGGTCGATGATTACGAAGCCGCCGTCGAAGCCGTGAAGGCCGGAGGCGCCACTGATTACATTCGCAAGAGCCCTGGGCTGGTCGACGAAATCAAGCTGGCCATCAATCGCGCCCTCGAGAAACTGGTTCTCAGCAAGCAGAACTTCGCGTTGCGCCGCGACGCCGCTACCCGCAACTCGCTCGACAACATCATCGGCTCCAGTTCGGCAATGGAGAAACTCAAGCAGACGGTGCGCACCGTTGCCTCCACAGCATCGACGGTCCTGATCCACGGCGAAAGCGGCACCGGTAAGGAACTCGTCGCCCGCGCCGTGCATGTCTGTTCGCCGCGCGCCACCGACGCCTTCGTATCCGTCAACTGCGGAGCTTTCCCTGAGACCTTGCTCGAAAGCGAACTCTTCGGCTACCTCAAGGGCGCATTCACCGGCGCGAACCAGAACAAGCGTGGCCTGTTCGAAGTCGCGGACGGCGGCACCATCTTTCTGGACGAAATCAGCGAAATGACTCTGGCGATGCAGGTCAAGCTGCTGCGCGTATTGCAGGAGCGCACGGTGCGTCCGGTCGGCAGCACCAGCGAAATTTCGATCGACGTGCGCGTCATCGCCGCCACCAATCGTGATCTCGACAAGGCCGTTGCCGAAAATGTTTTTCGCGAGGATCTCTACTACCGGCTGAATGTCATTCCCATCCGCGTGCCTCCGCTGCGCGAGCGCCACGAAGACATTCCTTTGCTGGCGAATCATTTCTTAAAGAAGTACGCCAGCGCCGCCGGACGAAGCATCCTGCGCGTCAACGCGCCGTCGCTCGATTCCCTCTGCGGCTACGAGTGGCCGGGCAACGTCCGCCAGCTGGAAAACACCGTTGAGCGCGCCGTCGCGCTTGAAACCAGCGACGAACTTCATGTCGAACTGCCCGCCGAACGCCCCAAAGCCCGCGCCGCGGCAGCCTCCGCCGACGGAGGATCACTTCCCGAAATCGGCGCCGACCTGACTCTTCCCGCCGGCGTTGGGATGGAAACCTATGTGGCCGGCATCGAACGCTCGCTGCTGCAGAGCGCCCTCAGCCAAAGCGGCGGCGTGCAAACCAAAGCCGCCGACGTGCTCGGCGTCTCCTATCGCTCCTTCCGCCATTTGATGAAGAAGTACGGATTGTAGGGAAGCTCTTAGCTATTAGCTCTTGGCTTTTAGCTCTCTTGCCTCGATAACTGCCTTGTATGCAGCGGGAGCCTTGCGGAAGGCTTCAGGCAAGAGCTAAGAGCTAAGAGCTAAGAGCT
>JBEKRY010000069.1:0-19248 GCA_049517555.1 Candidatus Sulfotelmatobacter sp. | reverse complement strand
TTGACCAGGATATGGAAGCTAAGCACAGCCACCACACCCATCACCACGAACGTGCCAGCGCGGTCGGGCGCTGTTTGCGCGTTCTGGGTCAAACGCATCAGCACTATGAAGTATAACAGCAGAACCCCCAGCGCGCCTACGAATCCATGTTCCTCGGCAAAGGCCGCGAAAATGAAGTCGGTTTGCGGCACGGGAAGGAAATTACCGTGGGTTTGCGAGCCCTTGCCGCCCCACAGGCCCCCGGAACCCACGGCGATCTTGGATTGCTCAACTTGGTACCCAGAGCCCTGAGGATCGAGTTCGGGATCGATAAAGCTGGTCAAACGCTGTTTTTGATACGACTTCAGGACGTGTACTCGCGGAACCAGGAAGACCGCGCCAATTCCCACGGTCGCCAGCAGGGCGACAGTCAGCCCCTGCTTCCACTGCAGGCCGCCTAGAAACACTCCCATGACCGCGATGGGGACGTAGGTGAGCGCGGTGCCAAGATCAGGCTGCGCGAGTACCATCAGCATGGGAATGCCGACAATCGCTCCCGCCTTCAGAAAATCGGACCAGGAAAGCTCCCGCTGGCGCATGTCGGCAAAATACTTGGCAACTGCGAGGATCAGGATCAGCTTGACCCATTCCGAGGGCTGAAAGTGGTTGCCGCCAGGCATGTGGATCCAACGCTTGGCGCCAAGATACCTTTGTCCGAACAGTAGGACCGACATCAAGGAGGCGACACCGGCAATGTAGAACCAGTGGATCTGATCCAGCAGTGCCTGGTAATTGATCAGGCTGACCACAAACATCATGCCCACACCCGCCAATACCCAGTAGATCTGCTTGACGTGGGCTCCGGCAAACTTCGTGTGCATGGTGGCGCTGTGGATTTCCATTATGCCCAGACCGCAGATCATGAGCACGAAGCCCAACAGGACCCAGTCGAAATCGCGGTATGAGACGTAACGTGCCATAAGAACAGCTTCTAGCTTTTAGCTCCTAGCTTTTAGCTTTTTCGCTGAGGGATCGACTGCTGAGATCCCGCGGAAAATGGACTATTGCATTCCTGGGGCAGCGATTGCGACGGCCAGCGGCTTCTTTGACAAATCTAGAACAAACCGGCCGCCTTGTAGCCTTTCCTTGTCTCCGTCGGAATCGGGCTCGGTCCACAGGCCGCCGATATCGACTGTTCCTCCGATCTTGGGTTTCTCCACCAGTTTCTGCGGTGTGCGGCGTTGCTTGTCGACATAGGCCTTAATCACTTGCGTCGCCAAATGGGCCGCCAACCTGCCGTGCTCGCCACCCTGGAACAGGACGCAGACGACAATGTCCGGATTGCGCCGCGGAGTGAAGCCCACGAACCAGCCGTTCTGCGCCAGGTCTTCGGCGTTCTTGAATTTCGCGCGCGTCGCCAGCGATACAATCTGTGCCGAACCCGTCTTGCCGGCAATATCGATTCCCGGAATATGCGCCGACGGGGCCGTGCCGCCGGGCAATAGCACTTTCCCCATGGCGTCGGTGATGGCGTTCCACCCGTTGGGATCGATCGTAACGTTCTTGACCTCGGTGAAATGTTGCGCCTCAACGTAGCCAGGCGGAACATCTGTGGGATTGATCACGTGGGGCACCACCATGCGTCCGCCCATGGAGATGGCGCTGATGGCGCGCAATAATTGCACCGGCGTAATCGCGATGGCGCCCTGACCGATGCCGACAGAAATGGTTTCGCCGGCGAACCATTTCTGCTTGAAATTCTTGATCTTCCATTCTTCCGAGGGCATGACACCGCTCACTTCGTTGGGTAAGTCGATACCGGTCTTCTGGCCGAGTCCAAGATCGGTCGCGTATTTTGCTATGCGATCGATGCCGAGTTTCTCTGCCAACGTATAAAAGAAAACGTCGCACGACTGGAAGATGGCTTTATCGAGATCGACTGCGCCGTGGCCGCCTTTCTGCCAGCAGCCGAAGCGGCGGCCATAAAACTCGGCGCTTCCGGTGCAGTTCACATGCAGAGTCTGGGCGATGCCTTCCTGCCAGCCAGCGACCGACATAATGATCTTGAACGTCGAGCCCGGCGCGAGCTGCGCTTGAATGGCTTTGTTCAGCAGGGGCTTGTCGGGATCGGTAACCAGCTTGTTCCATTGATCGCGCGACACGTGCACTGCAAAATCGTTGGGATCGAACGAGGGCCCGCTCACCATGGCGAGAATCTCGCCGGTGCGCGGATCCATGGCGACGATGGCTCCATTCTTTCCCGCCAGAGCCTCTTCGGCGGCAATCTGCAGATCGATGTCAACGGTCAGCTTGAGCTGCTTGCCGGGCACGGCTTCGGTCTCGCCCAGGCGTCCGACTTCGCGGCCATGGCTGTCGACCAGCGCCTGGCGCGATCCGTTCTGGCCCATCAGCAGCGTGTTGTACTGGCGTTCGACTCCAGAGATGCCGACAACGTCTCCCGCGTTGTAGAGTTCGAACTGCGGCTGGTTCAACATGTCTTCGCTGACTTCGCCAACATAGCCGATCAGGTGCGCCATGAATCCGTTGCGCGGATACAGGCGCCGGTGCGCCATGATGGTATCGAGTTCCGGCAACTCGTTGCGATGGGCTTCGATGAACTGCAATTCATCGGGAGTGATGTCTTCCTTCAGAAAAATTGGCTGATACTGCGGCATCGCCGCAAAGTGCCGGATGCGCGCGCGCACTTCGTTGGCATCGAGGTGCAAGCCTTGGGCAATTAGGTCGGCATCGCCGGCCAGATCGCGCGAGGAATCGCGCAACAGTAGCGCGGAGAACGATGGATAGTTGTCGACAATCGTGCGCCCTTCGCGATCGAGAATTTTCCCGCGAGGCGCGAGCACGGGCACGTTGCGAACCCGATTCTTCTCGGCTGCGGAAGCGTAATAGCCGCTCTCCATCACCTGCAGCTTCCACAGTCCGTAGGCGAGCACGAGGAAGATGGCGAGGATGATGTACTGCGCCGCCGTGAGGCGGATTTCGGAAACTTTTTCGTCGCGGCCGAACATGAAATCAGTCCTTGGTCGTTGGTCGTTCGTCGTTGGCTTAGCGCTTTGCTCTTATTGTAAGCCGTGCTGAATTCGGTGAGGAACTCGATTAGTAACCGAGGTCACTACCCTGCCATGTCGAGGATTTGGCCAACGACGAACGATCATCGACCAACGACGGTTCCTACGTTCTCCGCTTGAACTTGTCGAGCAGGAAGAACAGCAACGTGCCGAGAGCCGCGTTGGCCAGGCCGGCCAGAATGCCGCGAGACCAACTCCAAGTCTGGGTCATGTTGACCAGTCCGCGGGCTACGGTAAAATACACCGCGGAATGTACCAGGTAAAAACCCAGGGTCACCAGGAAGCGGGCGCCGGCGTTTTCGACGTCCAGTTTCACGCCCAGCGACGAGGCTCCGTAGCCCACTACGGTCTTAGCGATACCGTAGATTCCAATCGGATTATGACCCAGCATGTCCTGCGCCAGGCCTATGACAGCTCCGGTGAACAGGCCGGCAACGGGGTTGCGGCGCGCCATGGCAAAAAAAATCGTGACCAGCAGCGGCAAGTCAATGTAAACGGCAAAGCGCGGAAACCGCAGCGGCACGAATGCCTGCACAAAGAGCGCCAGCAATGGAACGCCGATCGTAATGGGGATGCTGAACCGGTAGACCTCAACCTGCTCATTCGATGTGTAGGTGATGGGCACGCTATTGTGGGCTGCTTTCAGTTGTGGGCGGCTGCGGATTGGCCGGGGGCGAGGCGGGGGACGCTGGAGTATTGGTCCTGGTCGAGGGACTCTTGGGCGTTGGCGACATTGGCGAGGCGGGCGTGGCGGACTTCGTCTCAGGCTTCGAGACAGCAGGCTTCGCGGTCGCCGACTTTGAGTCAGAGGGCTTGGTCGATCCTGCGGCCGCGCCCGAAACGGAGTTGGCGTCCGTGGCTGGTTTGTCGGGCACTGATGGCAAGCGCTGCGCGAGAATGTCGGCGGCGCGCACCCGAACATTGTCTTCCGCAGTGGCCTGCCGTTCCTGCTTCTCGACCAGAACCAGCACTTCTTCCAGTTTGCTGAGGTTGGCGGCGGGCTTGATTTTGATATTCAAGAACAGGTCTTTGCCGTTGCCGACCGCCGTGACCGTCCCGACCGGCAGGCCTTTGGGAAAAATCTGATCGCCGCCGCTGGTCAGCACGGTTTCGCCGACCGGAACCTGCTCATCGCTCATGACGCGCTCGAGCACGACCTCGCCATTGGCGGTGCCCCGCAGCACGCCTTGCAGACGCGTTTTCTCGAGCAACGCGCCCACGCCGCTGCTCTGATCGCTGATCAACAGCACTTGCGACACTGAAGGGTAGACCACCAGCACCTTGCCGACAATGCCGTCGGCCGTCATAACCGCCATGTCGCGCTTTATGCCGGCGTTCTCGCCTTTATCGATATAGATCGTCCGCGAAAGGTCGCTGCCGCTGGAACCGATAACCTGAGCGGCCACGGTGCGGGAGATGAACTGCTCTTTGAAGGCCACCAAACCTTGCAAGCGCCGTGCCTGGGCAGCGTCTTCACTGAGCCGCACCTGTTCGAGACGCATCTGCTCAATCTGGTTTTTCAGTTGGCGGTTCTCGGCGCGCACACCGCGCAGATAAAAGTAGCTATGCCAGAGATTGCCGACGCCGTTCTCGCCCCAAACCAAAGCCCGCTCGAAAGGACTGATTGCGCCCACCGCCCAGATGCGGATGAGGCGCGTGCTTTCGGGATCGTTGCCGCCGCCGCGCTTGACCTGCGTCGCCAGCCCGAGCACTTGCAGAAACAACACGCCTACAAGAATGACGAGGTTACGGTAGCGGCCGAGTACGGATTCCATAAAATCAGAGGTCAGGGGTCAGGGATTAGGGGTCAGATGTTCTGGCGCTGACCGTTGGCCGCCTTCCCCTGCTTTTCTACTCGATTGAGATCTTCCTCAGCAGCTTGAAATCCGAGAGCATCTTGCCCGTGCCAAGCACCACGCTGCAGAGCGGGTCGTCGGCGATCGAAACGGGCAGTCCGGTTTCTTCGCGGATCCGTTTGTCGAGATTCTTGAGGAGCGCGCCGCCGCCGGTGAGCACGATACCGCGGTCGCTGATGTCGGCGGAAAGTTCAGGAGGCGTGCGCTCAAGCGCGACGCGGATCGCGTTCATGATGGTGGAAACGCATTCGCTGAGAGCTTCGCGGATTTCGCCGTCGTCAACCGTAATTGTTTTGGGCACCCCTTCGATCAGGTTGCGGCCTTTGATCTCCATGGTCATGGGCTTGTCGAGCTGGTGCGCGGAGCCGATTTCCATCTTGATCTGTTCGGCGGTGCGCTCGCCGATCAGCAGGTTGTATTTCCGTTTCAGATAGTTCATGACCGCTTCGTCCATCTGGTTGCCGGCCATGCGCACGGATCGCGAGTAGACGATGCCGCTCAAAGAGATGACTGCGATGTCGGTGGTGCCGCCGCCGATATCGACCACCATGTTGCCGCTGGGCTCGGTGATGGGCAGGCCCGCGCCAATGGCTGCAACCATGGCTTGCTCAACCAGATGCACTTCACTGGCCTTGGCGCGATACGCGGAATCCATGACCGCGCGTTTTTCCACCTGCGTGATCTCGGATGGCACGCCAATCACGATGCGCGGATGCACCAGCATCTTGCGGTTATGCGCCTTCTGGATGAAATAGTTCAGCATCTTCTCGGTGACTTTGAAGTCGGCGATTACGCCGTCTTTCATGGGCTTGATGGCGACGATGTTGCCGGGCGTGCGGCCCAGCATCTCTTTCGCTTCTTTGCCGACCGCCTCAACCTCGCCCGTGTTCTTGTTGATGGCGACAATCGAAGGCTCGTTCACCACGATGCCCTTGCCGCGCGCATACACCAGGGTATTGGCGGTGCCGAGGTCGATGGCCAGGTCGCTCGAAAAAATACTGAACAGCGACCGGAGATTATGACTGCGTGTCGGTCCTGATCGGAATCCGTTGTTTGACATGACGAAATATTCCCGCGTCTTTCTGCGTGATGCTTTAACCCGGGAGTCTCCCGGAGTTTTATTTGTCAGGGTGCTGGCTTTTTTATTCTACGAAATGCCCGGCAATCCTGCTGAAACCGAAAAACGAAACCAAAAATCGATTACTGAATAATGATCTTCTGCTGCTGCGTGTTCACTCCGCCCTGCGCCGTTTGGGCCGTTACCGTAATCACGGCTTCCCCGGGCGGCAGCGGCGGGGTGAAATAGTGGAAGCCGCCGTCGGAATTGATCATCGGAACTTCACTGCCATTCACCATCACTCGCGCGCCGGTCTGGGTCTTGCCCGTCACTTCAATCACGTGCCCGTGCTGAATGAAAGGATCCAGCTCTAACTGAATGGCTTCCGTGTCCTTGCCCTTGGAAATAATGGTGAAGCGATTCTTTTCGCTCTCCAGCGATTCCTTCCCGCTGGCGTCATAGGACTGCACCATCCAGTAATAAGCGCCTTCCCCGAGGCTCGTAACCGTTACCGCCGCCGTATTAACCTTCTTATCAACCAGTGTAGAAGAAAAGTAAGGGTTGCGGGAGATGCGCAAGCGGTAACCAACTGCATTCGTCATCGCCGTCCAGGAAAATTCCACGTCCTTGGTGGCAGCACCCGCGGAAAATAGTGGCGCCATGTTGGCGGGAGCGATTGGCGTAGGCGGACCAATCTCTTTGTCCTTCTCCATGCGCGACTGCTGCCCCTGGAAGCTCACCTTTTCCCAGTTGGCGAGTTCGACCGTCTCGCCGTTGCGCGTGACCTCGCCGGTACCTTTTTTCATCAGGATTTCGTGCTGATCGGCTTTGGGATCGTTATGCACCTGCGCCGCCGACTCCGGAGACAGAGACGCCGTCGCTCCCGCTACGATCACCTGCGATTTTGAACCCTGGCTGTAAGTGGCGGTCGAAAGATCGACGGTTCCGGTGCTGACGGTCACAGCGACGTTCGTCTGCTGCTGGTCGTTGGCGGAGTTCTCCTCGATCACGATCAGCGAATCCTGTTTCACGGTGTAGCTGGTGCCGTCGTTGAAAACAACTTTGGCCATGCCTTCCGAACCGGTCTGGACCACGTCACCTTTTTCCAGGGGGATGCTGTAATCACCCGTGACCCAACTATTGCCGCTGCCCTTTTTCACGCGCACCGTGCCGTCGAGAGCCGTGAAATGTGCCTGCTGGGCAGTCGAACCTCCCGTACCGGCCGCCGGAGCCATCCCTTCCACACGTTCCAACAATCTGCCGGCGAGATTTTCCCCCGCCTTCACGCTGTTCTGCGTGAATTGTGGAAACACCAGGCGAATGGCGATGAACAGTATCGCAACGGCCGCGAGGACCAGCAGGACTACGCTGCGGTACGTGATGGTCGTCCACGCAACGTGGATCCCCGATTTGCGATCGTCAGAAGACACTTGGACCGAGAAACCTCAGTAAATATGCGGTAACGATCAAAGTTAGCACAAGCAAAACCGAGGAAAAAACAGGTAATCAGTTTGGGACATTACCGAAGTGCGAAGGGCGGCGCTCCGCCATGCCGGTTTGGACCAAGTCAAGAGTTTGTCTGCCGCTGGTGAAACTTCCCTCCGGATCAGATATTCTTGCTTGCCCATGGCCAGCACTCCCGCAGCGTTGTCGGATTCAAATCGCAACCGGCAACCGTTTCTCGCTTCTGGTATGGCAATCGTCTGGGCGATCGCGCTGGCCAAGTTGCTGTTCCACATCTATTTCAACAACCGCTACGGCTATTTCCGCGATGAATTCAATTACATCGTTTGCGGCAACCACCTGCAGTGGGGCTATGTCGACCAGCCGCCGCTAATTCCCTTTCTGATTCGCATCTGCCGCTCGGTCCTGGGAGACTCGCTGCGCAGCATTCGGTTTATCCCTGCCCTAGCGTCGTCGTTGCTGGTGGTACAGACGGCGGTTCTCGGCCGCGAGCTGGGCGGACGCCGGTTTGCCGTCGTCCTGAGCGCCATTTGCGCAGTCGTTGTGCCCCAGTATCTGTCGAACGGGAGCCTGCTTGGCACGAACTGTCTTGAACCCAACCTGTGGATGGGCTGCGCCTACTTCGCCATTCTCTCCATTAGGAGGAACGACCCGCGGTATTGGCTGTGGTTCGGCGTGGCCGCCGGCGTCGGCATGGAAGAGAAGTATTCGATCGCCGTCTTCGGCTTCGGAATTGTCGTGGGCCTGCTGCTGACCGAGCAGCGGCGGGCCTTTGCCGACAAATGGATCTGGCTGGGCGGACTCGCCGCCTTTCTGATCTTCCTGCCGAACCTGCTGTGGAACATCCACTATGACTGGCCGTTTGTGCAACTGATTCACAACATCAAAGCCGACGGCCGCGACGTTGTACTCGGACCAGTTCAGTTCTTGTGGCAGCAGATCCTGCTGGTGAATCCTCTCACCTTGCCGATTTGGCTGAGGGGATTGTTATTCCTGCTGTTCTCGGCGCGGCTCAGGCCGTATCGCTTCCTGGGGTGGTGCTATCTGGTTTGCTATGCCGTTTTCTTTGTGCTGCACGGCAAGATTTATTACCTGGCGCCGGTCTATCCTATGCTGCTGGCGGCGGGTGCGGTGGTCATCGAGGGGGCGATTGACGGATGGACGGAAACTCGAACGGATGGACAGGCCAACGAGCGTTCGAACAGCGGGCGGCGGCGCCTGCAGTGGTTGAAGCCGGTGATTGTTGTCGTTCTGCTGGCCGACGGCGTTTACCTCTCGCCGATCGTGGTCCCAGTTCTTTCTCCTGATCGCTTCCTCGTATACGCGAAGCATCTGCCGTTCAAACTCCCTGTCACGGAACACGCGCACGAGCGCGCTGCCTTGCCGCAATGGTATTCCGACCAGTTCGGATGGCAGGAAATTGTGGATGAGACCACAATCGCGTGGAATCAACTCGCCCCCGAAGAGCGTCAGGACTGCGGCATCTTCGCCCAGGATTATGGACAGGCCGGAGCCATCGATTTTCTTGGCCGGCGCAACGGCTTGCCCGCTTCACTCAGCGGCCACCAGACTTGGTTTCTCTGGGGACCGCGCAACTACTCCGGCAACTGCATGATCGTGCTCGACGACAGCCGGCAAAAGTTGGAACAACTCTGGCAGCAGGTCGACTACGTCGGGACCTCGGCGGCAAATCCATATGCGCTGGAGCAGCAGATTGACGTCTACATTTGCAGAGGCAAGAAGTTCGATTCGCTGGCTACTCTCTGGCCGCACGTGAAAAAGTGGCGGTAGCCGTTTGCCGCCCTTCCCTTGCCGCACCTTCTGCCCCAGCTGTAGCATCAATATTCAAGCCTTCATATCAGGAACCCCATTTCAGAAGCCCAGGAGAAATCATGGCAACCGATACCTTGACCAGTCCAGCCACGCTCAGCTACGGCAAGACCAAGGTCTTCAAGAATTTCATTGACGGCGAGTGGGTCGAGGCTTCGACCGGAGAGACATTCGAAAATCGCAATCCTGCCGACACGCGCGACCTGGTCGGCATCTTCCAGAAATCCGCCAAAGCCGACGTGGACGCCGCCGTCGCCGCCGCCAAGCGCGCCTTCACCAAATGGCGACTGGTGCCTGCGCCGCGCCGAGCAGAAATCGTTTTCCGCGCCGCTGAAATCCTGATCGAACGCAAGGAAGACTACGCCCGCGAAATGACCCGCGAAATGGGCAAGGTTCTCGCCGAGACGCGCGGCGACGTACAGGAGGCCATTGACGCCGCCTACTACAACGCCGGCGAAGGCCGCCGCCTGTTTGGTCCCACAGTGCCGTCGGAAATGCCCAACAAGTTCGCCATGGCCGTGCGCCAGCCGATCGGCGTCTGCGGCATGATTACGCCCTGGAATTTCCCGATGGCAATTTCTTCCTGGAAGCTGCTGCCGGCAATCGTCTGTGGGAATACCTGCGTCATCAAACCCGCCCAGGACACGCCACTCTCCACTTTTAATTTGGTGCGCGCTCTTATGGACGCCGGACTGCCGAAAGGCGTGATCAACATCATCGCCGGATACGGCCCGGAGGCCGGCGCGCCGCTCGCCGAACACGCCGACGTTCGTGCGGTTTCGTTTACCGGCTCGTCAAAGGTGGGTCGCATCATTGGCGGCATCGCGGCGCAGAGCTTCAAGCATTGCTCGCTGGAACTCGGGGGCAAAAATCCCATGATCGTGCTCGACGATGCCAACCTCGACCTCGCCATGGAAGGCGGCCTTTGGGGCGCGTTTGGTACGACTGGCCAGCGCTGCACCGCGACCAGCCGGATCATCGTGCAGAAAGGCGTGTATCGCGAATTCATCGACCGTCTGGTCGAACGCGCGAAGAAGCTCAAAGTCGGCAACGGCCTTGATGAAACTGTACAAATGGGCCCTGCTATCAACGAGCGACAATTGAAACAGGATCTCAGCTACGTGGAGATCGGCAAGAACGAAGGCGCGAAGCTGGTCTGCGGCGGGAATCGGCTCGACCAGGGCGATTACCAACATGGCTGGTTCATGGAGCCGACCGTCTTCACCGACGTCGACCCCAAGATGCGCATCGCGCAGGAAGAAATCTTTGGACCCGTGGTCTCGATCATCCCCTGCAACGATCTCGAGGATGCCATCGAGATCGCCAACGGAATCGAATACGGCCTGTCGTCCGCACTCTACACCAAGGACGTCAACAAAGCGTTCTCGGCGATTCGCGACCTCTACGCCGGCATCACCTACATCAACGCACCGACAATTGGCGCCGAAGTGCACCTGCCCTTCGGCGGCACCAAAGCAACCGGCAATGGCCATCGCGAGGGCGGAATCGGCGCGATTGATTTCTACACGGAGTGGAAGGCAGTGTACGTGGATTATTCCGACAAGCTGCAGAAGGCGCAGATCGACCGGGAAGACTAACCCGTTCACCACAGAGGACACGGAGGACACAGAGGAAGAAGAAGATGATTGAAATCCTCTGTGTCCTCCGTGTCCTCTGTGGTGAAGGCCCTTGGTTGGAGCCCTTTTCGCGATTTCCCTGCGTCCTGCGCGCCCTCTAAGGTTAGAATTTGGCTGTATGCCCTCCACTCAAGCTCGCGAAATCGCCGCCGCCACGCGTCTCGAAAACGTCCGCTACGCCATCCGCGACTTGGCCAGCGTTGCCGACGAAGTCATCGCCCAGGGACACAAGGTTCTTCCGCTGAATGTCGGCGATCCGCTGAATTTCGATTTTCAGACGCCGCCCCACATTATCGAGGCCGCCTATAAGGCCATGCGCGACGGCAAGAACGGCTACGCCCCGTCGCCCGGAGTTCGGGAAGCGCTCGAAGCGATTCGCGGTGAGGCCGCGCGCAAGGGCATCACCACGGTGCAGGATGTATTCGTCACGGCAGGCGTGAGTGAGACCGTCGATCTCTGCATCTCGGCGCTGGTCAATCCCGGCGAAGACATCCTCACGCCGAATCCCGACTATCCGCTGTACTCGGCCGTGCTATGCAAGCTGGGCATCGCGCTCAATGCCTACGACTTGAACGAAGACGACGCCTGGCATCCCGAACTAGCCGATATCGAACGCAAGGTCACGCCCCGCACCCGCGGCATCGTGCTGATTAATCCCAACAACCCTACCGGATCGCTGTGCACACGCCAGATGCTGGAGCAAGTCGCCGATCTCGCGCGGCGCCATAATCTGATCGTCTTCTCCGACGAGATCTACGACAAGCTAATCTTGGAAGACACGCCGCACATCGCATTCGCCTCAGTCGCGCCCGACGTGCCCTGCGTGACCTTCGGTGGCATGTCGAAGAACTACCTCGTCCCCGGATGGCGCATCGGATGGGGCATCGTCTCCGGCGACGCCGCCGCGGTAAAGGCTTATACCGAGGGCATACATCGTCTGCTGCGCGCGCGCCTCTGTGCCAACCATCCCGAACAGTATGCGATCAAGCCCGCGCTGGAAGGCCCGCAGGATCACCTCATCGAAGTCCAGCGCAAGCTGCGCTCCCGCCGCGATCTCACCCAGAAATGGTGCGAGGCGACGCCGCGCGTGAGTTGCGTGGCGCCGCGCGGGGCTTTTTATGCTTACCCCAAAATCGATATCCCGGAGAGTGACGAAATCTTCGTGAAGGAACTGATTCGCCAGAAACATGTCATGGTCGTCCACGGCTCCGGCTTCGGGCAGAAGCCGGGCACACAGCACTTCCGCATCGTATTCCTGCCGGACGAGGCGACGCTGACGAAGGCCTACGCGGGAATCGCGGACTTCATTCGGGAGAGGTATGGGAGTTGATTCGGCACTGAGGACACATCACAAGCGTGTGACCTGGGTAGGGTTGTTCTTCGACTCAAGAGTGTTATGGCGATTGATCCATAACTATTTTCCGCAAACGTTCTTGGCAGAAGGATCGATGTGCGCCGAAGGCACGAGAGCGCACAACTCGCCATACTTGACAAACTTCAAATACGTTAGTTGTGTGGCTCCGTCGTTCCTGCCGGATAACTGGATAGCCAGTTGCTCCGGTTCGACCCGCCAAACGCACCCTTTGCTGCCCTGCACCGCTATCGACTTCGAATAGAGCGCGTCTACTGCAGCCTGGAGTTCCTGTGTCGATACTGACTTGTCGTAAACGGCAGTGAGTCCAACGATCTCACCGTCCACAACGTCTGTCAGAATCTGCGCCGGATAAACCGCACCACCATCCCCCGAATCCTGCTTCCACAACTGCGAGCAATCCACCGAACGGCAATGAATCAACCTGGGATTTGGCAACACGATTTTGCGTGGGCTGCCGCCCACCTGGGCAACCACGCACAGCGAAACTAGCAAGCACCCGACTGCTGCGATCACCCGATGTGTCTTTCCCATTTCACCCACCCTTCGCAAACTTCTTCACGCAGAATCGATTATGTGGGATGAGAGGAGCCGCGCAAGGTTACTGACGTTGACAGGCCATTACGAGAGTTGACCCTCTGCAATCGGGCTGAATCGCCAACTCCATTATGACCACGGTACAATGACCATGATCTCATGCCCATGAAAACTAAAACCATCCCCGCCGGCACCTTCAAAGCTCGCTGCCTCGCCATCATGGACGAAGTTGCCGCTAAGCGCGAATCCGTCGTCATCACCAAGCGCGGGAAGCCGGTGGCGAAGCTCGTTCCGGTGGAGAAAGAAAAAGACGACATCTTCGGCTTCTTTAACGGTAAGGGAACAATCGAAATCAAGGGAGACATCGTCTCTCCCATTCTCAGCCCCGAAGAGTGGGGCGATCTATATTGATCTTGCTCGACACTCACGTGGTCCTCTGGCTGGCTCGCGATCATCAGCGCATATCTCCAAGAGCACAGAAAGCGATCCAAGAGGCGCGCGCAAAAGAGCAGGGTCTGGCGGTGTCGTGCATGACCCTTCTAGAAATCGCAAGGCTTGCAAGTTACGGGCAGATTGACCTCAACCCGGACTTAAAGACTTTTCCCTTCGACGTGGAGCGCCGTTTCACTATCCTGCCGATCACAGGCAGGATTGCCATCCAGGCATTCTCGTTGCCGCCAAGCTATCCCAAGGATCGGGTGGACCGCGTTCTTGGCGCTACCGCACTCATTGAGGATCTGCCCCTCATCACGGCGGACAAAAGAAATTCGCAGCTCCCGCGCGGTTCCGACAATCTGGTAAAACCTCGAATCAGTAAATCCCTGGAATGACCGCCGGCACACGCTGGGCGTAATCTTCAAACTCCTGGCCGAAGGCCGCCCTCAGCAACTTCTCTTCGGTTCGCACCCGGATGACCAGGCCCGCGGCAAAAATGACCACTGCGGCAATGGTCGCGATCCAGTGCTCCATCGCCAACCCGGTTGCGAGCAGCATTCCAAACATGCCGGTGTAGATTGGATTCCGAACGTAGGCATACGGCCCCTCGGTGATTAGCTTGTGGCCTTCGACCAGCCGTGCCGCCACCGCCCACTGCTTTCCCAGCGTGCGCACGGCAGACTTCATCAGCCAAACGGAGACGGCGGCCAGCGAAATCGTGAACACCGCAAAAACGATTCCGAGGACTCCGGAAAGCGCGGCGACTGGCGGCAAGAATCGAGTCCCCGGCGGCTGGAACCAGACGAGAAAATAACCGCACATTTGCAAGAAGACCCCCAGGAGGGCGCGACCATCGCGCTTCGCTTCCGTTTCTTTTGGAGGACGCTTGCGTAGCAGGAAGATGCCTGCGAAGACGATCCAGCAGAGGATCACGCCGAGCAGCGTAACGAGCGCGAGCGGAGTTGGCGACATGGCTTTCAAACCTCGGACATTATGCTATTACACGTGCATCCTGCGCTTGGCCTTTGCCGACGAATCTGCTTAAATCAAAACATAGGTAAGACCGGGAGCGTGCCGGTTCGTACTTGACGGTTTGTACAACTGTGGTCGACATTCATTCTCATATCCTGCCGGAAGTAGACGACGGGCCCAAATCCTGGGACGTCTCAGTGGCGATGTGCCGCGCGGCCGCCGCCGACGGCATCACGCACATGGTCGCCACGCCGCACGCCAACGACCGCTATCCTTATGATCGCCAGTACCTGCAGGGACTGCTGGCGCACCTGCAGCAACTCGTCGGCGACTCGCCGAAACTGAGCCTGGGTTGCGACTTTCACCTTTCTTACGAAAACATTCAGGACGCGCTCGCCCATCCGACCCGCTACGTCATCGAAGGCACGCGCTACCTGCTGGTCGAGTTCAGCAACTACGGTGTGCCGGAGCAGACTACGGATTCTTTTTCCAAGCTGGGAGACTGCGGCATCACGCCGATCATCACTCATCCCGAGCGCAACCCGATCCTGCGCGAGAGCCTGTCGCGAGTAGTGGAGTGGGCCGAACAGGGCTGCGTGGTTCAGATGACCGGATCGGCATTGACGGGATTCTGGGGTGAGCGCGTGCGGCAGGCCGCGACCTGGCTGCTCGAACGTCAGGCCGTACACGTTCTCGCCACCGATGCGCATGACCTCGAAAAGCGCGTCCCGGTTCTTTCCACTTCGCGCGAGGCCGCCGCGGAAGTCTGCGGAGAAGAAATCGCCGAGGCACTGGTCGAAGCGAATCCGCGGGCCATCATCAGCAATCAGCCGCTGCCTTACTTCCCGCGGCCGGTAATGACGAGCTACAAGAAAAACTAGCGTATAGCAGTTGGCATCTAGCATTTAGCCACGCCTGTTCCGAGATTCCTCCGGCCAGTGGCACTTGCACGTTCGAACTTCTGGCATGGAGCTTCGCCAGCCTGTGCGGCCAAATGCTAAGTGCTAACTGCTAATTGCTGATTTTCTACTGCGGATGGGAAGAATCGGAGGGGTTGGAAACGGGTCCGGGAGCCGGGTCGGCCGCCGGCGTTGGGCTGTGCGAGGTAGTGGGCATCGACTGCGCGCGCGGTGGATCGGGCACTGTAGTCATCGCGCTTTCCGGATTCAACAGATGGTCTTTGCTCGGCCCCAAACCCAGCTTGATCAGCGCCCGCGAGTCGGGGACCTCCTTGCTCTGCCAGCCATGATCCGCCTGATAGCGACGCATGGCTTCTTCGCTGGCCTGGTTCCAGCTGCCCGTGGCTTCGCCAGACAAATAATGCTCGCGGATCAGAGCTTCCTGAATGGCCTCGGCTCGCTCGGAGTCGATTTTCTGCTGGCCCCGTGCCCGCGCTGATTTCTTCCGAGAAGGGTGCTTTCCGGACGATGCCGTGTGAATCTTGGCGCCAGACTTTTTCTTCGAAGCGGAAGTCGTTGTGCCAGATTTTTGGGTGCTGGATTTCGTCTTAGCCCCCGGCACGGAGGTTGTTGCCGTCGGCGTCGCCTTTGGATGCTGGGGAGCGGTGGTGGCGCTCGCCGTCGTTTTTGGAGCGTTATCGGCGGCGGAACTTTGGCCTGCAGCCAACACGGGAACGCACGCACAGGCCAGCAACAGCGCACAGCCTGCGCGAAATCGTGCTCCTCGGATTTCAGTCGAGAGCTTCAACGTGAAACCTTCACCGCAGGAAAACCGAGTGGGCATCGAACCACGGCCTTCTGCAAACCGCAAATTAACCTTCCGTAAAAATGAAAAGGCCCAACCGGACTCGCATTGTAATCATCCTCGATTGGACGCTACAGTGCCAGTTCCCGTTGGGCCAATTTCGGTTACGGAAGTGTACCCGGCAGAAAGATCGTGCCGTCCTGACGAGTTGAGCCCCGCTGCCGCACCAGGAAAACCACATCCTGGCCGCTCTTCAGGCTGGACTCGATGCGGGCAAAATCTTCTTCGCTGTTCACCGGCTGCTTGTTGATTTCCAGAACGATGTCGCCGCGTCCGAGATTCACGTCTTCGGCGAACGAATTCGGCTTCACGTCCTGCACGATCACGCCTTTCCCCTGAGGAATATCGAGACGGTCGGCCATCTCCGGCGTCACCTTGCGAACCGTCACGCCGAACTTGCTCTGTTTCGGCGTACTCTCGTCGTCGCTATCCTGGGTGTCCCCGAGCCGCGCTGCAAACAGTTTGGCGCGATCCGCAATGGTCACCGACGTCTCCTGAGATTTTCCGTTGCGCAGGAATGTCAGTGTGACTTTCGATCCCGCTTTGCGGGAGGCGATGTCGCCCACCAGTTCGGCGCCCTTGCTCACCTTCTTGCCGTCGACGCTGGTGATGGTGTCGCCCACTTTCAATCCCGCTTGGTCGGCGGGACTGCCCGGCACCACGCTCGAAACCGTCACACCCGATCCATTGCCGTAAACCCGGGCAATCGCCGGATTCTCCACCGCGTCAAACATAATGCCAATCGAACCGCGCGAAACCCTGTGCTCCGGCCCGGTCAACTGGTTGTAGACATCGACCACGGTTTTCGACGGCAGGGCAAAACCCACGCCCGCATAGGCGTTGGTCTCGCTCAGAATCGCGGTGTTGATGCCGATCACTTCCCCGTTCATATTGACCAGCGGTCCGCCGGAGTTGCCCGGATTGATCGCCGCATCGGTTTGAATGAAAGTCTGGAACTGACGGCCGGGCACAATGTCGCGTCCCTTGGCCGAAACGATTCCCGCGGTCACTGTCTCGGATAGCCCGAACGGGCTGCCCACGGCCAGAACCCAGTCGCCCACCTGCATGCTGTCGGAATTGCCCATTTTCGCAGCCGGCAGCGGACGGTCCAGGTCAACCTTGATCACCGCCAGGTCCGTTTCCTGGTCGGCGCCAATCACCTTGGCATCGTGCTGCACGCCCGGCGGATCGTCTTCGAAGCGAACCCGAATGCGGTCGGCTTTCTCGATCACGTGCCGATTGGTCACGATGTATCCCTTGGGGTCGACAATTACGCCCGAACCCAGCGAACGCTCGCGGATGGCGCCGTCCCCCTGGCCTCCAGGCCCCGCCTGGCCGCCCGGACCACCGAAGAAGTGGTTGAAGAAGTCATCCATTCCGCCACTGCCATCGCCGCCGCCCTCTTCATCATCCTGACCTTGCCCGGGACGCCGACGGTGGACGTTCTTGATGGTCGATTCCGTATTGATATTGACCACGCTCGGTTCCAGCTGCTTCGCGATCTGCGAAAACGTGTTCGACATCTGCTGCGGCGAAGGCATGGTGAGCGGCGTCGCATCGCTCTTTTGTCCTTGCCCTTCTTTCCCTTTGACTCCGTAGGAAATCACCGTCCCGATCAGAATGCCGACGGAAAGCGTTGCCAGAATACTCAGCGTGTAGGCCCAGCCGTGAGCCTTCATGCGCATCCACATTGCGCCCGAATCCATAGGTCCACTTCCTCCAAAACACCCAAACTTTTTTATTATACCCATTTACCCGACACCCGGATGCGCACGATAACACGCCTGCAGCCGGGGCTTTCACTTAGACGCATAAACCCGCGAAACCGTTTGATGACTCGCTGAATTGGGATAAAGCGCTGCGAACGAATCTCTCTAGCGATGAATTTAGGTGGTTGCAGTTTTGAGAAAAAGGATTCGTATCAGGGCATCGCTTGCCGTGCCGCCCAGACGCGCGAAACACGAACGACTTTAGCCGCTCTGGCTTGCCACACGACAGCATGCAGCCGCTAAAGCGGGTGTGCAATGCTTGTCGAGCGTGGCACGCCTGAAGGCATGCCCTGATACGAATCGTTCTTCCTCGAACTCCACAAATCCGAACTTGAGACTCTTACAAGCCCAAGGCCAGGGCCTACTTGGCTTCGTACACCGTTTTGCCGCCAACGACGGTGCGCAGGACTTTCGCGCCCAGCAACTTCTCCGGTGAGGCGCCGGTTATGTCGCGGTCGAGGACGACAAAATCCGCGAGCATGCCCGGCGCCAGCTTGCCTTTCTCTTTCTCCTCAAATTCAGCGAAGGCTGAACCCGTCGTGTAGGCGGAAATCGCTTGATCCATCGTGAGCCGCTGCGCGGGGAAATATTCCTGCTTGCCGTCTTCGCTCCTTCGGGTCACCGCGGCGTAAAGCCCGCGGAACGGCGAGACCGGTTCCACCGGATAATCCGTGCCAAAGGCGAGCGTCACGCCTTTATTCAGAAAAGTCAGCCAGGCATAAGAAGTTGCCGCCCGCCTCGGCCCCAGACGGTCCTGCGCCCAACGCATGTCGGTGAGCACATGACCGGGCTGCATGGAGGCGATAACTTTCAAGCTTTTGAACTGGGCGAACTGCGCCAGCGTCGTGACCTGGGCGTGTTCAATGCGCAGGCGGAAGTCGTCGCCTCCGTCGGGCGCTTTCACGTGTGCGTCATGTGCAGCCTTTTCGGCTCCGGCAAAGGCATCCAGCGCCATTTGTATGCCTTTGTCGCCGATGGCGTGAAAACCAATCTGGAAGCCCGCCTGCACGCGCTCCTTGGTCATGTCGTTCAGTTTCTGCGCCTCGTAACGCGGCAAGCCGGAGTTCTGCGGATCGTCCGCGTAGGGCTCAAGCATCGCTGCCGTGTGCGATCCCAGGGAACCATCCATGAATCCCTTGAGCATGCCAGTATGCAGCATCAGATCAGACTGCGGATGGGAGTTGCGCTTGCGGTTTAACTCCTCCAGCGGATCGTCAAAGGGCAGCCATTCCGAGATGCGCGCCGTCAGCTTGCCTTCTTTTTCGAGCTCTTCGTAAATCTCGAAGTTTTCCCAGTTCGGCGAATAATCCTGCGCGGAGGTCACCCCATGCTCAGCCAGATCAGCGAGCGCGACTTCAAGAGCGTCGCGGCGCAACCGGTGCGTCGGCTTGGGAATCACACCCAGCACCGCCTGCTGTGCGGTTTCCCGCAAAATGCCAGTGGGCTCGCCATTCTCGTTACGGTCGATGTGCCCGCCCTGCGGATCGCGG
>JBEKRY010000068.1:0-19516 GCA_049517555.1 Candidatus Sulfotelmatobacter sp. | reverse complement strand
AAATAATGCTGCTGCGCAAGAATTTCCGTAGGAGCCATCAATGCTACCTGGCAGCCGTTTTCGATCGCGATAATCGCCGCCTCGAAGCCCACAATCGTTTTGCCCGAACCCACATCGCCCTGCAGCAAACGCCGCATGGGATAAGGCTTTTCCATGTCCGCGGCAATTTCTTTCAGAACCCGCTTCTGCGCGGCCGTGGGATGAAACGGCAAGATTTTCTTGATCGCCGCCCGCGCCCGGTCGTCCAGCCGAAATGCGATTCCGGTCTGCGCTTTTTGCTCGCGCCGTTTCAACTCCAGGCCCAGTTCCACAAAGAACAGCTCGTCGAAGATCATGCGGATGTGCGCCGGGGTCCGGGAGGACTGCAAGGCTTCAAAACTTTCCCCAGGCTCAGGCCAGTGCACATTCCACAGCGCGGCGCGCGGTGAAATCAGGCCGAGATGCGCGCGCACCGCAGCGGGAATGGGGTCTGGCAGGTCGGGCGTTAGATTATCGAGCGCGGTGCGAATCGCTCGCCGGAACCAGCGGGGTGTTAGTCGTCCAATCGCCTCATAGATCGGAACGATGCGCCCGATTTCCAAAGACTCGGCAGCTTTCTTTTCGGCGGCATTCCCTGCGCCTTTCTCAGCGCCGCCTTCGCCGGAATCTGTCGGGTCGCCCAATATCTCGAACTGCGGCTGCACGATCTGCAACTCGCGGCTGCGCTGATCTTCCTCGACTTTGCCGTACAGGGCGATCATCTGGCCGGGCTTGAACTTGTCCTGCAGGTAGGTCGCATTGAACCACAGGCAGCGCAGGCGGGCGCGCCCCTGCCCGATGGTCAGCTGAAAAATCGGCTTACTGCGCGTGCGGAACAGCCCCGAATTGCGCACTTCGCCGACTACCGTGGCCATCTCGCCCGCCCGCAGTTCCGAAATCCCGCGCGGGTTCAGCCGGTCTTCATAGCGAAAAGGCAGATAATGAAGCAGGTCGCCGACCGTGCGAATCCCCTTGGCAGCAAGAACTTCCCCAATGCGCGGGCCGACGCCCTTCACATATTGGACGGGGGTAGAGAGTTCGAGCATGCGCTAGAGTTCCGTGGGCGTGGCAAGAGAATGTTAGCAGGAGCGCATGGCGGCTCGCTGGTCCGCGGTTTTTGCTCAAGGCTCCATCACCGTCCCGTCACTGGCTATACACACCCAAGTATCCCGGCGGCGTACCCACATGTCGATGAAGCGTGCTCGCAACGTGTACGGCTTCCCCTTCTTCATGCCATTTTCCCGATACACGCCGTCGACGATCGCAGCCGCACCGAAGACATGCACCTTCATGGATTCGCTCACCACTCGTGTGGGATGCTCCTGCTGCGACTGGATGCTGGCCATATACTCCGCCTTGCTCAACAGCTTGCCCTCGATACCGACGTACACCAGCTCCGGCGCCAGCAGCATATCGAGCCCTGCCGTGTCTTTGGTTTGCACCGACCGATTCCACGCATTTTCCAGATTCAAGATTCTGGCCTGGTCGTCATCGATCTGGCTCCATCCCCACAACCATGCCATGCTCACGATCGCCAAAACCAGAGCCTTCCCTCTCATGAACTAGCCCTCTACGGCAGTCATCGGCAAGTCTGCAACCCTGCTTGAACCGTGGTCACCCGACCGCGTGCTCCGCCTCCCCGATTGATTGCAAAGGCTAACTCCTGGGGCGTAAATAATGGGGCATCCTCAGATGCCCTTTATGGTGTCTAAACCACCGGTGCTCATTAATTTTCTCCAGGCCCTGCTGGCGATCATCCTGGGGAACGTGGTGTACTTTGCCCTGATTCCGTCGCTGCCGCCTGTCGCAAGGCATCGCCCTCTCCATCTGGACCTGGGCATGGTGCTGGATTTCTGGCTCTGTCTCGTGGTCTACGGGCTAATCCGCACCGCTAGAAAGTGGCGCTAGCTTTTCGCGGCGCCCTGTGGCCGCGCCTGACACGGGTCTTCTTTCAACCAACGCCTCTACCGGTTACTTTCGGAACCTCGGTAACCGCCTCCCCCGGACGTACAATTCTCTCGACCATGCCGAAACTTGCGGTCCTCTATGAAGCGGGCCAGGCGGTGCTCTCCACCTTTGATTTGGATGAGGTGCTGCAGAGAATCCTGGGCATCGCTCGTGACTTTTTTCAGCTGCCGAACGTGGCCATCCTCCTTCTGGACAAGGAGGAGCAGCAATTGCGCGTCCGCTCGCAGATCGGCTGGGATGCCGGCAAGGACCAGATTTCCCTTGGCTTCCATGACGGAATCACCGGAGCGGCGGTTTTGAAGAAGCGGCCGGTCTATGCTCCCGACGTTACCCAGGACCCGCGCTATATCTGTGCGGCGCAATCCACCCGCTCGGAGCTCGCGATTCCACTCATGGTGTGCGATGAAGTCGTCGGCGTGCTCGACTGCCAGAGCGACCGCATCGATCACTTCGACCATGAGACCATTCAGCTGCTGACTCTGTTCTCTACCCAGGCTTCGATTGCGCTACAGAATGCGCGCCTGTATTCGCTGGAACGGCAGCGGGCGCGGCAACTGGAAGCCATCAACACGATCGCGCAGCAAAGCACCGCCGTCATGGAGCTCGAGGATCTGCTGACCCGCGTCTGCCTCGTGATTCAGCAGGCCTTTCAGGTCTCACACGTCTCGCTGCTTTTGCGCGAGGAGGGCGACCTCGTCATGCGCGCCCATCAGGGGACGCTCACGCCTTGCTTTCCCGCGGGCGGACGTTTTTCCGCTACCCAGGACCCCTGGTCGCGGGTGATCGCAACCAGCGGCACGATTATTGAAAAAGATCTGAGCGCCGCGCCTGAGCCCCTGCGGCTTTTCAAGGAATCTTTGTCGCGCATGAGCATCCCCCTGATTTCATTTGGACAAACGCACGGCGTACTCACGCTGCACAGCTTGCGCCTCGACGCATTTCGCGAGAGCGAACTGCAGTCACTGGAATCGGTGGCTGACATTTGCGCCAATTCCATCCAGAACGCGCATTACGTGGAGCGGGTCAAACAACTCGCGTACCTTGACGGACTGACCGGCATTTTCAACCGCCGCTTTTTCGAATTGCGAATCATGGAGGAAATCGAGCGTGCCCGCCGCTACGGAACCGGCATGGCCGTGATCATGGCGGACATCGATCAGTTCAAGCGCCTCAACGATGAGTTCGGTCACCTGCTGGGCGATGAAGTCCTGCGGCAGGTCTCGTCGCTGTTCCACCAGCAATTGCGCAAGATTGATGTGGTGTGCCGTTACGGCGGAGAGGAATTTGCGATCCTGCTGACCCAGACCAACGAGCAGCAGGCGCTCACCATCGCGGAAAAACTGCGTCGCATGGTGGAGGGCTTCCAGTTTCCCGGCGTGCCCCGGACGGTGACGATCAGCGCTGGCGTTGCAGCTTTCCCGGCGCACGGCAAGAGCCGGGATGACATGATCCGGGCAGCCGACGACGGACTCTATGCTGCCAAGCAGCTGGGACGAAACCGCGTCTGCCTTACCAGTCAGGCCCGTAGCGCCGCCCGCGGCCGCTAGCGGCCAGGATTCACTCGCCAACAGAGCTAAATATCCAGCCAGCGTCCCCGAAACTCCCGGGGCACTTGCATCTGCATCTCGAGATTCTTCTGGTCCTTCTGGAGTCGCTGCTGCCGGAGCTTCGACTGGTTCTTGAGCTTCTCGGCCTGCGGGCGCATTTTGTCATGCTGCGCGCAGAGATCCTTCTGAAGTTCCTTCGCCGAGGTCTTGGCGTCTTCCACCACAAGCTCCATCTGGGGGTGCAACTCGGCAACTTCCTGCTGCAGTTCGCTCAGTTCGAGCGCCGACTCGGCGTCAATCAGAGGGTCGTCCGAGCTCTCCTCTTCAATGAGGCCGCCTGATTCCTTGCGATCGGGCAGCGTCAGATTGAGGTTCTGTTCTTTCCGGTCGCGGATCACGCCCACACTCACCGAGCCTCCGTTGCGCGTGCGTACGGCGTGGGCGAAGTCGCTGGTGTCGTGCACGGGCTGCTCGTTGATCTTCACGATCACGTCGCCGGCGCGTAACCCTGCCTTCTCGGCGCGGCTGCCTTTCTCCACCGAGCGCACCAGAACGCCATTCCCGTTTTTCACGCCGAAGAAGTCTCCCAGTTGCGGGGTGAGGTTCTCGACCATCAGTCCGCTGCGCGCCGAGGAGGTGGTCATCACCATGTTGATGGCGGGCATGTCGATGTCCGGGATGTGGATCTCGGGAATATTCACATGAAAGTCCTTCATTTCGGGACCAGCCATCGCGAACTCCTTGTGCTTGTCCGCCAGCTGGACTTTGATGGTTAGCGGCTGTCCGTCGCGGCTGAGCCCCAGCGCAATGATGCGGCCCGCCGGCGTTTCGTGGATCATGCGCTGCAACTGCGCCTTGCTCTCGACCGTTGCGCCGTTCAGAGTGAGGATGACATCATGCTCCTTGATGCCGGCTTTGCCGGCCGGAGCATCCTGGTCGACCATTGTCACCTCGACGCCTTTTTCCTCTTTCAGCTTCAGAGCGCTCAATCGGTCGGTGGTCACATCCGAGATGTCGACCCCGAGATAAGAACTGGTGCCACTGTCTTCGCTGGAGAATATCCACGCCCGGTTCGGTGAATCCGACAGGTTCTGTGCGGCGTGCGAAAACGTGAGAAGCAACGGCAGCAACATCGTGCCAGTCATAACGTATTTGCGCATGGTCATTCCCCCGTTAGATTGCTGACAATCAGCAAGAGCTTTATTTCGCGCGTCTGAAGCAGATGTCACCACTCGAAGTGCGCACCTTCACGGTGGGTCCACCGCCATTCAGCTTGCCCTCGGCGGTGAGCATCTTCGGTCCCCACTGATCGCCTTCACTGCTGATGTGGATATCCGAGAAATCGGAAGTGATGTGATGGCCGCTGCCCATATCCACGCTGGCACGCACGTTGATGGCTACATCGGCGGCAAGGTACACCGTGATGTCGCCCGCTCCTGTTTCCAGATCGGAGTCGTTGCGCTCGGCGCCGGTATTCACCAGCTTCACGGTAATTCCGCCCGCACCGGTTTCGGCGCTGGCCGAAGGCACACCGTACAGCTCAATGCTGCCGCCGCCAGTCTCCGCGTGCACGTGGCCTTTGGCCGAGGTCAGCTTGATACTTCCCCCGCCAGTTTCAATCTCCGCGGGACCGCCAATATCGCTCATATCAACGCTGCCGCCGCCCGTCGATGCCTTGACCTTTCCATTGCAATGGCGCACCGTGATGCTGTTGCCCCCGGTCTCAACGACCGCGCCCTGCGCGCAGGACTGGATGTCGATGCTCCCGCCCCCGGTTTCAGCTACCAATTTGCCGTTGGCCTGGCGCACTTCGATCGAACCTCCGCCCGTGTGCAGTCCGAGATCGCCGCTGACCGTGCCGACATCAATCGACCCGCCTCCGGTCTCGGCATTCACGCCTCCACCAATGTCATCGAGGCGCACATTGCCGCCGCCGCTCTCCGCTTCCAGATGGCCGGCGACTCCCGTGGTCTCCACGTTGCCGCCTTCGGTTTCGAGCTTCACCAGCATCATTTCGCGCGGTACGGTGATATTGAATTCGCCGGATGAATGCCGCGGCCGTCGTCCACCCTGCCAATCGCCGACGATCCATGCCGTATCGCCTTTTACGTATGCGGTGATCTTGTATTGTTCAAACTGCCGGCGCGCTTCTTGCTCGGAAGAGGAACCAAAACGAGTATGAATGACGTAACTAATGCCCTGCGTCTGACTGCCGTGCACCACCACTGCGCCCATGTCGACTTTCACTCGCAAATTCTTGACCGCCGCCAGCGAGCCCGTGATCTCCTGACCCCAGTCTCCGCCTTCGCGCGATACATGTGTTTCCTGCGCCCAGCTCTTCGTAAAAAAGGCCGACGGCGCAAGCAGGGCCAGCACTCCAGCCAACCCAAAGATTTGTAGCGAACGTTTCAAAATAGTCTCCTCATTCTCGCCGCATCTCAGCGACGTTTCTCTGATCCTGATCTTCGATTTGCTTCTTTCGATTCGTGCTTTCGATTCGTATTTCGAATCGCATCTCGATTCATGTCTTTCGATTCGTATCAGGGTATGCCCTCAGGCATACCGATCGTGCCGCAAAATCAACCGCGGCTTTAGCCGCTGGACGACTTAATCAATCTCCGGCAACTGAGCCAGCATAGTCCGCGCCTGCGATTTGATATACGTACTCTGATCTTTCGCCGCCAGTGCCATCAGCACACCGCGCACGCTGCCGTCGGCCTTCACCGGCTCGATCAGCCGCAGCGCCTCGATGCGCACGCCCGAATTCGTATCGTTCACCAGAGCCCGTAGCACGGCGTCGCGCACATTCGTGTCGTTTTTGACGTAGTTGCCCAGCGCGCCCAGCGACTTCAGTCGCACTCCTGGATTTGTATCGGTCTGCAGCGCATACATCAGCGCCTCGCGCACCTGCATGTCACCAGTTCTCTGCGCCAGCAGATCCACTGAGTCCACGCGCACGCCGGAGTTGTAGTTATTCCGTGCCGCATACAGCAGCAACTGCTGGATCTGCTGATCGTTCAGCGACCCTTGCGCTTCCTGCGTCGATACGGTGTTGTACTTGATGCTGACCCGGTCGGTGCCAGGCACGGGAGTCACGGAACTAATCCCCGCGATCGAAGCCTCGGTGGGAACACCAGTCTGGTTCACCGCGTTCGCGATCCCCGCGGTATTGGTGGTGCGCGGCCCATAAAGTTTGTACGTACTAGCCACTCCGCCAGCGAAACCCAGAATCAGAATCGCCGAAGCCAGCGCCGGCGAGAACTTCACCTGCCGCAACCAGATCGCCGGATCAAACGCCAGTCGGCTGAAGAAGCTGCCCTGCTTGGCCGTCTCCAGCGCCTCCTGCAGGCGCATACGCGAAGCCGCCACCAGATTCGGCGAGGCCTCCGCCGCGCGATCCTGCGCCAGCAGAGCGTGGAACTCCTGCTCCGCCTTCAGTTCAGCCGCGCAGTCCGCGCAGCGTGCCACATGCTGCTCCAGTTCATGCCGAGCGTCATCCGCCAGCTCGCCATAAACCTGCAGCACAATATTTTCCCGAACCCATTCACATTTCATCGTCGCACCTTCCGCCAAGTCCCAACTCCGAACTAGCCCTACCGCATATCCGCCAGCGCTCCCCGCAACTTCTGCGTAGCGCGAAACAAAGTATTCTTCGCCGTCTCTTCCGTAGTCTGCAAAATCTCTCCCACAGTCCGCAGCTTCAGCCCGTGGTAGTGCTTCAACTCAAACACCATGCGCTCCCGCGGAGTCAATTTCTCGAGCGCCCCTGAAATCCGCGCCCCCAACTGCCGCCGCATCAAATCGCGCTCCGGATTCGCTCCCGCCCGTACATCCGGCACCTGATCGAGCAGATCGTACTCTCCGCCCGACGAATCTTTCGCAACCGGCGCGTCTTCTTTCCGCACATTCCGCTTGCGCAAGTGGTCAAGACACAAATTGGTGACGATCCGGTAAATCCAGGTGTAGAAGGAACACTCAAACCGGAAACTTCCGATGTTCTTGTAAGCTTTGAGGAAGGCGTCCTGATAAACGTCCTGCGCGTCCTGTTCGGTCCCGGTCAAATGCAGCGCCAGCCGCAACACCGCATGGTCGTAATGACGCACCAGTTCCTCGAAGGCGGCGCGGTTGCCGCGCTGGGCCTCCCGGATGAGCATCGTGTCATCGATGCGACGATCTTGAGCTTGACGATCTAACCCAGCCATGCGGCCCCTTGCGGGGTCCTGATTCTTAATAATCTCGTTCTGATGAACCTTGTTCCCAGTGGGCCCGTCTTCGCTAGTCCTAGGCGCCCGCTCGCTCTTCGCTTTGGAGTGGGCCCCTCCGCCAACCGCAAATGGAAATGCCAAAACACCGGCCGGCATGTCTCGTCGTGTCCTCTAGCTGCCCGATGGTTGAAGTCGTATCCGGGCTTGCACAGGAATAGACGGGTCGCCAGAGGAACCGTGAGCAGAAATTATAGGCTGGACAGGGATTTTTAGGTGACCTAGGTGACTCAGGGACAAAGATTTAGAAGGAAACAGAACATCGCTCCACAACAACAGCCATCGGTTTGGCAGGTGAAATGCCCTAATCGTAGGGCAATGACATCCCGACAGATGTCATCCTGAGTGGCGGCGAAGCCGGCGCGAGGGACCTTACGTCGGCAAAAAAACGTGGTGCAGCCGCAAGGTCGCCAATGACCGCCTTTAGAGGCAGCCATTTCATGGCCTCTCCTGAGTGTATACTCACACCCGTTTGCGTTGCGTTGAGTTCCGCTTCGAAGAAGAGCCGGGAGATGAATCGGGAGACCCACATGACCATACGAACCGCGCGCAGATCCAATCGATATCTATGCACCTTGATTCTACTGGGGACGTCACTCTGCCAGCCCTGGCGCCTCTCGGCTCAGGCCTCTGCCAGCCCCCTCACCGACCAGCAGGTTCGTGACAAAGCCAGCGCCCTGCTGCGGCAAATGACGCTCGACGAGAAAATTGCGCAGCTATCGCAGCTTCCCGGTTTTCCCGCTCCCGAGTTTCGTGAGAACTCGAGCCAGACGATGGAAGAGATCTTAAAGAAAGTCGGCGCTGGTTCCGTCCTGTGGGTATCGGATCCCAAAGAGATCAACCGGCTGCAGCACGTGGCCGTGGAACAATCGCGCCTGCACATCCCGGTGCTGTTCGGGCTGGACGTGATTCATGGCTACCACACGATTTTCCCTGCGCCGATCGCCATGGCCTCGTCCTGGGATACGAAAATGGTCGAAGGCGCCCAGGCGGTCGCGGCTCAAGAGGCTCGCGCCGCGGGAATCCAGTGGACGTTCGCTCCCATGGTAGATATCGCCCGAGATGCGCGCTGGGGACGGATGGTGGAAGGCGCGGGTGAGGATCCTTTCCTCGGAGCCGCGATGGCGCGGGCCCAGGTGCTGGGATTTCAAGGCAAGGAAATGGGCAACCCCGATCATGTGCTGGCATGCGTGAAGCACTTCGCCGGATACGGCGCGGCCGATGGCGGTCGCGACTACGATTCCTCCTACATCCCGGAAGAAGAGATGTGGAACGTCTACCTCCCGCCCTTCAAGGCCGCGCTGGACGCGGGCGTTGGCAGCGTGATGAGCGCTTACATGGATCTCAACGATGTGCCGGCCAGCGGCAATCCGTGGCTGCTCGATGAAGTGTTGCGCAAATCGTGGGGCTTTCAGGGCTTCGTAGTGAGCGATGCCTTTGCGGTCAGGAGCCTGGTCACGCACGGTTACGCTCGCGACAATCAGGACGCCGCCCGCAAAGCCTTCAGCGCCGGCTTGAACATGGACATGGCCAGCGGAGTCTACCTCAAGTATTTGCCCATCGAACTGCAAGAGGGGCACATTTCGATGCAGCAGATCGACAACGCCGTACTACCGATTCTCGAAACCAAATTCCGCATGGGATTATTCGAGCACCCCTACACAGATGTTTCGCGCCTCGAACAGGTACTGAACGATCCCGCGCATGGGCAAATGGCGCGCGCCGCCGTGCAGCGCTCGACCGTCCTGTTGCGCAATGATGGGGGACTGCTGCCTTTGGATAAAAACGGCTTGGGTAAAACCGGCAAGACAATTCATTCCATCGCAGTCATCGGCCCGCTGGGCGATACCGACGCCGACCTGCTCTCGATGTGGGGCGCGATGACCAAGCCCGGTCCAACGGTCAGCGTTGTGCAGGGAATCCGAGAAAAGGTGGGTTCGGCCGTGAGCGTCGCTTATGCCCATGGCCCAAACCTCACCCGGCAGTTTCCTTCGCCGTTCGAGAATATTCCTATCGTCCCGATGAAGGAGCAGCCAGCTCAGACTCCGCAGGAAGCGCAGCAGGCGATACAAGATGCGGTCGCACTTGCCCGCCGCAGCGATGTGGCCATCCTCGTGTTGGGTGAGATTGACTTGATGAGCGCGGAGTACGCCTCGCGATCTTCACTGAGACTTTCCAACGGCCAGGAGGAATTGCTGGAGGCCGTAGCGGGCACGGGAAAGCCCGTCGTTCTGGTGCTGGTCAACGGCCGTCCACTCGACATAACCTGGGCCGCCGAGCATGTCGCCGCAATTCTGGAAGCCTGGTATCCGGGCAGCGAGGGCGGCCGTGGCATCGCCGACGTGCTGTTCGGCGACGCGAATCCCTCCGGTCATCTGCCCGTCAGCTGGCCGCGCAGCGCCGGACAACTTCCCCTTTACTACAACCACAACCTCACACAGAATCCGGAGACGGCTCCAAACTTCAAGTCGCGCTACTGGGATCTTCCCAGCACGCCGCTGTATCCGTTCGGATACGGCCTGAGTTACACCACGTTTTCGTTCGACAATCTGAAAGTAACTCCAACCGCCCGAGTCGGGGGGATGATCCTCGGAGGGACGATCGTCGGGGGGACGATCATTGGGGGGACGAGCGTTAGGGGGACGAGCAAAGACACGATCGAAGTGTCGGCCGACGTCACCAACACCGGCGGCCGCACCGGTGACACCGTAGTCCAGTTTTACATCCATCAGCGCGCCGGCAGTGCCTCGCGCCCGGTGCGGCAATTGAAGGGCTTCGAGCGCGTCACGCTGGAGCCCGGCGCGAAACGCACCGTGCATTTCACGCTAGCAAAAGATGAACTACAGTTCTGGAGCCCGATCGAAAAGAAATGGGTTGTCGAGCCGGAACAGTTCGACGTATGGGTCGGCGAAGACTCCACCGCCAAACTGCACGGGGAGTTCCGCCTGACGGAGTAAGGCAGCCGCGGGAAAAAATCCTAACACTTACTCCGCGGCCGCTTCCTTCTCAATCACTACTTTCAAGTGCGCGGTCACGTGCGCGCCACAAGAACAGATCGAGTAGCAGATCGAGCTCCGGTATGGGAAAATAGCTCCTATGACTGGAGTTCAGTTTGTCACGGACAGCAAAGGCCGGAAGGTCGCGGTTCTGATCGACCTGAAAAAGCACGGAGCCCGGCTCCAGGATTTTTGGGACGGTCTTGTTTCCGAGTCCCGCCGCGGAGAGGCAGGAGTTCCTTTGGAGAAAGTGAAGGCCGACCTCGTCAAGCACGGGCGGCTTCGTGAATAGCTATGCCGTCGAGCTAAAACCCTCGGCGCGAAAAGAACTAGAATCCCTGCCCGATACGGTGCTCACGCGCGTCATCCGAAAGATAGAATCTCTCGCACTCGATCCGAGACCCGCAGGATGCAAGAAGCTAAAGGGCTACAGGGACCTGTGGCGCGTCCGGATCGGCGACTGGCGCATCGTGTACATCGTCGACGATGCAACCAGATTGGTCAGCGTGACCCGCGTTGCCCACCGCAACAAGGTGTATGACTAGGCTTCAAACGTAAGAAGCCGGACAGCCCGCCCTACTCCGCGACCGCTTCCTTCTCAATCACCACTTTCAAGTGCGCGGTCACGTCCTTATGCAGCTTCACCGGGACGGTGAACTCGCCCACGGTCTTCAGCGGCTCGTGCAGCTGGATCTTGCGGCGATCGATGTTGAAACCCTTCTTGGTCAGAGCGTCGCCGATGTCGCTCGACGTGACCGATCCAAACAGCTGATCATGCTCGCCCGTGCGCCGCTGGAACGCGACCGACACGCCCTCAAACTGCTTGGCCAGTTCCTCGGCCTGCGTCTTCTCCTTGGCGGAGCGCCGCACCGAAGCGGCCTTCATCTGCACAATGACGGCCTTGTTGCCCTCGTTGGCCTGAATGGCCAGCTTTTGCGGCAACAGATAATTCCGTCCATAGCCTTCCGCGACCTTCACCACGTCGCCGCGGGCACCCAGCTTCGCTACATCTTCTTTCAGAATGACTTCCATGAAAATAGCTCCTAGCTTCTAGCTGCTAGCTCCTAGCCAAGCAAAACTTCCGCCCCGTTCAGCTAGAGGCTAGAAGCTAGTAGCTAGAAGCTGCGTTTCTACGATGCTCTTCCCGCAAACGGCAGCAGCGCGATATTCCGCGCCTTCTTGATGGCCGCCGCCAGGCGATGCTGGTGCGGCGCGCACACGCCGGTCAGACGCCGCGGCACGATCTTGCCGCTCTCGGCCACAAATTGCCCGAGCATGCGGTAATCCTTGTAGTTGATGTCTTCGATTTTCTCGACGCAGAACTTGCAAACTTTCTTGCGCCGGAAAAACTTGCGCCCGCCGCCGCCTTCGCGCGGAGGACCACCCGGGCCGCGTCCGCCACCACCGCCGCCAAATCGCGGACGATCGCCACTGGGACGATCTCCGCCGCCGAAACGCGGCCTCTCAGTCGGCGTCGATTGCTCTGCTGCTTTCGTTTCTTCAGCCATAATTCTCCTCTAAAATTCGTTGGCCAGTGTTTGCTCCAAACTGGTTTGTCATTCCGAGCCGTTCCGCAGCCGCGCAAGCGGCGAGGACGTGTCGAGGAACCTGCTTTTCGCCAACATCGTCACGGAACCAGCGTGCGTTTCCTAGGCCGTCGCGGGAGTTTCCGCCACCGGAACCGCTGCAGCTGGCGCTTCCGCAACCGCTGCCACCGGAGCCGGAGCCGCAGGCTGCGCACTCACTTTCTTCTTCGAGTCGCGCAGTGCCTTGACCTTGTCCAACCGCTTCTGTTCTTCATCCGTGCGCACGGTCAGGAACTTGATCACCTGCTCGGTCACACGCAGACGGCGCTCCAATTCGTGAATCACTTCGCCCCCGCCCTCCACGACCATCAGCACATAGATGCCTTCGTGGAACCGCTTCACGGTGTACGCCAGACGGCGCTTGCCCATCTTGTCGACCTTCTGTATGCTGCCGCCCGAAGCCGGCACCACGCCGCTCAAAGTCGAAATCAGTTTGTCCAGATCCTCTTCCGTCATATCCGGACGCACAATAAACATCAGCTCATAAGTACGATTCATTCGTCATCTCCAAACCTGCAATTGTCATCCTGAGGCGGGCGCTCTTGCCCGCCGAAGGATCTGGGCGAGCCGCGCGACGCGTCGCGTTCTTTGCGACGCAGTAATCGCGCGTTTGGCTCGCTTCCTTTACTCGTCCGGCTCCTTGCGATTGAAGCGGTTCATCGCCGCCGCCGGACCTTCTTTCAAAATTACCTTCACCGCTTCTTCCGCGGTGTCCAGGATTCCGTCCACCACCGCCAGTTCTTTCTTCTTCATCGGCGACAGCAGATAGTCTGCGCCGTCTCCGACTTTGTGCTCCGGTGCAACTCCAATCCGGATGCGCAAAAAATCCTGCGTGCCCAGCGCCCCAATAATCGACTCGATGCCGTTATGCCCCGCCGAACTCCGCCGCGTATGAATCCGCAGCGTCCCCAGCGGAAAATCCAGTTCGTCCTGAATCACAATCAGGTCCGACTCCGGCTTCGCCTCGTACTCCTCCACCAGCTCCCGCACCGCGACGCCACTCAAATTCATGAACGTCTCCGGCTTGGCCAGCAGTACCGTCTCGCCGCCCATCACCGCCCGCGCCGTCAACGCCCGGCATTGCCGGTTTCTCACTTCCACGCCCATGCTGCCTGCAATCCGATCAATTGCCAGAAAGCCCAGGTTATGCGGCGTGAACTGATATTCGATCCCGGGATTGCCCAGCCCAACAATCAGTTTCACGCCTTGGCTGCTTCCTCAATCCAAACCACTTGTCATCCCGAGCGAGACGCGCGAAGCGTCGCGTTCTTTGCGACGCCATAATCGCGCGTTTGGCTCGCTTCCTTATTTCTTCTCCTTCTTCTCAGCCTTCTCCGGCTTCTTGTCGCCGGCCTCGGCACCTTCTTCATCCGCATCCTGCTTGCCCTTCTTGATGACTTCGGGCTCAGCCGGAGCCGCCGCATCCGCCGCCACCGCGTCCGGCGTAGCGACCACTTCTTCCTTCACCGACGTCACGTGCGCCACCGGCTGGTTCGCATCCGTAATGAACTTGATTTTGTCCGAGTGCGGCAACTCCGAAACGCGCAGCACCTTGCCAAACGTCAACTCGCTGACATCGGCGTCGATGTGGCTCGGAATGTCCGCCGGCAGGCACTCAATCTCGACCTCGCGCAGCATCTGTTCCATGATGCCGCCCTCCTGCTTCACGCCCGCCGCTTCGCCTCTCAGGATCACCGGCACGCTGACCCGCAACACCTTGTCGAGCGCGATGCGCTTCAGGTCAATGTGCAGCAGATGCCCTTTGATAGGCTCGTACTGCCAGTCAACGATCATGGCCTTGGTCGGCTCGCCACCCGTAAGGGCGAGATCGAAAATCGTATTATGTCCCGTCTCCGAGTTCAGAATCCGCTGCACATGCCGCGGATCCACGCTGATGGCGAGCGAATCTTTCCCCGCGCCATACACTACGGCCGGAATCTTTCCGCCACGCCGCACCGCGCGGGCGTCATTCTTGGTTCCCGCTTCCCGCGGTTGCGCTTCCAGTGTGTTCTGTTCCAATGCACTCGCCATAAATTTCAATTCCTTCTTAACAGTATTGTCATTCCGACCGGAGCCGGAGCACAGCGACGGCGCAGTGGAGGAACCTGCTTCTTGCCGGCGCCTGCAAACTTTTGCTTAAATAAACAACTTGCTCACCGAAGTCTCTTCGTGATTGGCCTGAATCGCCCGGCCGATCAATCCTGCAATCGAGAGGACCGTAATCTTTCCTCCCTTTTCGGTTCGCGCCGCATCTGCTTCGGGCGTCAGCGGAATCGTGTTCGTAACCACCACCTGCTGAATCACCGAGTTCCGAATGTTCTCGACCGCCGGTCCCGAAAGCACCGCGTGCGACGCACAGGCGAAAACCGAAGTCGCGCCATTTTCTTTCAAAGCCGCCGCGGTCTTCACCAAAGTTCCAGCCGTGTCAATCAAGTCGTCGATGATCAAGCACGTGCGCCCGTTCACGTCGCCGATCACGTGCATCACTTCGGCCACGTTCATCTCGACGCGGCGTTTGTCGACAATCGCCAAAGCCGCGTCGACCTTCTTCGCGAAAAACCGCGCCCGCTCCACGCCACCCGCATCCGGCGAAACCACCGTCAAGTTCGGGAGTTGCAACTTGCGGAAGTGATCGACCAGCACCGGCGAAGCGAACAAGTGATCCACCGGGATATTAAAAAATCCTTGCAACTGCGGCGTATGCAAATCCACAATCAACGCCCGGTTCGCGCCCGCAGTCGTCAGTAGATCGGCCACCAGCTTCGACGAAATCGGACTGCGCGGCTTGTCTTTTCTGTCCTGCCGCGCATAGCCAAAATAAGGCATCACCGCCGTGATGCGCCGCGCCGACGCGCGTTTCAGCGCATCGATCATCAACAGCAACTCCATCAGGTGCTCGTCCACCGGACGGCACGTCGGCTGCATCACGAACACATCCGCGCCGCGTACGTTCTCCTGGATCTGGACGTAACACTCGCCGTCGCGAAACCGAATCACCTGCGCCTGCCCGCGCTGCATTCCGAGGAAGTGGCAGACTTCATCGGCCAAATGCTCATTGGCCGTGCCGCTGAAAATCTTGAACTTCTCGTCAGAACGCGGCCGCTGTTTCCGCTCCGTCTTCTCGTCAGTCACCGGCGGATTCTTCTTTTCAACCTTCTCAGCCTTGTCGGTCGGCGTGACTAAAGTAGCCATGGTTGGTCTCTGGGCTCCTGGCTTTTAGCTCTTGGCCTTTGGCTCTTGGCTTAAAGCCCCCGACTCCGCGCCCGTTTGAGCTAAGAGCCAAAAGCTAACAGCCAACAGCGGTTTTTCTGGCTGGGCCGCTAGGATTCGAACCTAGACAAAGTGCTCCAAAGGCACTTGACCTACCATTAGTCGACGGCCCAGTGAAATCAATCGTTGATTGCCTGATGATTGATTGTCGATTGAACCCCTATTCGAGGTCCGTTTAGATTTTCAATCAACAATCAGAAATCAACAATCAAAAATTTCAAGGCTGGCCTGATTCAACCAATAATCCGCCGCCAGTAAGTCGCTCGCGTCAACGTCGCCGTCGCTTGCGCTGCCCAACCGAGCTTTCGAAGCTTCGCCGCGGCTGACGAACTCGCCGCGCGCGACCCAAAAAGCCCATACAAGGTCGAACCGGACCCCGACAACGACGCATATTTCGCGCCTGCGCGCAAAAGCGCACTCTTGCCTTCACTCAGCTCGGGATATTCAGGAAAGACGACCTGTTCAAAGTCGTTTTCAATCCCAGCCCGGACAAGCCAGAGAAGCGGATTCTCGGCCCGACCCCTTCTTGCCAAACCAGAAGGAGCACTGGAGCACCTCTCACTCAGCCACGCCGACAACCCGCGACCAAGCTCAACCATTCTATCGGACCCAGATGCTACCGTCAATTTTCCCGATCGATTGGCGCTGGCAAACGAACCTGTGGAAGAGCGGCCCTTAAGGGCCGCGTCAAGCGCCATTGAAAAACTGGGCTTTAGCCCCAGCCTCTCGTCGGACATCCTGCGGTCCCACGCCGCAAACGCCTTCGGAGTCGACACTCCCACCTCCGGCGTCACCACGACACAAGCCATCGCCGGCAAATCCTCCAGCGGATACACCTGCTCCCCTCGCCCTACCCCCAGCACGGTTCCGCCAACCAGAAACAACGGCAAGTCGGACCCCACTTCCGCCGCGATCCGCAACCTCTCTGCCGCTGGCAGTTTCTTCTTCAGCGCCCTCTCCAGACCCAGCAACGTCGCCACTGCGTTCGCCGACGCGCCGCCCAGCCCGCCCTGCACCGGCAGCCGCTTCTCGATCTCAATGATCACGCGCCCCTTTGCGCCCAGCGCCCGCATCGCCTTCTCCACGATGCGGAAGCAGGTGTTCGATTCGTCCTTTGGCACGCGCGGATCTACGCACTGAATCTCAATGCCGTTCCCACGCCCCACACTCACCCGAATCACATCATGCAGGCCGATCGTTTGATACACCGTCAACAGTTCGTGAAACCCATCCTGCCGCGCCGAGCCAATGCGCAGCCCAAGATTGATCTTCGCGAACGATCGCACGGTCACCGACATGGAGGATGATTGTAAGGCTCGATCGCTGATTTTCGACCGGCGAATTGACAAGGGCTGAGCATCCCCATCCGTTCTAACACCTTGGTAATCTCGACCGCACCCCTCCGCGAAGAGCACCATAATAGTGATTTCAATCTCGAGACCGTCACCCCATACGGCCTTCCCCGTTTGAAACCAAGTAGGACCTGCAAACACAAGTGCTGCCCCGGACTCTGTCCGGGCCCCTGTGCGGCATTTTCCCGCAAGTTGGGATGTAAGTCGGTGGGAGCGGGAAGCAGAAGTAAGGGTACGGCCAAATATCACGCTCGGGTGAAACGAAGCCGGCCAGGTCGCCGGGCACCACGAGCCTCAAGGGGACAGGTATGCGCCGGGTAGATTCACGATTTTTCGTACTAACGTTTTTACTTGCCGCGGTTACTGCGGCTTTCTCACAAAGCGACTACAAAGTCATCACGGTCAACGACGGGGGCACCATTTCGGGTACGGTGAAATGGTCGGGGACGGTTCCGCACGCTCTCGAGTTTCCCATCACCAAAGACGCCCAGATCTGCGACCCGGAGGCCAAAAAGACGGCCGATCTGGAGCGCCTGATCGTCGGACCCCAGGGCGGCGTGGCCAACACCGTCGTCTACCTTAAGAACATCAGCCAGGGCAAAGCCATGGACTTGCCCGAACAGCGCCGTCACCTCGACCAGAAGCACTGCCGCTACATTCCGCATATTCTTCTCGTCCCGGAAAATGGCACGCTGGACATGAAGAGTTCGGACGCGACCCTGCACACCATCCACATGGACGGCGCGGCTTCTTTCAATCTGCCCTTCCCGTTCACCGACCGCCCCACTACGCGCACCATGCCCACACCGGGACTGGTCAATCTGCGCTGCAACGGTGGCCATGTCTGGATGAACGCCGAAATGTTCGTCGCTCCTCATCCCTACTACGCCGTCACTGACGAGAGTGGACACTTCGAGTTCACCGACGTGCCGCCCGGAACGTATCAGATCGTAGCCTGGCATGAAGGCTGGGGCCTGGCCGGCAAAGAGCAAGCCTACGACGTGCTCACCGAACACAGCGTGCAGCGCCCCGTCTTCACCGAAGCCAAGACGTGGGAAAAATCTGTGACTGTGAGCGGGAATCAAGTCAGCACGGTAAACTTTGTGATTTCGAACAACAAATAATCTTCCCTCGTAAGACTCCTGAGCACCCCACACCGGTCGCAGATCATCGCGACGGGGGTGGGGATTTTGACTCTCGACGTTGATTTTGTTTCTTGTTCGATCCGCGAGAATCCGCGCAGATCCGCAGCGAATAGAATTTACTCTAGCCCCGCCGCTTGTACAGCACGGCGAACTCAAATCCCGTATTCGGCGGAAACAACCCCGCCACTTTCCGCAGCCGCTCAGCCAGCGCGGTGGGCGCCAGCAGCGGATAGTCCCGCTCCCGCAGATCGTAGTAATCCACGTCGAGATAGAGCGACAGCAGATAAATCGAAACCGTGTCGGCGAACGTGGCTTCCAGATATTCGTTCTTAAAGCGCTCGGCGTCCGGCCCGGCAGCGGTCGCCAGTTTGCGCGCCTCCCAAGCGTCCAGCGAAGTTTCGCCACGGATCCCCGCTTCCACCTGGCTCCACGCCAACTCGCTGAAATCGCTGGAAACGCCGGCGCGCTCGACCAAGGCATGCCCGACGTTGATATAAAACTCAAAGGCCACCGAAAACTTGTCGTCCATCAGCCGCGTGGAAATGAACACGCACTGCGAATCGCCCAGATTCAAGTTGCGATGGCACACGGCATTGTCACTGAGCGCCACGTCATAGCGGTCGGCGATGACCGTCTCGTCTCCCTGACTCACGGCAAGCGGAACGAAGTAGTACGCCTTGCGCTCCAGCGCCGCCGCGACCTTCACCGGGACGGCGGCGATCATCCGTTCCAGATCAAACGAGTTCACCGCAACTTCGCCGGCCACCGCATAGCAAATCCCGTTTCCCGCCTGGGAAACAGGCGTAAGCCGGACTACCTCCGCCGGACTGCGCGTAATTGCTGGAGCTGCCTGTGACATCTGCCCTATTCTACACACCGGCGGCTTGACGCTCCCGTTGCTGGTGCGGTCGGGCTGGCAGGCAGCCGGTTGATTCGAGAGCTGGCGGATATGTGTATCCCGAGATTTTTTTTCTTCGTCTCCCGCTAAAATCCTTACTTCATTGGAGTTAGGAGAAACGGGTATGGCGGGTTGTGGGCAAAATATTGAGTGGGAAGGGGTTACGGGCAAAATATTCTGGAACAAGGAGTTAGCGGCCGCGCTGGTCGCGAATTTATTGGCAGAGCCTTGGCGCATCCGTCGAGCATGCGCTTTCTGAAGTTCTCAGTAAAGGTTGTTCGTCACACGAAAGCGAGATTCTTGCTGTGGAAGACTGTGGAAAAGGCCGGGTCGCCGCGTATTCTTGATCTTGGGGAAGGTCGCGTCCCCGGTTTATTCTTTTCCCCGGCAACGCCGGTTCTACGATTTTGTCGTGTTCACCTAGAGGAAGCGCGTGGGAAAGCTGTGCTACATGCACCGTGATCCCGTGCAGCG
>JBEKRY010000067.1:0-26025 GCA_049517555.1 Candidatus Sulfotelmatobacter sp. | reverse complement strand
CGCGCGTGCATGGCGGGATGAGGGATAGTTAATTCAGGCGAGTCGAGGATCGCGTCGCCCGTTAACGCTTCGACGAATAGCAAGATGTCGATATCAATAATGCGCGGGCCTTTATTCTGGACGCGCTGGCGGCCCATCTCCAGCTCGATCCGGAGGATCGTCGCCATCAGTTGCTCCGGAGTTTTGTCCGTTTCGAGAGCTACGGCACAGTTCAGGAACCAAGCCTGGTCGGCAAAATCGACTGGCTCGGTTTCATAGAACGAAGAAACCGACACGATGCGGCCTTCGGTTTCGAGGCGCGTGATGGCCTCCCGCAGGTGGTTCGCGCGGTCTCCCACGTTTGATCCGAGCGAAAGATGGACGAGGTTGGGCATTTAGGGCGTGCTGTTCAATTGTGCTCCGCGAATGTACGCTGCCAGACTACGAAGCACAACACGGTCAGGCCGCGGAGCTGTTGAGAAATACATTAGATTAGAAAGCGGCTCCTCTGCACCGAACGGTCTATGACCTTGGTGACTATCGTGCCTCTTCGGAGCGCCCTAGAATCGCACTATGACGTTGGATTCCCTGCTCCTGAGCCAGGATCCGGACCTGGTACGCGTGATCCGGCCCACGCTCGAGAAACTGTCGATCGACGTGGAAATCTGCCAGGAGGCACGGGCGGGGGCCGACATTCTCATCACCGATAAATTCGATGCGGTAATCGTCGATTGCGACGACCTGAACGGCGGACTGGCGGTGTTGCAGGGTCTGCGCAGCACGCCCAGCAACAAAAACTCGGTGGCTTTCGCCGTCCTCAACGGAAAAAGAACGACCATGCAGGAAGCCTTCGGTATGGGCGCCAACTTTGTTCTGCAGAAACCGATCAGCGCGCTCAATGCATCCCGCTGTTTTCATGCGGCACTGAATTTCATGGTCAAGGAGCGCCGCCGCTACTTCCGCCAGCCCGCGAAAATGCCAGTGAAAGTCGTATATGAAGGGAAGACTCTGAATGCGACCAGCACCAACATCAGCGAGGGTGGCATTGCGTTGCAGTTACGAGAAGCCCCGCCGAAAGGGGCTGCACCTCATCTGAAGTTCACGTTGCCAGAAAGCAACCTCCACATGGAAGTGGAAGCCGAAGTCGCCTGGGTCGACATGAAAGGCCTGGCCGGGTTCCGGTTTCACAACGTTCCACAGAGTTCCCAGGAACAGCTGGAAAAGTGGCTCGATGAACAAATGGAACGGGAATTTCCCGGCGCCAAAGATCGGCTGACAGCGGCGGAATCCGAAACCGCCCACTAACTCTTTCCGGATTCTGCGCCGCGACTCCATGCATCCCTGAAGTCTCACCTGGGCTAAAGCCCGCACTGATTGTGCTCGCTCCACGCGGCGCTAGAGCGCCGCTCTTCCCCGTCAACTTCCCCGTCAACTTCCTGTCAACTTCCCGTCAACTTCCACATCGCTTCCACGCGACTTCCACGTCATCCCACTCGCTGCCTCCTACAAGCTTGCGCTTTGCTTGCGCCCCGGAGGTATCTTTCTTGAGACTTGCGCGGGGCTGTGCCCGTGGCAATCTAGAAGCTCACTCTTAAGTGGTCACAGGAGAGACAGAATGTTGACCAACGACTTCCGCATTGCCAAAGTGCAAAGAACCCTGCGCTGGTTCGAGCAGGACATTCCTCTGCTCAATATGCGGGTGAAGGAGCTATCGAAAGAGCGGCAGGACTCGGCGCGAAAGTTTGCCGCCGCCCTGATCGATCAAACCAGGGCCGAACTGGAACGGTTGCTGCGAGAGCAGCCGCAAGAGCAAGACATGCACGTTCCCGGCAGCGAAATGCCCTGCGAGCCCGCGGACTGAATGGGGTCGGGTTTGCCCGCGCGGGAAAGAAAACAGCAGGTTCGTTTCGGCGTCGCTCCGGGCAGGCCCTCCGCTTCGCCGTCGCGTGCGCTCTGGCTCCGGTCGGAATGACAACTTGATACGAAGGTTCCAGCCGAGTTCAGAGCGAAGATCCCGCTGCGGCCTCGGCGCTGGCGTGGACGCTGCTCCGGTTCTCTTCGGAGAAAGTCACTTCCTCCCACAAGGTCTTGTCGCGCAGGATGCGCGAGACCAGCGCGGTATGCATGGCGTGACCGGCGCGGTCCGCGACTACATTGCCCAGAATCTGTTTCCCCAACAGCGCCAGATCGCCGACCAGGTCCAGTACTTTGTGGCGCACGAATTCGTCGGGAAAGCGCAGCGGGCCATTCTCTACTCCGTCGCGAGTCAGCACGATGCAGTTCTCGCGGGACGCGCCGCGAATCAGTCCCATGTTTCGCATGGCCTGCTCGTCCTCGCGCGAACCGAAAGTGCGCGCCCCCGCGATGTGCTTTAGATAACTTCCGTTGGTGAGTTCCACCTGAAACGTTTCTTTCCCGATGAGTGGATGCGGGAAATTGATGGAGTAGGAAACGGAATAGGTATCGGAAGGATAGACGGCGATGAACTTCCCGCCCTCGCGCATTTCGAATTCGCGGCGAATCTTCAAATACTTGCGGGCGCGCCGCTGCTTGCGGATGCCCGCCTTCCGAATCATCTCGACAAACGGCCGCGCACTGCCGTCGAGGATGGGCAATTCCAGGTTGTCGAGCTCGACGATGGCGTTATCAACGCCCATGCCGATGAACGACGAAAGCACGTGCTCGGTCGTGGAAATGAGCACGCCCTTTTTCATCAAGCTGGTGGCGTAGCTGACGCGGGCGACGTTGCGGCTGACGGCCTCGATCTCAAAACCATCAAGATCGGTACGGCGGAAGACGATGCCCGTCCCAGACGCTGCCGGCAGAATGCGCATGGAGACGGGAGCACCGCTGTGCAGGCCGACGCCACTACACTCCACCGCGGAGCGGATTGTCTGCTCGTGGGTCAAGAATGGTTCTGAGAAGTTCGCAATGAGTAAATGAATGCAGTAGATTACGCTTGTGTTAACAAAACTGTCTGTGGCAAAAAAGCCACACTCCGTGGTAGGTTAAGGGGGTCGCGGCAGGTGTCAAACTTGGCGTGGGAACGTGGTAACTTATTTGGTAACAATAGGTTACGGGACGTTTAAGGAATGCCCCGATCAAGGACGAGCCCTCGCTAACCTTTACCCTTCTTTACGAACTTCTTTATGAACGACAGTGTCTTTGCGAGCACCTCTCAACGTTTGCCGGTTTGTTTCCCGGGGGGCTTGTTGGGGTCGTAGCCGGAGTTAGGGTCGAACATAGCCTCGTCGAGTCCCTGATTCACGCTAACGGAGTTGAGGAAGCGCTGGCTGGCCATGTCGCCGTTGAAAAAGCGGGTCACGTTGTAAGGCGCCATGACGCCGGAAACGTCGCGATAATTTTCGTAGACTTCTTCTTCCAGGTTTTTCTGCCGGTCGAGTGGGTCGCGCCAGGAAAACGACTTCTTCACGGGCAGGTGGGTGTCGTTATCGAAGAAGAGTGTGACGCTCTCGTTCTGTGCGTTGATGAGAGTGACGCGCTGCGCCGGATGTTGCGCCGCGATAGCGAAGCCTTCATACAAAAGCACGACGCTCGGATCGTTGACCCAGGTACGCAGGACCGTCTCCAGCGAGAATCGGCGGCGGCGCAGGTAGTCTTCAAGATCTTTTTTCTCGAGGGGATGCGCGCCCTTGTAGGTGAGCTCGTATCCTTTGTTCCCGACGTAGAGTTCCGCAATGTCGCGCTCTTTGGTGAGTTCGACGCGCTCTTTGTCGGGGAACTCGGTGAAACCCCAAAACACGCCGCCGCCGCCGGGCCGCCCGTGATGGAAGCCGTAAATGCGTCCCTGCTGCTCGCGGTCGCGAAGAGTGAGGTAGGCCTGTCCGCCCAGCGCCTGAATGGCCTGGTCGATGAGGGCCTTGGCCTTGCGGGCATTTTTCTGGTCATCGGACAGCGCGGGGGCGGGGCTCGCGGGCGCGGATTGGCCACTCGGGGGCGCCGCCTGCGGAGCCGCCTGAGCCGTGGCATTCCGAGGCTCTCCGCCCGCCTGGGACCAGGCCGATAGGACCAAAACCAGAATCGGGAGAAACTGTTTCATTCCACTCGAGGAAGTGATCGCGTGCAACCAGAATTGTAGCGTTTCTTGCGGACTTTCTGCGCGCAGCTAGGAAAGCTCCTTTCTCCCTTGGATGCAGGAAAAGGCGCATCTGCAAGCTGATCGCTGACGTTTTTGGCAGCGGTTTGCTGAGCGTCCATCGCACACGCCTGTCTCGTCGGTGTAGACTCCAGAATGCTTTTTAACCACGGAGGACGCAGGGGACACAGAGGAGTCCCAGAGTTTGCATTCGTCTGTGTCTTCCGTGTCCCCTGTGGTTAAAAGGTTCGTATCGCCTATCCCACCAGCACTGCGCCGCCATTCACGTTAAACACCTCCCCGGTGATGAAGCCGGCGTGCTCGGTGCACAAAAAAAGTACGGGAGCGGCAATCTCCTCCGGACGTCCGACCCGGCCCAAGGGAATCGTGGAGCGAATTTTGTCGCCGGTCGTCGGATCAGCGAGTGCTCCGGCGCTCATGTCAGTATCGACCCAGCCGGGGGCGACACAGTTCACATAGATGGCCGAGGAAGCCAGTTCGCTCGCGAGACTCTTCGTCAGACTGATGATCGCGCCCTTGCTCGCTGAATAGTCGCAGTGAAAGGCCTCGCCGCGCTGGCCGCTGGTGGAGCTGATCAGCACGATGTGCCCGGCGGGAGCATTGTTTCGGGGCGGCTTCGTCTGCGCCTTCATTTGCACCTTCATTTGCAGAACAGCATATTTCACCAGACCGAATACGCCGTCGAGATTGACGGACATTGTCGAGCGCCATTGTTCATCCGTCATGCGTTCGATCGGCACGTCGTCCGCCGGCCACACGCCATGGTTCGCAACCAGAATATCGAGTCGACCGAAAAGCCGCACGGTCTCGGCCACCAGCGTACGACCCGCCTCAGGATGATTCAGATCGGAAGCGATGGGATAACAGACTTCTGCGCCACACTCATGAGCCAACGCTTCCGCCTGAGGCCGGGCGTTGCGATAACTGAAGGCCACCTTCGCGCCTGCCGCCGTGAACATCCGCACCGTAGCCGCGCCGATGCCGCGCGAGCCGCCGGAAACGAGAGCGACTTTACCGGAGAGAGAAAGAGGGACGGACATTGCGGGCTAGTGCAACCCTTCTACAAATTTCCAAAATTCTTTATTGTCCCGATAGGGCAAGAATGAGTCGTCTTTCGTGGGATCGGGCATTGTCTCACCGGGTATTACATTTGCTTTTCGCGCGAACGCCTGCTGAAGATGAGCCTGGGCGTCGGCGAGCTTCTTTTCCTCAGCGTCGGCACACGCGAGATTGTAATAGTAAAGCGGATAGTCAGGGTCTTCTACAATTGCGGCTTCGAAGAGAGCACAGGACTTCGCGATATCCCCAGACATTCCATAGGCCATGCCGGCCTGATCCGTTGTCACGCGCCTCATCGTTTTTGTATCTTGCCGTCCCGCGCTTTCTAGTTGTGTCAGAGCCTGCTCAAACACCGGGGCCGCCGCTTTGTACATTCCGTGTTGATAGAGAATCTGAGCATACAGAAACGAATCAACAAAGCCCGGGATGTAGCCTGGTTCGAGGTGATAGCTCGCGAAGACTTTTCTTAAGTCGGCGTCGTCGGCGTCGATCGGAGTGTCACTGTAAAACTCAAGATCACCGCAAATATCGCCAGCCGCGACAAAGCCCCGCACCATATACGAAGTCTTCCCGCCGCGCCCTTGAGACGTGTAGCCTACTAACGCGACCTGTTGTTTGTCAGGCTGGGTAATTTCAAAATTCGCCAGAATTCTTAAACTGGAATTGCTCTTCTTCTCGGATTCCATTGCCCCGTCGCGACATTTTGTGCTGCTAAGCGGAGATTGCTCTGGGACGAGGAATAAGAATCCCAGAAATTTCACGCGGCCGGACGCGTCCTTGCCGCGAATGCCGATCTCTCGGCCGTTCGGCTTGGCGGAGTGCTCGACGATCTTGAAGCCGTCGGCATGCCATAGCAGTTGTCCGGGGTGGGAGGGTAATGCGATTTTGAAATCGGTGTCCGTTGTCGCGGTCTGAGCAAAGGCGGAACCCAAGGCCACGAACATCAAGACAACAAGCCTACAGAATCTTGCCATTGGCCGAGTCTACATTCACGCTTGCCCGGTCACAAGGGACTGGCGCCCGAAGACAGGCGCTCCGACTTCAACCCACGCAGAAGCAGACGCACCAGCATGCCGTCGAAGCGTGTCCCGCTCATCTTTGAGAGCTCCTCGAGGGCTTGCTCGGGTGTGCGCGCGGCCGCGAAGGATTGCTCAGTGACCATGTTGGCATAGGCGTCGGTCAGGGCGACGATGCGGGCCCACAGTGGAATCTCTTCGCCGCGCAGGCCATCGGGATAGCCCGAGCCGTCGAAGCGCTGGTGATGATGTTCGATGGCCTCGCGCATCATGCGGCTATGCGGGATGGTGCCAACAATCGCCGCACCTACGTGGGCGTGCATCTTCACCTGGAGAAATTCATCTTCGCCCAGCGGACCTGGCTTGTTGAGGATGCGCTCGGAAACAAAAATCTTGCCCACGTCGTGGACCCGGGCGGCGTAAACCAGGTCGGTAGTTTCATCCGACGACAGGCCCAGGCCACGGGCAATCACTTCGGTATAGCGTGCCACCAGATCGCCGTGGCCGGCGGTCTGCAGCTCGCGCGACTCGGCGGCCCGGCTCAGAGATTCGATCGCTTCCTTCAGCAGCGGCACGTTGCAGTCTTCGCGCTCGCGGCCGCCCTCGCCGCCACAAAGCTTGATCAAAGTCGAAGCTAATTCCTCGAGGTGCTCGGGCCCAGTGTGCTCGCGCTGCAGGAAGCCCTCGATATAAGCCGATATTTGCTGGCGCTGCCGCGCGAAGTCCTGGCCATCGACAAATTCGTGCGCGGTCGAAACCGAGTTTCCCCCCGAGCGCTTGGAGACATACATGCCGGAGTCGGCAACACGAATGATGTCCTCGATGGAGAATCCGTGCATGGGAAAACTCGCAACTCCGAAGCTACCGGTCACGTGATGTTCGCTCAGCATGGGGTCGCTGGCCAGCCACTGGCGAAGGCGCTCGGCCAGAACCTGGGCCTGTTCGGAGCCGGTGTCGGGCATCAGCACAATGAACTCGTCGCCGCCGTACCGGGCCACAACGTTCGATTGTCGGGATTTTTGTTCGAGCAGACGGCCAACGCGGGCCAGCACCAGATCGCCCTCGAAGTGGCCCATGCTGTCGTTGACCTCTTTGAATTTATCGAGATCGATCAGCACCACGGAGAACGGTCGCCCAGAACGCGAAGCCCGTTTCCACTCCGCTGACAAAGCTTCCCAGAAGAATCGGCGGGTCTTGATTCCGGTCAGGCCGTCGGTAATGGACTGCTGCTGCAGCTTCTGGAAAACGAAAGCGTTGTGCAGCGCGGTGGCCAGCAAGTCGGCCAGCGTGTTGAGAATCAAAACGTCCTGCGGAGAGAACGCATTCTCGTTGCGGTTCTCAATATTGAGCACGCCCAGCAACGACTCTCCGTAGGTGATCGGAATGCAAAGCACGGCGCGGGAATCGGGCAGAATTCCCGTCAGATTGCCGGGCAACGCATTCTGCACCAAGGCGCGTTCGCCGGTGCGGGCCACGCGGCCCAGAATTCCGGTTCCGATCGGGATGCGCCGTCCCATGGCGTGGGCGGTCAAGCCCGCCTCGGCTTTGATCTCTATTTCTTTCGTTCCGTAATCGAGCAGGCCCACACCGATGTGATCGAAACTGAAATTCTTCTGAATTTCACTGGCGATCTCGCCCAGCATATGAACCGGATCATCGCTTGAGATGGCGGTGCGGGACACATTGTTAAGGAACGCGAGCTGCCGCGAACGGCGCTGTTCGTCAGCAAACAGCCGGGCGTTCTCCACCGCGACCGAGACCTGCCCCGCGGCCGTTACCAGCACATCCAGATCACGCTGCTCGAAGACAAATTCCCGGTCAGGATTCATCGCGACCATTATTCCGGATGCCTGGTTGCCCGAAGACCGGCTGCCCAGAAAAATCGGGGCCGCAATCAGACATTTGGCGGGGCGCTCCGGAACATGCGTGATGCCGAGACTTTTCCGCGTGTTCTCCAGATCGGAACGAATCAACAAGGCCTCGCCGTTGCGAATTACATATTCGGTGAACGCATTTCGCAGCTCACGGCTGCGCTTGGGCAGCACGCGACTGCCACGGACCTCAAGTTCGAAGCGAATCTGTTCCGACTCCTGAAATGCGATGTAGAAATGGCTGGTATCGAAGATCTGGCCGAGTTCGGCCTGGATGGTGCGCAGGATCTCATCCTGGTCGAGTCGTGAACTAATAGCTTTGCCGATATCAGTCAGCAGTTCGTACTCTTTTGTGCGGCGATGCGCATCGTGACTGACCACATAGTTTTCAAGCGTGAGGCCGAGTTGCAGAGCCAGACCCACCATCAGCCGCGGGCCAGACGAACCGAACCCGCGCCGTTCCACGTGCGGAAACAGAATCACGCCGAAATTATGCTCGCGTGTCTGCAGATTAACCACGGTCAGGTTGCGGACTTCGGCTTCGGTGAGAATCTTCTTGAAGTCGGCGAACGTTCCCATCGGCCCCAGGGGAAGAGGCTCGGTCATCTCGGCAACATCGTGCACCGTCAAAATTCCGGCTTGCCGGTACGCCAGTTCGCAGATGTAATCGCCGGCGCCGGTTTTCTCCAGAGCTCCAAGGAATTCCGCCGAAAAACCTTGCTGAACCGAAGGCAGAAGACCGCGCCAGCGTTCGGTGATCACGATAGCGGCGCGTTTCATAGGCAGAGCACTGCGCAGGCGCTCCAGCGCGGCCTGCATGTTGGGTACAAGGTCGTCGGCAAACAGCAGACGCCGCGGATCTACGCCCAGAGTGGACAATGCCAGAGTGTTTTCCTGCACGGCGTTGCGCTGGTTTTCAAAGAGCACCATCACCATGGCGATGCCCAGCAGCATTTGTGGCACCGGGCCGAACAGACGACTGGCGCTGCCGAACAGCTCTCCCAACGGGCTCTGCGTCTGCCCCACAGCCATGAGCACGGCCCACAATGCCAGCGAGATGGCGAGCACCTGAAAAGCCAGCGATCCTCGCTTGTGGCTATTCACGTAGAAGACGGCGGAGCAATACAGCAGAATCGCAGCCAGCCCCAGGCCCAGACGAATCGTGGGTTGCACGTCTGGCCTGAACATGCCGTTCACAATGTGTCCCCGCAGCGTGAGCAGTGCGAGCACGACGCCGACTGCTGCTACTACGGCGTCATACCAGCGGAAGCCATACGCACCGCGCATTAGACGGGTCGACACAAAAATGCACAACGCCATCACGACCAGCAAAAGCTCGCTGGCCAAAAACGCAACCGAAGATGTCGGAAAAATATCGAGAACGTAGTGCACCGAGTAAGCGGCCCAGGCGAGTTGCCACGCGCGGAAGTAAGGCTGCCGGCTCTGTTCGTGAAGATAAGTAAAGACGAAGTACAGCAGAACCGAGACAAAGCCGGGAATGAGGACCGTCGTGATGACTACGTTACTATTCATAACTACTCATTGTTCATACGGGTTGCTGAGGACATCTCTAGCCAAGCGTGCTGGCTGAGTATGCGGCGGGAAACAGTACACTAATGTTTTCACATCGGGCACGCGAACACAACAGGATTTAAGGACAGTGTACGCATTCGATTTGTTTTTGAATCAAGGGGTTGCATGCAAAATCGTTATGGCGACGGCTTGACGCTGTTTTTCGCCGCCCGTACCATCGAAGAACGTCTAGCGAAGAACATCGAACGATGACATCCCACGGCGGACCGCCGCGTCCACGCGTTGAGGCACACTGAATCGCGGTAACCTGACCTCATGAATTCATTTTCTTCCGGCAAGCCCAGAGTGCGGTTTGCGCCATCGCCGACCGGCTTTCTCCACGTAGGAAGCGCCCGCACTTTTATTTTTAACTGGCTGTACGCGCGGCACAATGGCGGGACCATGATCCTCCGGCTCGACGATACCGATGTCGAGCGCAACACCGATGCCTCGGTCAACTCCATTTTCGAGGGCCTGAAGTGGCTGGGCCTCGGCTGGGACGAAGAATACAAGCAGTCCCAGCGCATCGATCTGCACCGGCAAATGGCAGAATCGATCTTTCAAAGAGGACTTGCCTACCGCGATTTCACGCCCGCTCACACCGGTGACAGCGAACGTTCCGGAGCGCAAGGGACCTGGTTGTTCAATCCAGGGATGCGTGAACTTTCGCGCGAAGAAAGCGACCGCCGCGCCGCCGCCGGCGAGCCGTTTGCGTTGCGCTTCCGCGTGCCCCGCGAGGGCGGGCACCCCGATGGCGGGAAAAAGGTTCGCTTCGCCGACGCCGTTTATGGCGAACAAGAAAAAGCGGCTGCGGACATCGAAGACTTCGCCCTGTTGCGCTCCGACGGCATGCCCACCTATCACCTGGCCTCCTGCGCCGACGACGCCGATCTGCGCATCAGCCACATCATTCGCGGCCAGGATCATCTGTCGAATACGTACAAACATGTATTGATATTTGAAGCCGCTGGCTTCACTCCTCCGCGGTTTGCGCATCTGCCCCTGCTGGTCGCGCCCGATGGAACCAAGCTCTCCAAGCGCCGGCACGGACCCGTCGTGAGCGTGACTACATATCGCGACGCCGGATTCTTGCCTGAAGCGTTCATCAACTTTCTGTGCCTGTTGGGCTGGTCGCCGAAAGATGATCGCGAGAACCTTTCCCTCCAGGAACTTACCGCCGCTTTTTCGCTGGAAGGGATCAACCGCTCAAATGCGGTTGTGAACTTCAAGGAAGCGGCTGCTATTCCGGTTGTCGAGTCCGGGGCCCCTCCGCTTGTCATCCCGAGCAACGCCAGGGACCTGGGTGTTGCCTCCGCCGAGGACACCTTCGACCCCAAGGCGCTCTGGCTGAACGCCGAACACATTCGCGGCCTTGCTATCGAAGACCTGAGCCAGCGCCTGCTCCCGGTGGTGCAAGAAACGTATCCCCACGTCACGCCGGAAAAAATGCTGCACATCACGCCGCTCATCCGCGAGCGCATTAAGCTGCTGCGCGATGTTCTTACCGCCGCCGACTTTTTCTTCGTCGCCCAACTGCCGCCTTACGATCCCGCCGAACTCATTCCGCAAAAGGGAGACGCGGCCATGGCGCTGAAGGTCTTGCAGCGCGCGAAGGGAGTGCTGCCGGGCGTCGAATTCAAACACGAACCGCTCGACCAGGCGTTGCGCGCCGCCGCTCAGGAATTGGGCGTGAAAGCCGGACAGATGTTTCAACCGATCCGGGTGGCCGTCTGCGGCCGCAAGAATGCCCCGCCACTGTTTGAAACGCTGGAAGTGCTCGGGAAAGAAACCACGGTGGCACGGATCGATCAGGCGATTTCCCGGATTGGATAGGTTCCGGAATCTCGAATTTCGATTTGTGGCATCCCTATCCGATCGCACACGATCTATAGGGTTCTGCGACGCTGCTGCGAGAAGGAAGATCTGCCGCGTCACTTAACCCCGCCAACTTTTGCAGCTATGGAATGAGGTCTCCCATGAAAGCAGTCCAAATCAGCAAGCCCGGCGGAAATTTCGAACTCGTTGATCGACCCACGCCCGAACCTGGCCGCGGTCAAGTGCGCATCAAAGTCGAGGCCTGTGGCATTTGCCAGGGCGACAGTCTGGTGAAAGAAGGCCACTGGCCAGGCATTCAATATCCTCGCGTGCCGGGCCACGAGATCGCTGGCCGAATTGACGCCATCGGCGCCGACGTCATCCAGTGGAAGCCGGGCCAGCGTGTGGGCGTGGGCTGGCACGGCGGGCACTGCTTTACCTGCGATCCGTGCCGCCGCGGAGACTTTATTAACTGCCAGTTCGCGAAGGTCACCGCGATCACTTTTGACGGAGGCTACGCCGAGTATGTCGTCGTTCCCGCCGATGCGGTCGCACTCATCCCCGACGACCTGCCCGCCGACGAAGCTGCGCCACTGCTTTGCGCGGGCCTCACGGTCTTTAATGCGCTGAGAAATTCTGGCGCGCGTGGCGGCGACCTGGTCGCGGTGCAGGGGATCGGCGGGCTCGGGCACCTGGGGATCCAGTATGCCCGGCAGCTGGGGTTTCGCACCGTCGCCATTGGACGCGGCGGCGACAAGCAGGCATTCGCCAAGAAACTCGGCGCGCACGAATACGTCGACACCAGCGCCGGAGATCCGGCTCAGGCGTTGCAGAAAATGGGCGGAGCCCACGTCGTCCTCGCCACTGCGCCGGATTCGAAATCGATCTCCGCGCTGGTCAATGGTTTAGCTCCCCGCGGCACCTTGATGGTTGTGGGCGCGGGCTTTGAATCGCTCACGGTAACGCCGCTTCAACTTATTCCGGGGAGCAAATCGATCCGCGGATGGGCCTCCGGCACCGCTCGCGATTCGCAGGATGCGCTGGAGTTCAGCGCCTTCAGCGGCGTCCGCCCCATGATCGAGCGCTTCCCGCTCGAAAAAGCCGCTGACGCCTACCAGCAAATGATCAGCGGCAAGGCCAGATTCCGCGTCGTGCTCACGATGGTCTAGACACGCTCGCGGACGGGTGGACGCAGCTTGCCCTGAGCTGTCTGGGATTTCGGTAAGCGCAATCGATTGACATGAAGTACTTTGTAATGTAAAGTTACTTCAATGATCGCATCCGACGAGCCCTTCCTTCGCCCCGTTCCCAAGCGCTGGATTCCCCGCGAAATGGTGGTTGCGCCTAAGCTTAATCCTTCTCAAGCCGGCGCCCCCGTTGAACCGCATTACGCGCTCCTGATCAACCCGTTCTACCCCAAGGATGCGAACGCCAGCTTCGGCAAGCACGTCCTCACGCCGACTCTCGCGCTGACCAGCTTCGCCGCCACAACCCCCGCGCACTGGCGCGTTGACTACTGGGACGAAAATCTGCTCGACGGCTGCCCGCCTTTTCAACCGATGCCGCAAGTGGTGGGCATCACCGTGCATCTGACTTTCGCAAAGCGCGCCTATGAACTGGCCGACTGGTACCGTGCGCGTGGCGCGAAGGTAATCTTCGGAGGATTGCATGTTTTATCCTGTCCCGACGAATGCGCGCCTCACGCCGACGCCCTCGCCCTCGGCGACGGCGTCCAACTCTGGCCGAAAATTCTCCGCGACGTAGAAGCCGGACACCTGCAGCCGCGTTACGTTGCAACCTACGAAAATGACTACTGTGATGATCCTCCGCCGCGCCGTTCGATCCTTCCCCGCCACAGCTTTCTCACCACCACCAGCCTGATCGCCACCCGCGGATGCCACAACCGTTGCGGCTTCTGCTATCTCGCGACCGACGGCCTGCGCATGCCCTACCGCATGAAGCGTCCAGAACAAATCGCTTCCGAATTTCAAGAGAATGGCGAGCCCTACGCCGTCTTCATCGATAACAATCTAGGCTCGCGCCGCGACTATTTGCATTCGCTCTGTGCCGCGCTGCGTCCGCTCGACAAAATCTGGAGTGCCGCCGTCACCATCGACGTGACCGATGATCCCAGCCTGATCCGCAACATGGCGCTCGCCGGATGCACCGGCGTTTTCATCGGCTTCGAGTCGCTCTCGGACGACAATCTTGCCGACGCTCACAAAAAGACACCGAAGACCTCAGACTATGCGCGCCGGGTGCGCATGCTGCACGACCACGGCATCCAGGTGAACGGATCGTTCGTCCTCGGCTTCGACCGCGACCGCAAAGATTCCTTCGCCCGCACCGCGGAATGGATCGAGGGAAATCGTCTGGAATGCGCGACCTTTCACATCCTGACCCCCTACCCTGCGACGCCGTTGTTTCAGCAAATGGAATCGCAAGGCCGCATCCTGCACCGCGACTGGACCCTATATGACACCGGCCACGCCGTCTTCCAGCCCAAGCACATGACGCCCGAAGAGCTCGAGCAAGGCTACGCCTGGATCTACCAGCGTCTGTTCTCCCATGCCTCGATCTGGCGTCGGCGGCCGCAGGTTGAAACGTGGAAAGACTTGCAGGCAATCCCGCTCTACCTCGCCATGTCGTATCTCTACAAGCGCTCCAACCGCTTCTGGCACCTGCTGATCAAGCACGACCTGGTCAATCCAGTCTGGAAGCCGCTGGTGGAGATGAGCCGCTGGCGGCATGTTCACTACCGCCGAAGCTTGGCGCAGCGTGAGGTGCCAGTTGCCGCTCCCGGCCAAGTCGTCTCAGCCGGAGTGTGAAAGCCCAAGCCCGCCACTCCGGCGTCCCGATAAAGTCATGCCGCTGCCTGTGCGGACGAAGGCATCCGCCCCTCCGTGGGTCATTTTCCCCTTGACAACGTATACCATGTGCCATACAGTGTGTATCGCATACTATATGACGAACGGTACAGCAGCCAGCCCCGAGATTCTCGAAAACCTGAAGCTAGAGCTGCGCCGCGGTTGCCTGATTGTCGCCGTCCTGGCCCAGCTTCGGACCGAGCAGTACGGCTACACGCTTCGCAAAGCGCTGGCCGATGACGGCCTGGCCATCGATGAAGGTACCCTCTATCCCTTGCTGCGTCGCCTGGAGACTCAGGGCCTGCTGGTCAGCCAATGGCGTGAAGAGGATAAACGCAACAAGCGCTTCTACCGCCTATCACCGGCCGGAGACTTGATCCTCAAGCAACTGCTCGAGGAGTGGGAAAGCATCAACGCGTCGATCAACAAGATTCTTGAAGAGGCATCGTTATGAGCATGAGCAAAGCGTCCAGCCCAGACAAGTCCACTAACGCAACCGACCTGATCGATCGCTACCTGCAGGCCGTCCGCTTCTGGCTACCCAAGACCAATCGCCAGGAGGACCTGCTCGCAGAGCTGGGGGAAGATCTCCACTCCCAAATCGAGGACAAAGAAGCCGAACTCGACCATCCTCTCGACAAGCCCGAGATGGCGGCCATCCTGACCCGCTGTGGCAGCCCGATGACGGTCGCTGGCCGCCTCGGTCCGCAACGGTACCTGATCGGGCCCGCCCTGTTCCCGATCTACGCGTTCGTCTTGAAGATGGTCCTCCTGTGGATTCTGCTTCCGATCTTCGTCTTTATCCTCGGCCCGATAAACCTGGCGAATAACGGCGGTGACTGGGCATTGGCCGTGCTTAACACTTTCGGCGCCCTGTGGTCCGGACTATTCATCGCCGCCGGAATTATCACGCTGATCTTTGCCGTTGTTGAGCGCACCAGCGCGCAACTTGGAAGCGAATGCAAATGGGACCCGCTGAACCTGCCGCCCGTGCGAAAAAACGAACCCAAACCATCCCGGCTGAAAACCGTCTGTGAGTTCGGATTTAACATTTTCGGTCTGGTCTGGCTGTTGCTCGTGCCGAAATATCCATTCCTGATCCTCGGTCCGGCAGCGGCGTTTCTGAAAGCAGCGCCGATTCTGCATACGTTTTACGTTCCGTTTGTTTTGCTCAGCGTGTTTGCCTTGATCAGGTCGGGCATCACTCTGGCGCGGCCGCAGTGGACGTGGTTCCCGCTCCTGAGCCAGCTATTGCACTCCGTCCTGATGCTGATCCTGCTGCGTTACATGATCCAAGCCATCACCCACGCGCCCAGCGCCTTTCCGTTCTTGGTCTTACAAGACGCGGTGCGGGGGTCACCGAAATACATCAAGATCGCTGCCATCGTGAATGTGTCGATTCTGATCAGCGTTGCCGGCTCGTGGCTGGGACTCAGCATTGCCGCGATCGTACAGACCTGGGAGTTTCTGCGCTATCTCCGCAAACGGATCTCGACCCCGCGGCAGATCGCGTCGATCGAAGAGCAATAACCCAATCGTGGAGCTCCGGACGCCCTCGTCCGGAGTGCAGCGCCACAAGTCCCTTCATCGCCAGCGCTGCCCCTTCGATCCTTCCCTTGCGGTAAGATCAAAAGCATGAATCCGTCACCTGCCGAGGCCAAAGTGGACGAACACTCCCACCCCGAGCCTCGCCCGTCAAACTTTATCCGCGACATCATCGTCGACGATCTGAAGACTAATAAGTTCAACCGCCGCGTCCAGACCAGATTCCCCCCCGAGCCCAACGGATATCTCCACATCGGCCACGCCAAGGCCATCTGCCTCGACTTCGGCCTCGCCGACGAATTCGGCGGACATACCAACCTGCGCTTCGATGACACTAATCCCGCGAAAGAAGAAACCGAATACGTCGAATCGATCAAAGAAGACGTCAAGTGGCTGGGCTTCCACTGGGACGGTCTCTTCTACGCCTCGGATTATTTCGACCAGCTCTACGAGTGGGCGCTGCAGCTGATTCGCGACGGAAAGGCCTACGTCGACGACCTCTCGGCGGAAGAAATTCGCAAGTACCGCGGCACCCTCACCGAGCCGGGCAAAGACAGCCCGCATCGCACTCGTTCGGTCGAAGAGAATCTTGGTCTGTTTCAGCGCATGAAGGCTGGGGAATTCCCGGACGGCTCGCGCGTCCTCCGCGCCAAAGTCGACATGGCCTCGCCGAATCTGAACATGCGCGATCCGGTCATGTACCGCATCCTGCACGCCGAGCATCACCGCACCGGCAACAAGTGGTGCATCTATCCGATGTACGACTACGCCCACGGCCAGTCGGATTCGCTCGAAAAAGTCACGCACTCCATGTGCACGCTGGAGTTCGAAGACCATCGCCCGCTCTACAACTGGTTCATCCAGCAGCTGGGAATTTTCCCCTCACAGCAAATCGAGTTCGACCGCCTTAATCTGACCTACACGCTGCTGAGCAAGCGTAAGCTGTTGCAGTTGGTGCAGGAAGGCCGCGTGCGTGGATGGGACGATCCCCGCATGCCCACGTTGAGCGGCATCCGCCGCCGCGGCTACACGCCGGAAGCGATCCGCAATTTCACCGCGTCGATTGGCGTTTCAAAAACCACCGGCTCAATCGAACTCGCCATGCTGGAGCATTTCGTCCGCGAGGATTTGAACAAGCGCGCTCCGCGCGTAATGGCCATACTGCGTCCGCTGAGAGTGGTTATCGACAACTATCCGGAGAATCAGGTAGAAGACATGGATGCGGTAAACAATCCTGAAGACGAGAGCGCGGGCACGCGCAAGGTTCCTTTCTCACGCGTGCTGTGCATCGAGCAGGACGATTTCCGCGAAGTTCCTCCACCGAAGTATTACCGGCTTTCGCCGGGCCGCGAAGTTCGGCTTCGTTACGGTTATTTCGTCACTTGCACCAGCGTCGTGAAGAACGAAAAAGGTGAAGTCATCGAAGTTCACTGCACCTACGACCCCGCGAGCAAAGGCGGGAACTCTCCTGACGGCAGAAAAGTGAAAGCGACCATCCATTGGGTCTCGGCCGCGCACGCCGTCGACGCCGAGGTCCGCATCTACGAGAACTTATTCTTGAAGGAAAATCCCAGCGACGTGGAAGAAGGCCAGGACGTTCTTGACAACCTAAATCCCAACTCGCTCGAGATCATCCCCGACGCAAAGGTCGAGCCGTCGCTGTCGAACGCCGCCGCCGGCACTCGTTATCAATTCGAGCGTCTGGGATATTTCTGCGTTGACCCCGACTCAAAGCCAGGAAAGCCAGTCTTCAACCGCACCGTCGCGTTGAAAGACGCCTGGGCAAGGGTAGAGAAGAAACAGGACAAGGCGTAGTCGCAGGTTCAGCGCGATAAGCTATTCGTCGCTGTTCTCCATAAGTCGCCGCAACTCCTGAAGATTGTTCCATGAGAAATCTGGATGGGCGATTCCCCATTCCAGTGCTCGATCCCAAGTATCCTTGAGGCGCGGATCTTCCGACCAGTGCTCGAAATATGGCCTTAAACCTTGACTCTCCAGCGCGTGCTCTAAGAATCCTGTTTCGAGTGCATTGCGGATTTCATCTCCGCTGGTCAAAAACAATTCGGTAACCAAGTGCGCGGTGCGACGAATTACTTCGTCCCAGTCTCCCCCTTCAAGGAGTTGACGCAGCCAGCCGTGAAGGGTGCTCGCTGCCTCATAGCGGCTTTCAATTTCGTCGTTATCCTTCACATCTTGTCGAATGCATTCCAGCAGATAGTTTTGGACTGATTTGCACTCGAGTTCTTTACCGAGTTCTGGCTTTATTCGGTGGTAGCCTTCCCCAGTGATTCTGTAAATCTTTGCCAAGGTCGGCAAGTCGTTGGTTGCCTCGATCCACCTCTCAACGTCGCTTCGGGAGAGCACTTCTTGCGAAGCGACTGCGGCATCGATCTCAGCTCCAAAATTCATAAGTACAATCCTGCGACAAAATGCGAAACCCCGAGCGCGTCTTCCACTCGGGGTTGCACATCAGCCTGTCCAGCTTCGAATACGATTATCAAAGGGTACGAATCGTAGGTCAAGGTTACCTGAGGAGTCCTTTGCTTCGGCTCTAGGCGATTGTCAATGGTCACCGAGCTGAATTGTTATGTTTAGAACACAGGAGCCCTCAAACAAATGCTCCCGCCTGCTCTTCCGGTAGTACAATTCCCGCGCGATCTACGCGTGACATCCCATGCACTCAATCATTCTCCTCGCATTTCCTGGGTTCTTTCCCACGCCGGCCTCAATGTGTGTCGCCGCGATCCTGCTTTTCCCGATTGCGTTGTGGGCTGCGAAGGCCGATATCGCGCAGGCCCACGGCCTCGACAAATTCGTCGCCTTGGGAAATCTGTGTTTCGCCCTCCCCTTGGCGGTCTTCGGCGCGGAGCACTTCGCGGCCGCGAAATTTATCCAGCAGGGGGTGCCCTCGTATGTCCCGTGGCATTTGTTTTGGGCTTACTTCGTCGGCGTTGCGTTGCTGGCCGCATCCCTGAGCATCGCCACAAAAATTGAGGTGCGCTGGTCCGGCCTGCTGTTCGGCATCATGATGTTTCTTTTTGTCGCGATGATGGACATCCCAGGAGTTCTCGCCGAGCCCAAAAACAGAATTGCATGGACGTTGGCTCTCCGCGAGATGGTATTCGGCGGCGGAGGCTGGCTGCTTGCCGCGGGCGCCATGCAACCAGGCCGACGCAAGAGCGCGCTGATTCTCGTGGGCCGCATGCTGGTCGGGATCGCCGCCATATTTTATGGCGTGGAGACTTTTCTGCATCCCTTGGGAATGCCCGGGGTCCCGCTTGAAAAGTTGATGTCCGTGTGGATTCCGGCGCGTCCGCTCATCGGCTTTCTGACGGCCGCAATTCTTGTTGTCGCCGGAGCGGCCATTCTGCTGGCCAGAAACACGCGTATGGCAGCAACGTATCTCGGCGCCTGGATTGTTCTGCTGGTTGTGTTCGTCTATACGCCGGTTCTGATCGCGTCGCTGGCCGACCCGAGTACGGATGTGAAAGTTGAAGGGCTGAACTACTTTTTCGACACGCTGCTGTTTGGGGGAACGATTCTAGCCCTCGCCAGCGCGATAACCCTCGCCGACTAAATTAACGGCTGTCACGCTGAGCGAAAACCGATCATCGCGAAGCGACGGTCGCTCGCAGTCGAGGCATCCCTACCCGAAGCGCGGGTCAGCAATTCTGAGAATGCCTGGACCGCAGTACCGCAATGGCGATAGAGATGCTTCGACTCTGCAGCGACGATCGCATTGCGATCCTCACTTCTCCGCTCAGCATGACAAGTGGGATGGGTTTAGCTGAAAGCTGATGGCTGTGGCTGGTTCTTTCACGACTTTCACATCAAAACTTACCGGCACGGTCTTCGGCGGAAAGCATTGCGCATTATCGCAAGCCTGGTAGCGCAGCACGCCATGCATCACATACTTCCCCGGCGTTACCGAGAGCAGCGGATGCACGGCCACGGCGATCGTGAAATCCCCGCTGTACACGCTGAGTTGCTGATCGGGCGAAAAAGGGAACGTCAATTCCTGTCCCTCAGGATACGCAATCTTTCCGAGGACGATGTCGGTGGGCAGGTCCATCTTCAAAGCCGTCGGAATCAGGAACTCGTCCTTCGGCGTGTTCGAGTTGATGTGAAATCCCGAAGCCACGCGGAAATTCAGATTCACCATGGTCTGCGCAGCCCGCGGAGCCGTAACCAGCGGCACCGCGGCGAACGTAACCGAAGGCGCTTTGCCGGCCTGCGCAAAAGCTGCGCCCGCAATCAGTGCCACGAACAACGCTAGCAGCGACATCAGTCTCGAGTTGTGATCGCGCGAGCTCATGATTTTGACAACTACTCCTAACTCGCCCATCCCAATAAAGCCAACAGCAATACTAGAGCCGGCTGGCCCGCATTCCTATTGTCACTTCTGAGCCCGCAACATCACCGGCGGGGTCAGGGTCGCGGTGCTCACCTGTGTGTCCAACGCTTTCTTGATCGAGTCCTCGATCTCACCCTTGCCCTTCAGCCCGATAATCTTGTCGACAATCTTCCCGTCACGGCCAATGAAAAAGCTCTCGGGCAGCGCCGGGACGCCGCCATACGCGTCGCCCACGGCTTCCTTGCCCAGCAGTACCGGATAATTCACTCCCATATCTTTAGCGAACTTGGCAATGTCATCCTTGCCAGAATCATCCATGGCGATCCCGACGACCTGCAGACCCTGCGCGCCGTACTGATTCTGCAATTCGACCAGCCACGGGGTTTCGATCTTGCACGGCCCGCACCAGGTGGCCCAGAAATTAAGCAGCACGGCTTTGCCGCGCAGGTCGGACAGCCGCAGGTTCTTGCCGTCCAGCGATTCGAGCGTGAAATCCGGGGCCGGGTTCGATTTCATGATTCCAGCCGTGGTCGCATCCCGCCGCGACATATGCACTCCGAAATACAGCATCGCCGCCGCCACCACGGCGACGACAACCAGCGCCAGCGGATTGCGACTCCCGCGCGCGGCCGCTGCAGGGGCAGCGAAGGCACCCTCAGTGAAATCCGAGGAGTGAAAGGTAGCCCCACAATTGCCGCAGGTTAAGGCGCTGACCGCCCCAGGGTCGGCTCCCGTTCCGAGGCTGGCGCCTTGATTCAACCCAGCCCCACACTTTGGACAAAACTGAAATTCTTCAATCTTCACAACCGTACCCTCCAAACTACAAAGCAAACCGGTTCAAAAACGATAACCAGCTCGAAATCAGGGTAAACCGCCCGAGCACCAGCAACACCCCGAGCGCGATCATCAAGCCGCCCGAGGCCACTTCCAGCACGTGCATATGCGAGCGGAAGCGGCTGTAAAACTTCAAAAAACGCTCCATCAGCAGGGAAGTCAGCAGAAACGGCACCGCCAGCCCCAGCGAATAGACGGCGAGCAGCAAAATGCCTTTGACTAGCGTGTCCTGCTCGCTGGCCAGCGTCAGCAGGACCGTTAGAATCGGCCCCAGACAAGGCGTCCAGCCGAACGCGAACGCGAATCCAATTACGAACGCGCCAATCGGCGTGCTGCTGCCCTTTACGCTGTGCAGCCGCGCGTCGGTATACAGCGCCTTGATCTTGAAAATGCCGGTGAGGTGCAGCCCAAAAATAATAATCACTACGCCTGCCACGATCGACAGGGTGTGCTTGTAGCGCGCCGCCATCTGCCCGATTTCCGTCGAGATTGCGCCCAGCGTAATGAACACCACGCTGAAGCCCAGAATGAATCCAACCGAATTGATCATCACCCGGCGCATCAGCTGGCCCTGCCGCGCTTTCAATTCCTCCACTCCCGCGCCCGAGATCAGCGACACGTATCCCGGCACCAGCGGCAGCACGCACGGCGAGAGAAAAGAAATCAGGCCCGCGATGAAGGCCGCAAGCGGAAGTGGAAGACCCGAGAGAAAGCTGGACATTCGTCTTTATTGTACCTGCTGGCATTGCATCCTCTAGATAAGACGCTCGCGGCAGGATTTAGTTGCAGCACGATTGCCGCGCGCGATCCCCCGCTCAGCGCGATTGACCGCGACGCGCAGTTGCGGCCGGTCGTGTGAGTTTCGGCGTGGTTGCCGGGGCAGGCTGCGCCGGAGCTGCCGGCGCCTCTTCGGGAGCTTCCGCCAGCTTATGCAAAACGCCGATGGGAACCGTCGCCACCAGCACCGCCCGCGTATCTTCCTGGCGGACCTGCATACTGTCAAAAAGAGTTTTCACGTCCGCATCCGTGCCCGGCGAGCCGACCGAAGCTTCGGCGCTGTGAAACATCGCCAGGAAAACGCCGATCTTATTGGTTAAGTTGAGCGCGTCTTCGGCGCTGCCCGCCTCGGCTTCCGCCCGCAGATGCAGCACACCGGCTCGCAGCGGCAGATGCAGTGGGTTGTAGCTGGCGGAAATCACCAGATCGGCCGGCTTCGAAAAGACGCTGGACCACACCCCGAACTCCGGCGACTGGGGCTCGACGTGCGCCACCATCCAAACCGGACTGGCGAACTGCACCCGCTTGTAATAGCGGCGCAGCAAGGCCGGGCCGCCAAACGGCGACGCCAGCCGTCGCGACCGGTCGACCATGCCGCGAATCACCGCCGGATCGTCGTGATTGGAAGCAGCGACCGTATCCACACCAAGAATCGCGATGCGGAATGACCGTCCGTAGATCGGGATGGTAAAGATATCGACGGAGTGATAATTCTCGACCGACTGCGCCGTGCGCTTCAGGTACGCCACACACCTGAACTGATCAAATCTTCCCGTAAAGACTTCGGAAAAACGAGGTTCTGTGGCCGCGCCGCCAGTCCCGCCGCCCGGCCAGGCCTGCGGATAATGGACCGCGAAAGCTACCGCGTCCAGATCGCGCTCGAAATCAAAGCCAGTTTCCTGAATAAAACGGTCGTATTCCGGATCGTGCGTGACTGGACCGTTTGCGCCAGAGAAGAAGGACTTACCCGAACTCGCCTTGCGCACCCAGCCAAAGTTGGCGTAGACAAAAGCGTCAGCGCCCGGCAGCAGCCGCGCCGGTTCCGGCGGAGCATGCTTGCGCAGCTGAACGGCAAGGGTCACCGCCGCAGCCACTATTACGACCGCCAGCGCGAGAGGGAATGCGCGTCTTATTCGCATGAAGTGCGGGTCAGGGATGAAATGATAGCACCTGACCAGTCCAGTCCGCCGGTAGGGTCCTGATTCACCCGCCGAATGGTTGCGCCAAAACTTCCCCTTGTGATACCTTAAATAATTGTCCCGGACATCTGGCAGGGATTAGTGGGATTAGTTTGCGCGATAGCGCGTCTTAACCCCCAAGTTTGCTGGCGTAGCTCAGTCGGTAGAGCACCTGATTTGTAATCAGGGGGTCGGGGGTTCAAATCCCTTCGCCAGCTCCAGGAAACGAAAATCAGGAAACGAAAACCAGGAAACGAATTCAGCAGGCGGCGGTAGCGGCGCAGCAGGTTTTTCCAACGCACTCCATTCGAGACTTTTCCGGCGTGTGGTGATCTTCGCGGCTTCTTGTGCGCGAGCCTTGGTTTCCCTGTGTTGCGAAAGTAGAGTGTGGCTGTAGCTATGATCGGCGGGCTTACCGTGAACGTTTCCCGGCGGCCTGCCGGGTGGTCTGCTGGACGGAGCATAACGGCTGCATCGCCCGAGAAAGTTTGCACAGGTGGGTGAGTGGTTAAAGCCAACAGACTGTAAATCTGTCCCTCCTAGCGAGGTACGAAGGTTCGAATCCTTCCCTGTGCACCAGAATACGTTGCACCATTTGATTTTGTGAGCCGCGGTTGTGAATTGTTGATTTGTGAATCGCCTGTCCATTGCGCTGGTCGCCTATGTGGTGCTGGGAGCGCTGGCGTGGACGACGTTGACCGACCCCAAGTTTCGGGTGGGAACTCTGGCGATTCTGGCGCTGTTCGCGGTGAAGTCGGTGCTGCGCCGCAAAGACGCGCTGCACGTCGACAATGACGGCGAATAGGCTTTGGCGGTGAGCTGACAGCTGCTTTTAGGGCCGATGTAGCTCAGTTGGTAGAGCACTCCCTTGGTAAGGGAGAGGTCACCAGTTCAATCCTGGTCATCGGCTCCATAGTTTGGTGCAGGAGTCGTGATGTTGACGGATAGCGCCTGGCACGTTTTGAAGTGGTTGTGGTCGGCGGTTTTCATCGCCTACCTGATTCTTCAGGTGCTGACCATCAGGCGTTCGACTGGCGAAGGCAAGCGGCGCAGCCATTTGGTTCTTTTGGTGATGTTGGTCGCCATTACGATCCAGAGTTCGATTGAACGGATTTTCGAGAACCGCGCGGCGAATAGGATTTCAATCCTTGCGGTTGGTGCGTTAGCGGTTGGTGCAATTGCTGTTTTGGCTCGGTTGATTCGCGGCCAGCGCAGAGCGGAAGCCGATGCTGGCAAGGGTACTACTGAGGGCCAGATTCGGTCGATGAATTTAAGCTGACGGCTGAAAGCCGATAGCTGTTTTCAAGGCGGGAGTAACTCAGTGGTAGAGTCACAGCCTTCCAAGCTGTTGGTCGCGGGTTCGATTCCCGTCTCCCGCTCCATGGAATTTGATTGAGGGAAGTTGAAGCTTCGAGCATGACAGCGACTTTCGAGCGGGCTCCGATCAGGATTGAGAAGGAGCAAGAGTTCGCCCGGCTGCAAGCGGCGGTAGATCAGGCGTTCCTGCCCGAGGAGGCCGGGCGCTTCCTGAAGCAGCTGGACCGCAAGGGAATTCGCGTCAGGGATTTTGACGGAGTGCTGACGCAGCGAGTGCTCGAAGGCTTCGCCGAAAAGGGACTGGACGCGCGCAGTTTGTATGCGTCGCTCCCGGTGTCCGATCAGGCGCAGATGCGCGAGTTTTACCTGTCGAAGCTGGAAACGGTAGATCAGGCGCTGCGGCACAAGTTTAAGAAGCTGTATCAGTATTACTGAGAGCAGTTGCATAGGTCCTTCGCGGCAAACAGCGCCGCTCAGGATGACAAGGGTTTTAGGATTTGAGCTAGAAGCTAGGAGCTAAGAGCTGAGTTATGGCGAAAGAAAAATTTGACCGCACCAAGCCGCACTGCAACGTAGGGACGATTGGTCACATCGACCATGGCAAGACTACGCTGACGGCGGCCATCACCAAGGTATTGTCGAAGCACAATCCGAAGAACACGTTCCGGTCGTTTGACTCGATCGACAACGCGCCGGAAGAAAAGGCGCGTGGCATCACAATCGCGACGGCGCACGTCGAGTATGAGACGGCGAACCGGCACTACGCGCACGTCGACTGCCCGGGCCACGCCGACTACATCAAGAACATGATCACGGGCGCGGCGCAGATGGATGGCGGCATTCTGGTGGTGGCGGCGACGGACGGTCCGATGCCGCAGACCCGCGAACACGTGCTGCTGGCGCGGCAGGTGGGCGTGCCGTATCTGGTTGTGGCGCTGAATAAGGTTGACGCGGTGGATGATCCCGAGCTGCTCGAGCTCGTCGAGTTGGAAGTGCGCGAGCTGCTGAAGAGCTACAAGTTCCCCGGCGACGACGTTCCTGTGGTTCGCGTTTCCGCACTGGGCGCTCTGAACGGAGAAGCCAAGGCGGAAGCGCAGGTCGACGAGTTGATGGCGGCGGTGGACAAATATATTCCTCAGCCGGCGCGCGAACTGGACAAGCCGTTCCTGATGCCGATTGAAGATATTTTCTCGATTCAAGGCCGCGGCACGGTGGTCACCGGAAGAATCGAGCGCGGCAAGGTGAAGGTGGGCGAGGAAGTGGAAATTGTCGGCTTCCGCGACACGCGTAAGACGGTGGTGACGGGCGTCGAAATGTTCAAGAAGCAACTCGACGAAGGCATGGCGGGAGACAACGCCGGATTGCTGCTGCGCGGCATTGCGAAAGAAGACGTCGAGCGCGGTATGGTGCTGGCCAAGACCGGGTCGATCACGCCCCATACGAAGTTCAAGGCGGAAGTCTACATTCTGACCAAAGAAGAAGGCGGACGGCACACGCCGTTCTTCAAGGGATATCGTCCGCAGTTTTATCTGCGTACGACGGACGTGACGGGTGTGGCGGAACTTCCGGCGGGCACGGAAATGGTGATGCCGGGAGACAACGTCAGCCTGGTAATTGAGTTGATCACGCCGGTGGCCATGGAAAAAGGCTTGCGTTTCGCGATCCGCGAAGGCGGGCATACTGTAGGCGCCGGCACGATTGCGGAGATTATTCAGTAGCGGCTG
>JBEKRY010000066.1:0-19960 GCA_049517555.1 Candidatus Sulfotelmatobacter sp. | reverse complement strand
CCGCAAGCATCCGCACCAGGAATTTACACCGGTCGACACCACCAACATCCTCTTCATTTGCGGCGGAGCCTTCGTGGGCCTCGACAAAATCATCTCCCGCAGAATGGGCAAGAAGTCGCTCGGCTTCAAGAGCAGCGAAGACGCCGACAAAGAGGAGACGGTCGCATCGAAGAAACGCACCCAGGAATTGCTAAGCGAGATCCAGCCGGAAGACCTGATCAAGTTCGGGCTGATTCCTGAATTTGTCGGCCGCCTGCCGGTCGTCGGCATGCTGGAGGATCTCGACGAGTACGCGCTGATCGAAATCCTGACCCGACCGAAGAACGCCATCGTCAAGCAATACCAGCGTCTGTTCGAGTTCGAAAATGTGCGCCTGAAGTTCAATGAGGAGGCCCTGCGGGCGATCGCCCGCCAGGCCATGGCGCGAAAAGTGGGAGCGCGCGGACTGCGCATGATTCTGGAAGAGCTCATGCTCGATCTGATGTTCAACCTGCCCAGCCAGAAGAAAGTCAAGGAATTCGAAGTGACGCGGGAAATGGTGGAGAAACGCAGCGCCTCGTTTGCCACCGTGATGGAAAAAGCCGGGTAGGAATTTCGTTGGAACACGGCTGGCCCCGTCGCCAGCATCAGTGAGCCATATTGCGAGAGCATGTTGCAAGAAATTGCATGTAAGCAGCCCGAAAGCGGCAGAGTATGAAGGCCATGTTACAAGCCGTCAAATCGGCGTAGAATCTGATAGGTTGGCTCGCGTAGGTGCTCGGCCAGTTCGTCGTCGGTAATTCGTCGGCATGATTAGTCGGCATTGTCAGTCACCCAGGGAGACTCAGTGACCACATCCAAGGAAAAGTTCGAATCCAGGAAGCTGCCCATGATGCCCATCCGGGACGTGGTCATTTTTCCGTTCATGATGACTCCGTTCGTAGTGGGCCGCGAATCGAGCGTTCGCGCGCTCGAAGAGGCTCTGGCGGCGGATAAGAAGATTTTCCTGGCGACCCAGCACGACGCTTCCATCGACGAGCCCAAGGCCAACGAGATTTACCAGGTGGGCACGATCGTCAACATCGTGCAGAGCCTGAAGCTTCCCGACGGCAATATTAAAGTTTTAGTCGAAGGCATCGAGCGCGGCAAGATTCTCGGCGTCGTCGACACCGAAGGCTTCATGCAGGCCACGGTCCGCGTGGCGCGCTACGCCACCGAAGGCAACCCCGCTCTCGAAGCCGGCATGCAGCGAGTGACTTCCCTCTTCGAACAATACGTAAAACTGTGCCAGGCCCTGAACTACGAGACCATGATTTCGGCCGTACGCATGGAAGATCCGGCCAAACTGACTGACGTGATCTCCGCCAACCTGCAACTTTCGATCGAAGAAAAGCAGGAACTGCTCGAGATTTTCGATCCCGCCGAACGCCTGACCCGCATCGCTGACGTGCTCGACATCGAAATCGAAAAGCTCAACGTCGACCGCACCATCCAGTCGCGCGTCAAGCGCCAGATGGAAAAAGCACAGAAAGAGTATTACCTCAACGAGAAGATCAAGGCCATCCAGAAGGAACTGGGCCGCGGCGAGAAGAGCGAATTCGACGAACTGAAGAAGAAGATCGAATCCGCCGGCATGCCGAAAGAAGTGAAAGATAAAGCCCTCCAGGAACTGAAGAAACTGGAAGCCATGCCGCCCATGTCGGCGGAGTCGACGGTTTCGCGCAATTATCTCGACTGGCTGCTGGCCGTGCCCTGGAAGAAGCGCTCCAAGGAAATCCGAAACATTTCCCGCGCCGAAAAAGTGCTCAACGAAGATCACTATGGCCTGGAGAAAATCAAGGAGCGCATCCTCGAATTCCTCGCCGTACGCCAGTTGGTAAAGAATCCCAAAGGCTCCATTCTCTGTTTCGTCGGACCTCCGGGCGTGGGAAAGACTTCTCTGGGTATGTCCATCGCCAAGGCGACCGGCCGCAAGTTCGTCCGTATGTCACTGGGGGGCGTACGCGATGAGGCCGAAATTCGTGGTCACCGCCGCACCTACATTGGCGCATTGCCGGGTCAGATCATTCAGATGATGAAGAAGGCCGGCACCAAGAACCCGGTCTTCATGCTCGATGAAGTCGACAAAATGTCGATGGATTTCCGCGGTGACCCGTCGGCCGCGCTCCTCGAAGTGCTCGATCCCGAGCAGAACTACATGTTCGTCGATCACTATCTCGACGTGGAATACGATCTGTCGCAGGTCTTTTTCGTCGCCACGGCAAACGTGATGCACACCATTCCGGCCGCCTTGCAAGACCGCATGGAAGTGCTCCGGCTGCACGGCTATACCGAGCAGGAAAAAGTCGAGATCGCAAAGCAGTTCCTGGTGAAGAAGCAAACGCTGGCCGCGGGCCTGTCGGACAAGAACATCAAGTTCACCGATGAAGCCATCACTGGACTCATCCGCTCCTACACCCGCGAAGCGGGCGTCCGCAACCTGGAACGCGAGATTGGCAACGTCTGCCGCAAAGTCGCCCGCAAGGTCGTGAAAGAAGGCGAGAGCTATAACGTCATCATCACCGGCGAGAACGTCAACGACTACCTTGGCGTAATCAAATTCCGCGACACTTTGGCGCACGAAAAATCCGAAGTCGGCTTGGTCACCGGCCTGGCTTGGACCGAAGTCGGCGGGTCGATTCTCAGCACGGAAGCTAGCGTCGTCGACGGCAAAGGCAAGCTCACACTGACCGGCAAACTGGGCGACGTCATGCAAGAATCAGCTCAGGCGGCGATGTCCTACGTCCGGTCGCGGGCCCAGCGGCTTGGCTTGAATCGCGACTTCTATCGCAACCTCGATCTCCACGTGCACGTTCCCGAAGGCGCGATTCCAAAAGACGGCCCCTCGGCGGGCATCACAATTGCAACTGCAATCTCCAGCGCACTGAGCAAAATCCCGGTGCGCCGCGACTTGGCCATGACGGGAGAAATCACGCTGCGTGGCAAAGTTCTGCCTATCGGCGGCCTGAAAGAAAAACTGCTGGCCGCTCACCGCGCCGGACTCTTCGAAGTGATTCTGCCCAAGGACAACGAGAAGGACGTAGCCGAAGTCCCGGAAAACCTGCGCAACGCCATGAAGCTGCATTTCGTCGACACCATGGATCAGGTGCTGGCCATCGCGCTGGAATCTCCGCTGCCCCAACTGGATGAAGAAGTCGTGCAACCCATTGCGCCGCCTTTGACCTCCGACAGCACAGACACTCCGACGGCGCACCAGTAGGACTTGCGTCTTTTGAATTGTAATGTTTGACTTGTAATGTTTGAGTTGTAATGTCTGCCTTTGTAAAGTGAATGCAATTTTCCAGCCTGTGAGGGCAGACCTGTGCCCTCGCCTGTTACGCCAGCTTTTGTCAGTATGAAATAATCCAGAGACGCCGTCATATCTCTGAAACCGCAAAGAAGCACGGGGAATCCTGAGATGTCCACGTCGAACCAAAGTCAAATTGCGTTCTTGAATGGGCTGGAGTCTCCGGCGGAAGACGCCCAACCGCGGACTACGGGCATTCTCCCCTCGCAGGAAATCAGCAACCTGATCGCCCGGGGACACATCCGGGCCGAGCCCGCCATCGACCCCGATCACATCCAGCCGGCGAGTCTCGACTTGCGCCTGGGAGACATGGCGCACCGGGTGCGAGCCAGCTTTCTGCCCGGACCGAATGCGACGGTCGCCGACAAAATTAAAGACCTTCGCATGGCGCGCGTCGATTTGACCGGCGCGCCCGTTTTCGAAAAAGACTGCGTTTACATTATTCCTCTCGTCGAAGAGCTCAGCCTCCCCGACAACATTTCGGGGCGCGCGAATCCAAAGAGCACCACCGGCCGCCTCGACATTTTCACTCGCCTCATCACCGATTACGGCACCGAGTTCGATAGCGTTCCGCCCGGCTACAAAGGCAAACTGTACGCCGAGGTCGTTTCCCGCACCTTCACGGTGGCGATTCGCGCCGGCATGCGGCTCAGCCAGCTGCGCTTCGTGCAAGGCAACCCGCGCTCCGGCGATCGCACGATCAAAGATCTGGATCAGGAAGAACCACTGGTCTACATGGACGAAGGAATTCGCGCCAAAGCCCAACTGCAGCGCGGCCTGCGCATCACCGTCAATCTCGAAGGTTCCGAGCCGGGCGAGATTATTGCCTACAAAGCGAAACGATACGCTCCGGTCATCGAACTCGACCGTGTTGGCTTTTATCCCAGCGAAGAGTTCTGGGAAGTTCGTCATCAACACGCCAATAAGAATCTGATTCTCGAGCCCGGCGACTTCTACATTCTCGCCTCCCGCGAACGCGTCCGTGTGCCTCCCGACTTCGCTGCCGAAATGGTTCCCTTCGATCCGTCCGATGGCGAATTCCGCATTCACTACGCCGGATTCTTCGATCCCGGCTTCGGCTACGGTTCCAGCGAAATCAAAGGCACGCGCGCCGTGCTCGAAGTTCGAGCTCACGAAGTTCCGTTCCTGATCGAACACGGCCAACTCGTCGGCCGCCTGAACTACATGCACCTGTTGTCGCGCCCGGACAAAATCTACGGCACGAACATAGGCTCGTCCTACCAGCATCAGGCCCTGACCCTTAGCAAGCAGTTTCGCCGTGAACCGGTCCGCTAGCAGCAGGTCATAAACCACGAAGGGCACGAAGGAAACCAAGGACACGGTGCTTCCTTCATGGACCTTCGTGTCCTTCGTGGTTTCCTGATTTTTCTTGCGCTTGCCAATCTGCCCATCCTCGTTGCAAACTAACGCATGAGGGTTCTCTCCCGCTTCATCGCGGCGGCGACCGATGCCGCGCACTTTCCCGCTCCCACCTTGCCGGAGATTGCCTTTCTCGGCCGTTCCAACGTCGGCAAATCGAGCGTGATCAACTCTCTGGTGGGCGCCAAGCTGGCGCGCACCAGTTCCACTCCCGGCCGCACTCGCAGCATTAACTTCTTTGAAATTCGCTGGCCGGGAAAACCGCGTCCTGAGCTGATTTTTGCCGATCTCCCCGGCTACGGCTACGCCAAGATTTCCCGCGAGATTTCCCAGGAATGGCCGAAATTCATTGAGCCTTATCTCAACGACCGCCCCACGCTGGGCCTGTGCATTGTTCTGGTCGATGTCAATGTTCCTCCGCAGCAGAGTGATCGGCAGTTGCTGGATTTTCTCCAGGCGTCGGACCACGAATTCCTGCTGGTCGCCACCAAGAGCGACCGGCTGTCGAATAATCAACTCGGCAATGCGTTGCGCACCTTGTCCCAGGAATATCCCGCGGCTCGTTTGCTTCCCTATTCGGCCAAGACTGGCGCTGGACGCGACGAACTGTGGGCGCAGATCCGGCAAGTGGCAGAGACCTTTACCGCCGCAGAACCCGCCTCGGGCACGCCTCTTCATTGACAGTTTCCGAACCGCAACTGATTCTCGTTCCCTCCCGCACGAAATCTCCTCCTTTCGCTATGATGAAAGAAGAAAGCGAGAGGAAAGAACTCAAAGAGTAAAGAGTAAAGATCATGGCTCTCTACCTGATCACGGGCGTTGGCGGCTTCATCGGATCGTCGCTGGCGCGGGCGCTGCTGGACCGCGGCCAGCAAGTGCGCGGCGTCGACAACTTCTCGACTGGCAAGCGGGAAAACATCGCGGAACTTCTGGATCGCATCGACTTCCGCGAGGCCGACATTCTTGACCTCGACGCCATGCAGAGGGCCTGCGCCGGAGTCGACTTCGTCCTTCACCAGGCGGCGATTCCCTCCGTGCCGAAATCCGTGCTGGACCCGCTGGCCAGCAATCGCGCCAACCTCGACGGCACAGTCAACGTGCTGGTTGCGGCGCGTGACGCCAAGGTCAAGCGCGTGGTCTATGCCGCATCGTCTTCCGCCTACGGCGAAACCCCCACGCTGCCCAAGGTTGAATCCATGAAGCCCGATCCAATCTCGCCCTACGCCGTGGCCAAGCTGGCGAGCGAACACTACCTGATCTCTTTTTACCGCTGCTACCAGCTCGAAACCGTCGCCCTGCGCTACTTCAACATCTTCGGGCCGCGGCAGGATCCGTCGTCTCCCTATTCCGGCGTTCTGGCAAAGTTCATCACGCTTATGCTGCGCGGAGAGCAGCCCGCAATCTACGGCGACGGCGAACAGAGCCGCGACTTCACCTACATCGACAACGCAGTCGAGGCAAACCTGCTGGCCTGCACCGCTCCCGCGGCCCAGGCCGCAGGACAAGTCTTCAACGTCGCCACCGGCCGCCGAGTCACGCTCAACGAATCCTTCAAGCTCTTGCAGGGACTAACTTCTTACTCCGGACAGCCCAGATACGAACCCGAACGCGGCGGCGACATCAAACACTCGCTGGCCGACATCTCAAAAGCCGAAGCCGCCCTCGGCTACAAACCCAAAGTAGATTTCGAAGAGGGGTTGCGGCGCACAGTGGAGTGGTACCGCGGGAAGTAAGCAGGATTACCGATGTCATCCTGAGGCCGGCAACAGCCGGCCGAGGGACCTTACGTGGGCCAATCCCATCGATACAGTGGACGGGAGTGCCCTCGCTTCTTGCATGGAAAACCGCGCCAAAATTGACTGAGGCGGTTAAAATCAAGCCCATGGCCAGTTCACCGGATACGCCGAACCCAGCAGTACCCGAGCCAGTGCCGGAGCCACCCTCGTTCGGATCAAAACATTTCCTGTTCGTACTCCTCCTGGCAGTCCTCTTCTTTATGCTCGGCCACAGCATGGTGCGTCACCGCTTCTTTCAAGGCGGCCGGGTTCACCGCAACGGCTCCGTCGGACAGTAGCGCCGAAGAAAATCCCCTGCGTCTAGCACTCGAAAGCGAAAGCCCGGAGCCGGAAGCCCTCTGATTACGTTAGTTATCTACGTCCCGATTACGGACCTGTCTACAGTGGAAGACATGACACTTTCCTCGATGGTGGTTTCGCGCGACTGGCAGGAAGTTAGTGTTTTGGAATGCATCCTCGGCGGTCTTCACATGGACGTTTCCGTCGAGAACGAACCGCAGCGGGCGATGACCCGGCTCAGCAAATCGAAGATCGATGCCCTCATCGTGGACTGCGATCTGAACGGCAGCTCGCAATTCCTGCAGGAACTCCAAACCGCTGAAAATCCGAAGACCGTCCCGTTGGTCATAATGGGCGGCCCGCAGTGCACCCAGACGCTCGATCAAACGGGCGCGCTGTTTGCTTTCGAAAAACCAATCTCAGTGGAACAGGCGGTACGCACGCTATCCGCCGCGCGCAGCATGATTCTCGACGGCCGCCTGCGTTATCACCGCGCCGGCCTGGAAGTGCCCGTATCGTTGAACTGCAAGGGCCAGAAACCAATGGACGCGTTTCTGGTCAACGTCAGCCAGGGTGGAATGCAGATTCACACCAAGGACCCGGTCGAGGCGGCGAAAGCGATGCAGGTCTCATTCGAACTACCCGGAGCCCGGTCGGGGCTGAAGGCCCGTGCGGAAATCGCGTGGCAGGACAAACGTGGAAATCTTGGCATCCGCTTCGTGAAGCTTGCGCCCCAACAGCAGCGCACCCTGCAGCTTTGGCTGGCGCAGCAATATTTCGCGAACTAGTTTCACGAGATTTACCGAAGCTTTGAAAGAGCGCGGCTTCCGTCCGGCGCCGCGAAACAAATGCCGAGTCAGCGGTTTAAGCACTCCGCCAGTTATCGAAACCGATCATCACTCGCCTGCCTGTCCGGGTCCGATCTCGACTTTTTTCGACCACGTCATTCTGAACCCCCGATTGGTTACAGACCGAAAAACTTATAAAATTGCTGAAAGCGCGAAAGTCGCGATTGCAGCCGCCCCGTGCAGTATGGGTTAAGCTGAGGCTTGAACGTTTTTGCGTAGAGGTCTTCCGTGAATCTTTTTCAGCCCATCCCGGATGCCGGCAGCGCAGCCGACGCGACGCGGCCGCTGGCCGATCGCATGCGCCCGCGTACGCTCGAAGAATACGTTGGCCAGGAGCACCTGATCGGTCCCGGCAAACCGTTGCGCACGCAGGTTGATCGCGATGACACGGGTTCGCTTATCTTCTGGGGCCCTCCAGGCACAGGCAAGACTACGCTTGCGAAGATCATCGCAAGTCTGACCAAGGCGGAGTTTATCGAGTTCTCCGCGGTGCTGGCGGGCATCAAAGAAATCAAGCAGGTCATGGCCGACGCCGAACGCGCGCGGCAGTATGGCACCCGAACGCTCGTGTTCATCGACGAAATTCATCGCTTCAACAAAGCTCAGCAGGATGCCTTTCTGCCGCATGTGGAAAAAGGCAACATTCGTCTGATCGGCGCGACCACCGAGAACCCTTCGTTTGAAATCAATTCAGCATTGCTCTCGCGCTGCCGGGTTTATGTGCTTAAGCCGCTTACCGAAGACCAGATCGTGCTGCTGCTCAGGCGTGCACTTGCCGACCGCGAGCGCGGGCTCGGCGACAAGGATCTGACAGCCTCCGACGATGTGCTGAAGAAGATTGCCAGCTATACCAGCGGTGACGCGCGCAGTGCCTATAACGTTCTGGAGGTTGCGGCGGGACTCGCAGTCCCACCCTTCGACAAGCTCGGGGCAGGCTTTCTCGCAAAAGAAGCGAGAAATGGGGCACCCACGCCCGAGAAAAAAGGCTCGCGCGAGATCACCGATGAAATCGTGCGCGATGCGCTGCAGAAACGTATTCTGCTATACGACAAGTCGGGAGAGGAACACTACAACCTGATTTCCGCGCTGCATAAGTCGGTGCGCAATAGTGATCCCGATGCGGCGCTTTACTGGCTAGGCCGCATGCTCGAAGCTGGAGAAGATCCGCTTTATGTGGCGCGCCGCGTGGTGCGCATGGCGGTGGAAGACATTGGACTGGCCGATCCTAACGCACTCGCTTTGTGCATGGCGGCGCGTGACGCGGTCGACTTCATCGGCATGCCGGAAGGCAATCTGGCGCTGGCGCAGGCTGTCGTTTATCTCTCGGTCGCGCCCAAGTCGAATGCGCTCTACACGGCCTACGGCGCGGTTCTGCGGGATGTGGAGCAGACCGCAGCCGATTCCGTCCCGCTGCACCTGCGTAACGCTCCCACCAGTCTGATGAAGGGACTCGGCTACGGCCAGGGATATCAATACGCGCACGATCTCGAGGGCAAAATTGCCGACATGCAGTGTCTGCCCGACAATCTGCGGGATCGCGTCTATTACCGGCCGACGAATGAGGGTATTGAGAAGCGCATCCGCGAGCGCATGGAAGAAATCAAACGCCAGCGCTCCCGGACCTCGGAAAGCGGAACTGCATCACGGAACTCCGAAACATAACCAAAATCTAACGCATCCGCGCACGATGTTCTTTCAGGATGCAGAGGTCCATCACGACGAAGATGCCGGCCTGGCGGGCCTTTGCCGCGGCCTGCTCCTGGACTACACCTTCCTGCATCCAGATGGCCGGAACTTTAAGCTGGATAGCCTGGTCGACAATCTCTTCCACAAACTCAGGACGGCGGAAGATATTCACGATATCGATTTTTAGCGGCCCGTCTTTATCAGCCGCGTCCTTCCCCCGTAAATCGTCCTGCGGAATATCGAGCAGCGAAGGGTAAGCTTCCTCCCCCAAACACTCTTCGATCTTCGGGTTCACTGGAATGATGCGATATCCGTGGCTCTGCATGTAGGCCGAGACGCCGTGACTAGCGCGCATGGGATTACGGGAAAGGCCGACTACCGCAATCGTCCTGACCGTCTTGAGTAGTCCAGTGATGGGATCCGATAGAGCCATGGACGAGCGAAAGGTCAGCTACTTCTTGTTGGCTTGATCTTCCTTCTGCTTATACATCTTCAGAGCGAGTTTGCGGACTGTCTCCGAAACATCCTTGTTGCCGCCGATATTCTTCAGGTCCGCCGCCAGCAGGTGTTTCATCAAGCCCAGCCCCAGATCGAGGGGGGTGCGCGGGTTCGCGACGAGATTCCGCACAACCTTGTAATTTTTCATGAAGCGGCGTTTCAGCGGAATCTGGCGCAGCACCGATTCGAGCACGTTTTTCTGGCTCGCGAATTTTTCCACTTCGCCGTCAGAAAGCTTGGGCGCTTCGAGCACAGCCAGCGCCACGACTTTCGTTCCGTCACGAATCAGAAGCGAGCGCTCCTCCTTGTTGCCCTTCAAGGCGAGCTGGATGCGCCCTTTCACGTCGAGGCGGTTGATCTTCTGGAGTGCGTTGTCGCGCTTGACAGGCACTTGGGGCTTGGCCGGAACAGGTTGGACGGCGACCTCCGGCTCTGGCTCGGGCGTTACATCGGGTGGAGGAGCGTCGGCCGATTGCGTGACCGGGAAATAGTTTTCCCCCAGCAGTTCTACAATTCCGCCCACCGCGTGGAACGGCTTTTCTCCCTCCGCGGCAATGTCGTGATCGTGCTCCTTGAGGTACGAGGCAACCGTCTCGTCGTCGGCGCCGCCCTCGGAACCGTCTGCCGCGGCGCCTTCCGCGGCCTCCGGAGTCACGGTGAACTCCGGCACTTTTGCTGCGGCAGCCATTTGCCCGACCGCGGGCGCGGCCGCGGGGACGGGCGGGGTGGGGTCGGCGGCCGGGGCAGACAACTTCTTGATTTCTTCCACTTCTTCCTTCTTAAGGAAGGGGTTGGACTTGAGATTCGTCAGCACGCTGCGCAGCGAGCGCACACGCTTGCTGTTGAGCATGGCTGTGATCGAGTCCCGCGAGGCGCCGATCGCAAGCTTCGCCACCTGACTCTCCGGCACGGACGGATTCTCTAGCAGCGCCGGCAGCAACGCTGGACGCAGATTGTCAGGGGAGACGAGATAGTCCAAGACTTCGCGCGGAGTTTGAGGATCGGCGGCGGCGGCCACCGACGATTTTTCGTCCCAGCCAGCCAGCGTCATGCGAGCCAGTTCACCAAATACCGGATTGTGCCGGGCGAGATGGACCAGTATCTCGATGTTCTCGGCCGCGGCCACCTGGAGCGCGCCCCGCGCGGCGAACTGCATCATGTTGGAGGGTAGCTTGTTAGCGCGAATTTGATCGATGGTGCGAGCCATAACTGGTCATGCCTTGATTGCGCGGGAACTTCGTCCGTCGGAGAGCACTTTGCCCTCGGTCAGCGTTTCTAGTTCGTTGACGGCCAGTTCCAAGTCTAGAGTCACGCGATTCCGCGGATGCCGGAGAAATTGATCCCGCAAAGTCCGATAGTACCAAAGAGTGCCCTCGCGTCCACCGTTGAACCGTGACCAGACAGATTCTCCGATGGCGCGGTAGTCGCTGAGGATAGAACGCACGTTATTCAGCTTGTCGGCTGCTGCCACCAGGCGGGTATCTGCGTCGGAGCCTTTCAGGTGCCGGATGTAATTTTCCTTGCGCGCGCGCCACGGGGGCTTGGGCTCGGTGTCAGTATCGGTGCATCCGTCGACCACCTTGGCCACGCGCTTCCCAAACTTGCGGCGTACTTCTTTCAACATCGGCATTCCGCCACAATCCTCCACTACATCGTGCAGCAGGGCGGCGATGGCCAGATCTTCGTCGCCGCCAGCCTCCAGCACCAGAGATGCAACTCCCATCAAGTGAGCGATGTAAGGAATGGTCGACGCCTTCCGGGTTTGCCCGGCGTGCTTCTCTGCCGCGAACTCAAAAGCCCGCCGGAAGCGTGGGCCGAGCTTGATCGACCTCTGCGTCCTCAGCGTCCTCTGTGGTTTTCTTGTTGGCGGTCGGGGCGTCACGATTTCTCCCCTCGCCGCGCCAAGAGATACGCGCGAATGAATGGTTGCAGATCGCCGTCGAGCACCCGGTCAACGTCGCCGACTTCGGTTTTGGTGCGGTGATCTTTGATCATGCGGTAGGGCTGCAGCACGTAGGATCGAATCTGCGATCCAAATTCGATGTCGAGTTTGGAGTCTTCGATTTTCTTAGTGGCGGCGCGTTTCTTCTCCATCTCGAATTCATATAGTTTCGAGCGCAGCATGCTCATGGCGCGTTCTTTATTCTTGTGCTGCGAGCGCTCATTCTGGCAATTGGCGACCAGGTTCGTGGCAATGTGCGTAATGCGCACGGCAGAATCGGTAGTGTTTACGTGCTGTCCGCCCTTGCCGCTGGAGCGGTAAGTGTCGATGCGGATATCTTCCGGCTTGATGATGATTTCAATGCTCTCGTCAATTTCCGGCGACACGTAGACGCTGGCAAACGAAGTATGCCGCCGCTTGGCCTGATCGAAGGGCGAAATGCGCACCAGGCGGTGCACGCCAATCTCGCTCTGCAGCATTCCGAAGGCATACTCGCCGTTCACCGCGAACGTCGCCGACTTCAAGCCAGCTTCTTCGCCGGGTTGATAGTCGTAGAGCACGGTCTCAAATCCGCGCCGCTCGGCCCATCTCAGGTACATGCGCAGCAGCATGTCGGCCCAGTCCTGCGACTCGGTGCCCCCAGCTCCGGGATGAATGGTGACGATGGCGTTGCGCGCGTCGTTCTCGCCCGAGAGCAGGGTCTCGGTTTCGAGTTTGTCGAGCAACTCGCGCAGAGCGCTGATTTCGCGTTGCAAGTCGGCGTCGACGCTCTCGCCTTCTTTGGACAGGTCGAAGTAGGCGGCAATGTCGTCGCTGCGGCGCGACAGATCGGCGTCGTTGGCGAGCACATGCTCGAGTCGCTTCTTCTCGCGCATCACCTGCTGCGAGCGCTGCGGATTCGACCACAGGTTCGGGTCGGCAGACTGCTTTTCAATTTCGGCTAGTTGCGGACGGACCTTCTCCGCGTCAAAGATACTCCCGAAGTTCGTGGACCTTCTTGCTGAGTTTTTCGTATTCCAGCACCAGCTCTTGATTCATGAGGATGAGTCAGCCTTTTGGCGGGTTTTGGAGCGGTTTCCCGCGGAATGTAAAGCGCGCGAGCAACGCTCCTAGAGAAATTATCGCACACCCGTACGCGAACCAGTCGCCGTGGCGGGCGTAGAAGGTGGTATCGGAGGTCAGCGCGTAGGGCGCCAATAGCGCCGACCGTTCCTTGCGCGGAATTCGCGCGACGACTCGACCCCAGGGATCGATCGACGCTGTCACCCCGGTATCGGTGGCGCTCAGCAGCCAGCGGTTGTTCTCGATGGCGCGCATACGGGTCTGGTTTATATGCTGCGCGTAGGCGCCGCTGTCGCCGTACCAGGCATCATTCGACATGTTCACGAAGACCTGCGCACCGTTGTTGGCGAACTGCCGGACTTCATCCGGGAAAATGGATTCGTAGCAGATGAAGACGCCGAGGCGCTCATCTCCGGCGTCCAGCGGGCGGCGCGATGAGCCGCTGTGGAATTTGCCAACTTCCTGGGTCAAGCCCCCAGCGAATGAGAACAATCTCGGATACGGAAGATATTCTCCGAACGGCACCAGGTGAATTTTGTCATAACGCGCAGTCCAGTCTCCGGCGGGGCTGACCAACGCTGCGGAATTGCGCAGCGGCGCGTCTTCGGTCGGGTGAGGGGCGTCGCTTCCGATCGAGCCGACGACAGTCCAAGCGCTGGTCTGGCGGGCCATTGCGCTGAGCGCGCTGCGAAATTGATCATCATTGGTAAAGAATGGCGCGGGCGACTCGGGCCAGACAACCAAGTCGATTTTCTTCGATGCGTTGTCGGCTACCGACTTTATCGTGATATCAGTCAGCGCACGCAGCGTCTGCCGAAAATAAGCCGGCGTCCAGTTGGCCGAGACCGGAATGTTCTGTTGCACCAGCAATGCCGCACGATCCGGTCGCGCCGGGGGAGAGTCGATCAATCTTCCCGCCTGCAAGACCGCTGCCGCCGCCAAAGCCGCCGCCAGCATGGCGCCGCGCTTCTCGCGCGGAACCAGAAACGCCGCGGCCAGCGCGACATTGACCAGCGCGATTTCAAACGAGATGCCGTAGACGCCGGTCGCGGTCGCGATGCGGCTGAGGGGACCGTTGTCCACTTGCGCGATTCCCAGCAGGTTCCACGGAAAACCTGTGATGCGAGTACGCGCCAGCTCCACCGCGACCCACACAAACGGAGCGAGCGCCAGCGGCCTCCGCAGGTCGCGCGCCGAACCGGCCAGCAGGCTTACGAGTAAACCGAACAAGCCGTGATACAGCCCCAGATAGCAACAGAAAAGAAAAAGTGCCAGCAGCGCCTCCGGCGCACTGAGCCCACCGAACTGCCGCATCGTGTCGTAGATCCAGTAGCAGGTGCCTGCGTACCAGAGGATGCCGCACACGTAGCCCAGCAGAAATCCCTGGCCCGGCGTCGCCGGACGCAGTCTCACGGAGCCGGCGACCTCGAGTTCGCCCGCCGGACGCGCCCGCAGCAACGCCACGATCAGTGGCGCTAGCGCTACCCAAGAAAGAACGTAAATGCCGGGAAGCGGAAAGATGATGGCCTGAAGAATGGCCGATGCAATGACCAACAGCCAGGCGCTGAAATGAATTTGCCGCACTGCAAAGGATAACAAAAATAGCCCTTGGCTTTTAGCTCTTAGCTTTTAGCTTTGGTTCGTCGACGATTTGTGCGGTGAGGCCTTCGCGCACGAAATTCGCAATGTCTGGAGTGACGTAGTTTGGCGGGGTGATGCAGAATATCGGACGATCGACTACCGGCTTCAGGGAAACGGCTTGCCAGGCCGCGCCATCTGAGGATTCGTGCAGGATAACGGCGCTGGCGCGGTCGAGAAACTCGCGCGCCGAATTCTTGAAATCGGAGGTCGAGGGATCGAGTACCGTGAGATACAGATCCGGCCGCAAAAACTTCAGGATGCTGTTCGATTCGACGATCACGTTGCGCGCGCCTTCCAGGCGGCGCCGCAAGGCTGGCATCGCCTCGGCCAGACGGCCTTGTTCGGTCCGCGCCCACAACGCTTGCACTGCCCCGGCGACGAGAAAGCGCGATGTATCCGATTCGCCCGACCGGTTGCGCTCTTCTGAAATCGCCCAGGAATGGTCGGCAGTCGCGCAGTCGCAAGCCTCACCGTTCGCTGAACAGACGCCGTGGCCATACTGTGTGATCTTGACGGCGGTCCAATCAAACTCGCGCAGGGCCGCGATCAGGCCGGCAACCACGCTGGTCTTGCCCACGCTCCGCGAATGCCCGCCGATGACGACAATCGCCATAAATTCAGCCCTCGGCTTCCGTCTCCCGCAATCCATCGGTTGAAGTTCGAACGCCGGAAGCCGGAACTCTCACTTCTTCGTCAGCCGCGCCAGCGTTGCCAACTGCTTCAGATATTCCCGCACCGGCTGTGCCGGAGTTCCCCAGAAGGCCACGCCCTTGCCGCGCAAAACTTTATGAGGCAGAACTCCGCCCTGCCCGCCCAGCATGACTCCTTCTTCGATGCGGGCGTGCTCACCAATCCCAACCTGGCCGCCCAGCACGACGCCGTTCTCGATCACAATGCTTCCCGAAAGCCCGGTCTGGGCCGCAATTACGACATCCTCGCCGATCTGGCAGTTATGCCCGACGTGGACCAGATTGTCGATCTTCGTTCCGCGCCCGATGCGGGTTTCATCGAGCGCTCCGCGGTCGATGGTTGTGTTGGCTCCGATCTCGACGTCGTCATCGATGACCAGCCGACCCACTTGCGGGAATTTTTCATAGCGTCCAGTCTTGCGGTCGCGGACGTATCCGAATCCGTCGCTGCCTAAGACTGCGCCGGCATGCACGATCACACGGTCGCCGAGCGTTGTGCCCGGATACATCGTAACGTTGGGATAAATCTCGCAGTCGCAGCCCATTCGCACACCGGCGCCAATGGCACAACCCGCGCCGATCCGAGCATTGTCGCCGACCTGCACCCGCTCGCCGACCACGGCCCGTTCTTCCACAACGACGCCACGTCCCAGTACTGCGGAAGGATGAATCACCGCCGTGGAATGCGCGCCTCCTTGTCCGAGCGAGCCCTGCTGTCCAGCATCGTGCACTGCAGCGTCATGCACCGCCACGGAAGGGAACGGCAACTCCTCCCGCAGAAAGCGAGCCGCGCGCGAAAATGCAAGTTTCGGATGATCGCTGATCAGCACCGGCCGCGCCCCAGATCTCGACGCTGCGGACTTTACTGCGGACGCCACTGCAAACTCCCCCGCGATGATCGCGCCCGCCCGAGACTGCAGAGCCGCAGCCAGATGTTTCTCATTATCGACGAAAACAATATCCTGCGGCGACGCCAATTCCATGCTGGCCACGGCGCTCACTTCGACGCGGCCATCCCCCATTAGCCGGGCCCCGACCGCATCCGCAATCTGTGCAAGCGAGCGCTTCATCGCTCTCACTGTATAGCAGCAGGGCGAATGAAAGGAAGCGCGGGATCGGGGAAAGAAACGAAAGAGGCATTCAGCAGGCGCCGGATTCGGCTCAGACTTCGCCACTCCGGACTCCACCGCGCTCGCCGGTTCCTAGGGGGATGGAACGGTGCAGGTATTGGTGCCCTGGCACATGAGGAAAGTGCCAGCACCCGTGCAGCCGCTACCGCCGGTCAAGCTCCAGGTGCCCACGACGACTCCGTTGCTCAGTGTGCCCGTGGTCGACGAGCTTCCATTCGACGTACCGGTAAGGCCATCCGTGTAGCTGGTCAGGGTGAGGACGTTTCCCGCCGGCAGGTTCGAGGTGACGGTATACGTCAGCTGGCCCGTAACTTGACCCGTCCCGGTAGCTGTGGAGAACTGAGCTGTGCCGCGTTCCGACGAGGCGTCGATACCATTGGTAAAGCACGCCCCGGCATTGTAGAAGCTGAAGCCGGTAATATCGAGCGTTATAGGGCTGGTGCTCGTACCGTTGTCGGTCACGGTAAATGCGGTCACGAAATTCAGTTGGCTGGCAGCGCCGATGCCTCCGGTCAACTGGGCCTCCCAATTCCCACTGGTCGTCGTGTTGGTGGGGTCACTGGCGAGGGTTTTGGTGCCGCAGCCAGAAATGACAAGGGTCATTGCTAGCAGCGTCAGGATTGCAAGCTTCTTCATTTACCGTCCTTGAATTGGAATCACTGAACTGGAGTCTCTATGAGAATAGAGAGATGCGGGCAGGCCCGTCAATGGATGCCAGGGCTGCCGGAGCGCTCTTCGCGGGTCGAATCCGCGTCCCGCCGATATGAAAGCGCCGATATGAAAGTAAGTGCTGAAAGCAATTCAAGCCAGAACAGGCTCGCTCAGTATGCACGGATTGACGATCGATTGGGATATATCATAGTATATACCGTAGGAGATTACGATGCCGACTGCCAAATTATTCCGCAATGGCCGCAGTCAGGCCGTCCGCCTGCCCGTGAATTTTCGCTTCGAAGGCTCGGAGGTTTTCGTGCGGCGCGATCCCGCGACCGGTGACGTTATCCTTTCCCGGCGCCCCGAATCGTGGAAAGACTTTTTCGCCTTAACCGGCACCCTCGATCTGCCCGAGGATTTTATGGCGGATCGCGCGGATGCTCCCCCGCAAAAACGAAAGCTGTTTTAAATGCCGGTCCGCTACCTGCTCGACACCAACATGGCCAGCTATGTGATCAAGGGCAACTTTCCAGCGGTGCGGGAAAGGTTGGTCAAGGTGCCGATGGCCGAAGTTGGGATCTCAGTAATTACTGAGGCCGAGTTGCGGTTTGGCGTGGCGCGGAAGCCCGAAGCCACACGACTCGAAACCGCGGTGGAGGAATTCCTACTACGAGCAGAGATTCTTCCTTGGGACTCAGCAGCCGCCAAATCTTACGCAGCACTGCGCTCCACTCTCGAACGCGCCGGCGAGCCCATGGGAAACCTCGACATGATGATCGCGGCCCATGCGCTGGCCGCACCCGCCGTGCTGGTAACGCATGACCGCGTCTTCCACCGGGTCAAGCACCTAAAACTGGAGGACTGGACAAAAGGCTAGGATCGCTTTACGCCCTTTTTATCGGCGTCCTGTGTTCAATTAGCACGGCGGCGCGTCGGCCGGGCCAGTCCCAGGATCAGCAGGGCGATGGAAACGCCCAAAAAAAATCCGCTAGCGAAATGGACAAAGCTACCGTCGATCCAGAGTCGTAGGCTAATGCCGACCGCCAGAGCCAACGAGCCTGCCGCAGTGAAGAAAATCCTAGGCCGAATCATGCCGCCCTCCAAAACGCCCACTCGCGCTACGCTCCACGCTTCGTCTTCAACTCCGCCAGCAACTGCTCGATGCGATCTTCTTTTTCGAGCGCGGCCAGGCGGTCGTCGAGGTCGTCGCCGGCGATTTCTGACTTCGCCTGGCTGACCGCCTCGGAGTGCATCACTTTGCGTTTCATGCGGTCGAAGGCCGCGGCCTTGGAGCCGTCGCCGGACGCTAGACGCGCGTCGCTGGCCTTGCCGACGGCACGGGCGCGACGATGCTGCGCGATCAGCACGTCGGCCTTGGCCTGCGCTTCGGTCAGCTTCTGCTCCAGTTGGCGCAGAGCGGACTTCAGATTTTCGACTTGCGCCTTCTGGTCGCTGACCTGCTGCGTGAAGTTGTCGCTGAGTTCGCGATAGCTCTCCACGCGTAGCAGCGAGGCGCGGGCCAGGTCGTCTTCTTTTTTGTCGACGGCGAGTTCGGCCTTGCGCATCCATTCGGCGACTTTGTCTTCGTTTTCTTTCTGCTTTCGTTCGAGCAGGTGCTGGTCGGCGATGGCGATCGCGACCTGCGTCTTGACCTGCAGAAGCTGGTTCTGCATGTCGAGGATGACCTGCTTGATCATTTTTTCCGGCTCCTCGGCCTTGTCGATCAGGTCGTTGAGGTTCGCCCGGACTAGTGTGGATACGCGCTCTAGTAATGCCATGGTGGACTCCTTTTTCTAGCTCTTGGCTCTTGGCTCGGCGGGACGGGCGAAGGCGCCCGTCCCCACGCGAGCATTGCTATGCTTTCGGCGCATCGCCCGGTTTGAGAGCCTTGTCGCCGATCAGACGAACCTTACTCATCAGCTCTGACAGCGGCATGCCGGAGAGCGTTTCGAACAGCGCCGGCACTTGCGCCGCCATCTTGGTCATGTCGCCGGTAATTTTGTTCATGCCCGAAGCATCGCCGTTTCCGGTCGAGACGATGGTGATCTTGTCGACGTTGGCCAGTGGAGCCGCCAAAGCCTTCACGATCTCCGGCATGCTGGCGAACAGCCGGTCGAGCACTGCCGCCTGGTTGTACTCCTGGAAGGCCTCAGCCTTCACGTTCATCGCCTTGGCTTCGGACTCGCCTTTCTTGAAGATGATTTCCGCCTCGGCTTCGCCCTGCGCCCGAATCGAGGACGCCTGGCCTTCCGCTTCCGCGATCAGCCGCTGCTTCTCGGCTGCCGCAAGAGTTTCAATCCGCTGACGCTCGATTTCTGCCGGCTTCAGCACGGTTGCAATCAGTTCTTTCTCACGGCGGTTGATTTCCGCTTCCTGCACCTTGACCTGCTGTTCTTTCTCGATCTGCTGTACCTTGACCTGCTCGGCGATCACTTGCTGCTGCATGATGTTGGTCTGGATGTCATACGCCTTGTCGGCCTGGGCCTGCTGCCGTTTGGTGACTTCCAGATATTGCGCCTTCTTGATTTCCAGATCGCGCTGCGATTCCGCCTGCTTGGCCAACGACAACGTCTCAGCCAGCACGCGCTCCTGATCGGCCTGAGCCTTGGCGACAGCGGATTCCCGCTGCAGCGCCGCACGCTTGATGGCGGTATCGCGGTCGGCTTCCGCCGTGGCGACATCGGCATCGCGCTTGATGCGCGCCACGTCCGGCTTGCCCATGTTGGTGATGTATTCGTTCTTGTCGCGCACTTCTTTAATTGTGAACGAGATCACTTCCAGGCCCATCTTGTTCATGTCTTCGGCGCAGGTGCCGCGCATGCGGTCGGAAACCATTTCCGGCTGCTTCACGATTTCTTCCACCGTAAGCTGGCCGATGATGCCGCGTAGGTGGCCTTCCATGACCAGTCGGATCAGGCCTTCGCGCTCCTGGTCTGACTTGGTCAAGAACTGTTCGGCTGCGGTGAGCACCGACTCACGATCGGACTTCACCTTGATCTGCGCCACCGCTTCCACCGTCACGGCGACGCC
>JBEKRY010000065.1:0-20155 GCA_049517555.1 Candidatus Sulfotelmatobacter sp. | reverse complement strand
ACTCCATCGACGAGGTGAACACGGCCTGCCCGCCGAATTCCTTCCCCAGCAGATTCTCGACCGGAATCTCGCAATCCTGTAACGCGATTTCCGCCATGGGCGAAGTGCGCAGCCCCATCTTGTGCAGCTTGCGGCCAACGGTGAATCCAGGCGTTCCTTTGTCGACCAGGAACGCCGTAACACCGTTCGGACCGCGGGTCGGATCCAGATTGGCGAAAACAATCGTTACATCCGCGTTGGGAGCATTGCTGCTGAACGTCTTCGAACCGTTCAAAATATATTTATCGCCCTTGCGCTCCGCCCGCGTCTTCAAACTGTAAGCGTCCGAACCCGATCCCGGCTCGGTCATGGCATGTAATCCCAGCCCGCCACTCACCAGCCCAGGAAGATATTTTTTCTTCTGTGCCTCGGTGCCGAAATTCCAGATAGGAATTTCCGAGCTCCACATGTGCGCGTTGATCGAGAACAGCAGCCCGTTGTCGTGGCATCCATAGCCCAGAGCTTCGAGCGCGCAAACCGTGGTCAGGATGTCCGCGCCGCCGCCGCCGTATTCCACCGGAATTGGCAGTCCCTGAATGCCAAACTTCGCGCATTTCTCCCACAACGGCCGGGAAAATTCCTCGTTATGGTCGCGCGCAATGACGTCGTCTTTCAGTTCCTCGCGGGCAAATCGCAGCACCTCCTTGCGAAACGCCGCCTGCTCTTCATTCCATGCAAAGTCCAAGGTTGTCTTTCTCCTGATTTTCGTTCTGGCCCAAATACCCCTGAGCTTTGTATGTGCCGATGATTCTTGCTTACGCTGAGACCGAAGCCGCCGACTGCTCGGGCACAGCCTTCGACGCCGCCGGAGCCGTCGCCGCTGTCGCCGCAGGAACGGTCGCGACCACCGCCGTTGTCTTTTTGACGAACTTCTGCGGACGCCCGCCCGGCAGCTTAATACGCGCCGGCACTCCCATCACCATCAGGTTCGAGCGCACATCCGTCAGCACCAGGCTATTGGCCGCAATCACCACGTTGCTGCCAATCTTGGCATCGCCCACCAGCTTCGCTCCAGGACCGAAATAAACGTCGTCGCCAATTCCGCGGCAGGCGTGTGAAATCAGGCACCCGGTAGCGATCGTGAAATTGCTGCCAATCGTTGTCTTGCCCAGATTGATCGCGTACACCGAATGAATCACAAATCCCGGACCGATCTTTGCATGAACGTCGATATGCACGCTGGTAAACAGCTCGGTAAACTTGCGGAAAATCAGTCCGCTGATCCGCAACAATGTTCCGATCACCGGAACCCGCACACCCAGGGTCCAGTGCGCATAGCGGTACGAAATCACCGGCCAGGTGGAATGCCGCAGGCAGATTTCGATGCGATGCTTCCAGCCCGGCTTCCAACCGTCGGGGCGGGCCTGATACATCGCCCGGCTGATGTCTTCTCGTAAAAGATCGAACATTTTAGTCCTTACAGTTTTGCAGCTATAACGAACCCTTACAGCTATGTAGTTCCAGAATGGAATTACAGCTTGCGGTAAATAGCTTCCGGAACCGGGAACGTGCGGTGATTGAGCACCGCGCCCAGCACGCGGACATTCGCGTTTTCCAGATCGCGCACCGCCTTGCGCGCCGACTCGCGCCGCGACAAATTCGCCCGCAGCACCAGAATCACGCCTTCAGCGCCGCGCCCCAGCATCACGCTGTCATCGCCCGAACCCATCGACGGCGCATCGATCAGCACATAGTCGAACTCGCGCTGCAATTCCGGCAACAATGCCCGCATGCGGTCCGAGCCCAGCATGGTCTGCATCCCTTCAACTTCCGCTCCGCAACTCAGCAGCCACAGATTCGGCCGCGACAAGGACGTAACAAATCTCCGGATCGGCTCCGTCCCCTGCAACGCATCGGTCAGCCCATAATGATTGGTCACGCCAAATTCGCGGTGCAGTCCCGGAGAGCGCAGATTCGCGTCCACCACACACACCGACCCGGCAGTCTGCGCCGCCAGCACTTCCCCCATGCGGGCGCAAATCCAGCTGCAGCCGTTGCCCGACTCCATGCCCGACAGCACGACCACGCGCGACTGATCCCCCGGCATCAGAAATACGCGTTGCACCAGCTTGAAAATCTCGTCCCGCTGCCCTTCTTCCATCTTCAACTGAAGCGGCTGTATTTCCATGGCCGGCGCCGGATTGGCCGCCGTTTCTGAAGCCGTCTCTTCCGCGATCATATGTTCGGCAGCCATGCGTTCAGTAACCATGCGTTCGGCAACTGTGGTCGCTTCCGGCGTGGCCTGGAACATGTCCCGTTCCCGACCCAGAGTTTGCATCAGTTCAAAGTTTCTGCTCATAAGGTCCCGTAATGCCTTTCGTCTCTTGCTTCCCTGTTCTTGGTGCCCTGTTGTTCTTGCTGGCGCCGCTACGTGGCGGCTAGGCTGACTGCCGGCCGGGACGGCCCGATCGCCAGTTGTGCAACAACCGTGCTACATCCCGCATGTGCTCGATCGCTTCCGCCGGACTCAGGTAGTCCTTCCCGGCTCGATCGGTGGTCAGGGTCGGACCGGAAAACTCCGGGCCAGAAAAATCTGTACCGGAAAACTCCCGCGCCACGCCCTTCAATTCCTCGACCGGCTGAAACGGATCCGCCGGCGATCCCTTGAATCCACTCGCGCCGTCGAACGCATTCGTCCCGTTTCCGCTCGAATGCCGCCGGGTCGGAGTTTCCACTTCGGAAACGAAGCGGTGAATATCCAGATCGTTCACCACTTCGCGAACCATGCCCGCGTCCACCGTCTTTTTCCTCATGGCGCAAGCCAGAGAAAGCGCGTGAAAGCAGAAGTTATTGATCTGCCTCGGAATACCTTCGCTCACCTGCGCGATCAATTCCTGGGCGTCGGGCGTAAACAAACGCGCCCCTTTGTGTCCCGCCACTTGCAGGCGGTGATCGATAAATTTCCCGGTCTCTTCGCGGGTCAGAGGACTCAATCCGCTCACCGAGGTAATGCGCTGCCGCAACTGCACCAGCTGCGGACTGGCCAGCTTGTCCGCCAACCCCGGCTGCCCGACCAGAATAATCTGCAGCAGCTTGGCCTGCGGGGTTTCGAAATCAGAAAGCAGCCGCACCGTCTCCAGTACGGTTGCGTCCAGGTTCTGCGCTTCGTCGATTACGACGATGAACCGTTTCCCGGCCCGCGCTTCCTGCACCAGGCAGCGGTTGAACTGCTCGTGCATCTTCACGAAATCCTGCGACTCGCTCTCGATGCCGATCTCCGCCAGCAGAAACCGCATGAACTCCCGCGAGTTGCATTGCGTTTGAAACAGGAACGCGGTGCGGGCCGTGTGGTCGAACTTCGCCAGCAGATGAAACAGCAGCGTGGTCTTGCCCATGCCGGGCCGGGCAATCAGCGAGAGAAAGCCGCGGTTCGCCTCAATCCCGTAATAAAGAGACGCCAGCGCCTCGCGATGTCCCGGACCGAGATAAAGATATCGCGGGTCCGGCGTAACTCCGAATGGCTGCTCCCGCAGGCCAAAGAATTCTAGAAACATCGGTCTAGCCTCGCTCCTGAATGATGGGACTCGTCGCACCCGCCGGATCTAACCGGACGTCGTCAGCGCTTCCGCTGCCCATTCCATTTCCGTTTCCATTCCCGTTGCCGCTAACCTGGTACGCCGCAGCGATCGCGGTCTGGTGCATCGGAACCGCCGCCAGCACCGGAATTCTCAGTTCCGACAGCACTTCCGACGGCGTACGGAACGACTGGTCGGTGTAGTCAATGGCGAATACCACGCCCACGCTCACCGCCGCCGCCAGCAGGCACGCCACCAGCGCGAACAGCCACGGAGAGCGCGTCGGCAAACTCGGCAACAACGGCGGCTGCGCCACCGAAACGTTCAACAGCCGAGTGCGGTCAAGAGCATCCTCAATCCGCGCTTCCTCTTTCTTTTTCATGTACAGCAGATAGTTCTCTTCGTCGGCTTTCTGGGTGCGGGTCAGGTCGCTTTGCAGGATTCCCTGCTGTTCCAGTTCCCGCGCCTGCCCCATGTACACATTGACGGTCGCTGTCAGGCCAGTCTCGCGCGCCTGCAGTCCGCTCAGGTCGGCCTTGGCTTTTGCCAACTCCGAATTCACCCACTCATACGTGGAATTCTGGTCGGTGGTTTCTTCCTTCACCGGAGTGCTCTCTTCTTTCGCCAGCGCCGCCCGCGTGTCCGCTAGTTCCTTGTCGACTTCCTGTACCAGCGGATAAGTGGGCTGGTATTTGGTGAGCAGTTCGGTGCGCTTCAGTTCCAGAGTTTGCAGCGAAGCCTTCAGGCTCTCCAGCACCTGCGGATTGTCCGACTTCTTCATCTGCGTGGTCAGCCGGGCGGGCGTGGTCTTCAACTGCGCTTCGAGCGCCACGATGCGCTTTTCCGTCTCGGCAATCGAATTCCGCGTGCTTTCGAGAGTGCTGTTAAAATCGGCCAGCTTCTGCAGCGTCATATCCCGCATGACCGTCGGCGCTACGCCGCCTTGCTTGTCGGCAAATCCCTTGAGCTGCGCCTCGGCCGCCAGCATGTCTTTCTTGTACTGGTCCGCCTGCTGGTCGAAGAACTGGAACTGCCCCGTGGGATGGTGCACGTCAAGATGCTTCTGCACATAAGCGTCGTCCAGCGTCGCCAGTACCTGCTGCGCCAACTTAGGATCGTGCGACTCGTAGGCAATGCTGATGACGTTGGTCTTCTTAATCACTTCCAGCTGCAGGTCTCCGCGCAAATCTGAAACCGCCTTGTCGATGCGGTTGGCCGGCGTCTGCCAGGGATGCAGCAGGCCCGACAGGAACTTTTTCTTATCCAGGCCGTTGGTCACAACCACTTTCTGCAGCACGTCCGCGCTCTGGATCAACTCCACTTCGGAGTTGATCTCTTCCTCGCTGACCGTGTCATGAAACATCATGGGCGCGTTCTGGTCCGGCGAAACCACGGGATCGACGCGTTCGCGCTTGACCAGCAGCTTGGTCTCAGCCCGGTACTTCGTGGGCAGCACCAGGGCCGACAGGCCCACGCCCAGCACCACCCCGACAAAACATAGAACCAGTAGTCTCTGGTGGCGAAAGCCGATCGCGACCACATCTCGCGCAGTAAAAGAATGGGGCCGGTGCTCGGGGACGTTCATGATCTCATGCATAATCTCTCCGTGTTCTTTCGTTCTTGCGTGATCCAGTCAAAACCCAACAAGCCTTTTCTGGCGATACGGCCCGTCAAACCCTACGGTAGGGCCAAAGGAAGATACGTGCCCATGCTCAGATTCGGGATAAAACGGTCAATCTTGGACATCACATTCTTCGGCACAAATACCATGTCGCCGCTGTGCAGAAACGGATCCTCGCTCAGATTCCCGTTCTTCTGCATCTTCTTCACGTCGATCAGCTTGGCTTCGGTCCATTGATCGTCGACCCGGCGAAACAGCAGAACCTGCGAGTGCTTGGCGCTGGACTGAAACCCGCCGGCGATCGCGACCGCCTGGGTCAGCGTCATCTCCCCGTGCATCTCATACTTGCCCGGTTTGGCTACCTGTCCGTCAGCCACAAAGTAAGGCTTTTCGAATTCCTTCAGCACCACCGAGATCAGAGGATCATTCAGGATTTTCGAATAGGCTCCGCGCAGCGTCTGCGTCAGCTCCGGCACCGTCTGGCCCGCCACCTTCAGGTCTCCCACGCCCCGCAGCGTGACATATCCATCGGGCTGCACGGCCACCGCCAGTTGATTAAATTCCGGGCTCAAATCAAAATTCAGGTCAAAGGTGTCACCGGCTTCAATCCGGTAGCGATGCGCGCGCTGCTGAAAATCTCCATTGGCAGGCTTGCTAGCCACCACAGTGTCTGAAGCAGCCGGCGCTGGCGTCGTTGATGCAGCCGCGTTCGGGGTCGCAACCAGGGTCGCTGTCGGCGCCGCAGCCTTATCTGCCTGCGCCGCACACGCGGCACTCACGGCCAGAAGCACGCCCAACCATCGCATCGGCGCCATAAAACTTTTCCTCGCTGTCACTACCGGTGTCACTATCATTGCGAATCCTCCACCTTGATCGATCACCCCCTGATCCCGCCCGGGGATAAATCTCGCTGTACAAATAAATCTGACAAATAAATCGAGTGCCAATGTTAAACCAAAACATTAAGCGCAAAACATGAAACAGAAACCGCGCCCGGCGCCATCCGTGGCCGCGAGCGGGGTGCAATCCGCATCCTGGCCGACCACGCACCGACTCCTGGCGCTCGAACCCGCTCCGCTTAATTCTGCGAATCGGCCTTCAGGATCGCGCCCACCGGCTCCTGCTGCCCGCGCGGACGCGGCGTCAGGTTGTGCTGCCGGATCTTGTACAGAATCCCGCGGTAGCTGATGGAGAGCAGTTGCGCCGCCCGCCGCCGGTTCCAACCCGTATATTCCAGGGTTTTGCTGATGGCATAGATCTCCGCCTCGACTCGCAGACTGCGCAGCGAGGGCGGATTCCCGTTGGATTGCTCAAACGCAGCGCCATCCTGATGAGACAACTTGACTTCCGGCTGCGATTCGGTCTTGCTCGTCTTGGTCTGTAGTTCGCTCATAAAATGCACCTCGAAACTGTCTTTAAACTTTTAAATCTCGAAACTTTCAAATCTCGAAACTCTTAATCTCAATCTTCCGATCTCGATTTTTTTGATCTCGACCGCTCTTGAACTCGGTTGTTCCAGAAAACACCAATGGGAGAAGAAATCTAAATCGGTTCAATGTTGTAACCGGCCACCCGCACACTGATCGAGCGCTGAATCAAACCCACCGAGATCACTACGCTGTGATCGCTGTTCTCGGCCGACAGGATGCCTTCCACACCGTCCAGCGCCCCGCCGCAAACCCGCACTCGCTGTCCGACATGCAAATACTGCCGCTCCTGGTAGCTGACCTTGCTGGCCAGAAGAATGTTGATGTTTTCAATCTCTTGATCCGGGATGGGAATTCCACTGCCCTGCACGCCCACGAAACTGACCACACCCTGCGTCTGCAACACCCGCACTCGATCCCCGGAAGCATGGTCCAGCCGAACAAAGGCATAGCCGGAAAACAGCGGCAGCTCGACTTCCTTTTGGCGATCGCTCCATTTGCTGATTTTAGTGACGATAGGAAGGAAGGACTGAATGCCCTGCGTCTCCAACTGCCGGGCTACCAGTTTTTCGTGGCGGGAACGGGTTCGCACCGCATACCAGCGCGTTGGATCCGGAACCAAACCGGGTTCGACAATACGCTCGACAGCATGCTCAACAGTATGTTCGACTGGCAAATTGTTTTCGGCCACTCGCGCATCCCCGTTCATGGCTCCGCCCTCTCAGTCACATTCGGGGCTTCGACAACAGTCCCCCGGAATGTGGCCTTTTCGGTGATTTGAACCTGGACAAGCGAGAAGTGATCGCTTGTGCTGCGTTTCGTTAGGGGGGGGTCAAGTAATACCAGTGAATCGCCGCTAACCTAACGGCGTAAAGCGAACATCAAGTAGGCTCAATTTATAGACTCTTGCAGTTTCTTGCAATGGGAAGAAAGTGCCAGTGACCAAAGTTTACACGGGGCCAAATGTCTTGTTTTCAATAGAGACGAAAGACTCTAACGGGCCATTCCGGCTATAAAGCCCAGTTCCGCCCAACCTGTTGCATACCCTACATTTACGATCAACATGATGGGAACAGTACGCCCCTCGTCGGAGCAATAAAACTCTTTAGAAAACAGCCCCGTACTCGCGTCGTCCCATCCCTAGCTCGTCTAACTCGGCGGCAGCGTGAACCGGATCCTGACCCGCGTCTGCACCTCGACCGGTCGCCCATTTGCGGTATACGGCTGATACCTCCACTGCCGCACCGCCTCGACGGCCGCCTCGGCCAGTATCGATTTTCCGTCGATCACCGCGATGTTGTGCACCGCTCCCTCGGTCCCAATCTGCACCTCCAGGGTCACCAGGCCCTGGATCTTCTGCGCGCGCGCTTCCGCCGGATACTGCGGTTCCACGCGATGGATCAACCGAGAAGTGGAATATCCTTCTTCCTGCGTCGCCCCAGCCGCACCCGCAGCGTTGCTGGCTACGCTCGCCGGCTTAGCCGCCGGCAACCGGTAAATCACTTTGCCATCCTGCGTCACCACCAGCCCGCCACTCGGCGGCTCGACCGAAGGCGCAGCGCCCGGCGTACCCGCCTGCGATTCAGTCTGCGCTGGCGCCGCTACATCGCCCGCCGGCGTTTCCGCCGCCTTCTGGCCTGAACTGGAATCTGCACGATTCGCCTTTCCCTGGGCAGCGCCCGCTCTCCCGCTGAACCCGCGGACGATCGCTCCCCGCCATCCCAGGGCAAGTCCCAACAGCACCGCCGTCGCAATTACAAGAATCCCCAGGACTGCCGTCCAGATATCACTCCTTCTTCTATATCCTGCATCCACCGGAGCCTCAGCAGCCGATTCCGATACCACTTCCTGCGCCGCCGAAGTCGCATCCGGCTGAGCCGCATGGGCCGGAACCGCGCTGGGTGGATTTTCGTCAGGGACAACCGCTTGCGGCACTCCCGCAACGGTTTCAGCACTTTTCTTGTTCGCCACCACGCGCCGCGCTAGAATTTGCAGCTCCCTGATATCCCGATCCCCGAACGCATCGACCAGCGAAGAAAAAACTTCCAACACTCCAAAGGGTTGCGGCCCCTCGCCCAGCGGCAGCACCAGAATCGAGCGCACCCCCAGCCGGCGGCAGGCCTCGGCATTCACTCGCGGATCCGTCTCGGTGTTGCTGCATTGTTGAATCGTTCCCGTCAGCAGGCACGCGCCCGAAAGGCCAGAAGTCGTCTCCACGCGCACGCCCAGGTCGGGAGCATCCGGGCCGCTGCTGGCGCGACACACCATCTCGCCCGCTCGCGCCAGAGCAATGGCTGCTCCCGTCGCCCGCGTGGCGAAGCGCGCTTCCTCCACCACTCCGTTGAGAACCAAATCCAAAGCCAGGTCGTACGACGCCGCTCCGCCGCCATGAGCCGCCAGCGCCCTGGCTACTTCCTCCACATCGCGCGGATCGTGCGCAGAGACGGCCTCGCCCGATGCCGAAGGCATCCCGTGCGAATCCGGCTCTAGCATGGCGTTTTGAGGCATACGGGGAACCTTGGAGTTCAGCGGCCGTACGTGATTCGTTATTATGCGGAGTGTGGCGCGATCCATTCAGGATGTCAACACCACCAAAGGGGTAGCAGCACTGGTTCGTGCGAAGCGTCGATCCGCTTCCATCCCGACGCGATGCGTTAAGTTCCCGTTTTGGCGACCGGGAGCGTGCTCGTGTAAGTTTTCCTTTGCCAGAACGCGGCCGGAGCTAGAAACTTTGTAAAATCAAGAGCTCTGAGAACTTCAATCTGGAAGCGCGCCACCGGGTACTATTGTGCGGTAGTTGAGAGGATCTGCTGAACTGGAAACTGAGCACGACCGAACGAATTTATTGAACGAGGTTGAAGCCGATGCGGATTGCGGTGGTGGGTTCAGGATACGTTGGACTGGTGGCCGGCGCGTGTTTCGCCGACCTCGGCCACGACGTCATCCTGGTCGATAACGATCAGCAGAAACTAGCCGCGCTGCGCGACGGCCAAGTACCTATTCACGAAAAGTTCCTGCCCGAACTGCTCAGCCGCCATCGCGGACAGCGCCTGACATTCTCGGATGATCTCACCGCCGCGGCCCGCCTCAGTTCCGTCATCTTCGTGGCCGTCGGCACCCCGCCCACCGAGAGCGGCGAAGCCGATTTGTCCTACGTCGAATCCGTGGCCCGCGAAATTTCCGGCGGCATCAACGACTACAAAGTCGTCGTCGAGAAAAGCACCGTCCCCGTCTACACCAGTGACTGGGTGCGCCGCATCATTCTGCGCAGCGGCACCGACCCAAAGTTATTCGATGTCGCCTCCAACCCCGAATTTCTGCGCGAAGGAACCGCCGTCACCGACTTTCTTTTTCCCGACCGCATCGTCATCGGCTGCGACAGCGAGCGCTCCGCCGAAGTCTTGCGCGAAGTCTACGCTCCCGTCACTGACGGCAGCTATTACCGGCGCAGCGACGCTATCCCTCAACCCGACCGCGCCCAGATTCCTCCGCCCGTGATCGTGGCCAGCAGCAAGAGCGCCGAACTGATCAAACACGCCTCCAATGCCTTCCTGGCCATGAAGATTTCTTTCATCAACGCCGTTGCCTCGGTCTGCGAGTCAGTGGGCGCGGATGTGAATCAGGTGGTCCACGGCATTGGCACCGATGCGCGCATCGGGCCCCGCTTCCTCAATCCCGGCATCGGCTACGGCGGGTCGTGCTTTCCCAAAGATGTGATGGCTTTTCGCGCCGTGGCTCGCGAGTCAGGCTACGATTTCCGTCTGCTCGATGAAGTCATGCGCATCAACGAAGACCAGCGCCAGCGCTTCCTGCGCAAAGTACGCAGCGCGCTCTGGACCCTGCGCGGCAAGCATCTCGGCGTCCTCGGCCTGGCTTTCAAGGGCGGTACCGACGACATCCGCGAATCCCCCGCGCTCTGTGTCGTGCAGGCGCTTTTGCAGGAAGGCAGCAAAATCACCGCCTTCGATCCCGCCGCCATGGATCGCGCGCGCGAAGTTATGCCGTCGGGCATCGCCTTCGCCAACTCCGCCTACGAGGCGGCCCGTGGCGCCGATGCCCTGCTCATCCTTACCGAGTGGGAAGAATTCGCCAACCTCGACCTCGTCCGTCTCCGCCAGGAACTCAAGTACCCCATCGTGATCGATGGCCGCAACCTGTATGATCCCGAAGCCATGGCCGCGCAAGGCTTCACTTATTACAGCGTGGGCCGCGCGGCCGCTCACCCCGACGGCGTGCCCGCCGCAGCCTCAAAGAACGGTCTAAAGAACGATCTGGAGATGAAGAACGGAACCGAATAACGCGTGATCCTGATCATTATGAAAAACGGCAACAAAGCATGACTCCAAAGCGCGCGGCAGTCACCGGCGGCGCCGGATTTCTCGGCTCCCATCTGTGCGATGCCCTTCTCGGCGAGGGCTACAGCGTGGTTGTCGTCGACAACCTGCTCACCGGCCGACGCGCCAACCTTTCCCATCTGCAAAATGACTCGCGCTTTGAATTCATCGAGAAAGACATTTGCGAACCTTTCGATCCCGGCCGCGTCGACTACGTCTTCCACTTCGCCAGCCCGGCCAGTCCCGTGGACTACACCATTCACGGCATCCCTACGCTGAAGGTCGGCTCGCTCGGCACGTTTCACGCGCTCGACGTTGCTCATAAGTACGGAGCGAAATATTTCGTCTCGTCGACGTCGGAATGCTACGGCGACCCGCTCGAGCATCCGCAGAAAGAAACCTACTGGGGCAATGTCAATTCGATCGGCCCGCGTTCCGTCTACGACGAAGCCAAACGCTTCACAGAAGCGGTCACCATGGCCTACCACCGTTATCACCAGGTGGACACGCGCATTGTGCGCATCTTCAACACCTACGGCCCACGCATGCAAATTAATGACGGACGGGTGGTGCCGAATTTCATGAAGCAGGCGCTGCGGAACGAGCCGCTGACCGTCTACGGCAGCGGCCAGCAGACCCGCAGCTTTTGCTATGTGAGCGATGAGATCGAGGGCTTTCTGCGGCTTTCGAAGTCGGATGAGCATCTGCCCGTGAACATTGGCAATCCCAATGAATTCACCATCCTCGAATGCGCGCAGCTGGTATTGAAAGTAACGGGATCGAAAAGCCAGATTGCCTACGAACCCCTTCCTCAGGACGATCCCAAGCAGCGCTGCCCAGACATCACCAAAGCTCGCCAATTGCTGGGATGGGAACCGAAGGTCGAACTCGAAGCCGGGATGCGTTTGTCGCTCGCCTACTTCAAACAAGCCGTCGCCGAAGAAGCGACGGTGAAATCATAGTTCCCTCTCAACCGGAAACACTCCCCATCAGTTGTCGTTGCCGCCTTCGCTTAATGTTTGCGGCGAAGAAACTAAGCAAATAAGTGTACGTATCAGGCGTTACGTACAATAGGCGAGTATACGGCTGTATGTACAATGGAGTACGGAGAGCGTCTCATCTTGAGACAGCGATTGGATCGCCTACGCGCCACCGCATCTGGCTCCACATTCACCATGCCCTGTGCGGCGCCGCAAACCACCCTTCCTGCGACGATCGGTCTTGCGATGGGGGTAAGGGGCACCGAAGGAAAAATCGTGCGTCCTGGAGCCCGCCAGAGGCCCTCTACGACATTTCAACAACTTACACGAAGATGCAACGACTTACGCAGGACTGCGTAGGTTGCGAGCTTACGAGGGTGCCGTGGTCGAAGCCACGAAGTCGGTCAGCTTCTTCACATTCGCCTGTTCATCCCGCGTCTTCAAATCAAACGCCACGCCGATCCCGTAGCCGGGATGAGACGCCTGCACCGTACCCCGCACCTGCAACTTCATTTCGTAAGTTCGAACCAGAATCTCGACCGTAGCGCCCTCGGGAAAGCGCGCCGAGACTTCCAGATAGCATCCGCCGAAACTCAGATCGGTCAGGCAGCAGTGGTGCGGAATCGAAACTCCAGCGCGGTAAACTTCCGCGCCCAGGCGGCAGGCGTAACGGATCTGCTTGCGGTGGTCGGGATCGGACTGTCCCCCATCTAAAGTGGCCGGGCGCTGGCTTTCTGGCCTGCGGCTGCCGTGAGTTTGTTCGGCCACCGACATCGTAGCCAGCTGGCGTGGCTCTTCCATCTCGACGGTGACGTCAGGAAACTGCTGCTGCCGTTCGCTGGGCACATTCACAGCGAGAAAATCGGTGAGCTGCCGGCGCGAAGTTTTGGGCACGTCCACAAACTGAATTCCGGCGCGGCCGCCCCAATCCTGCCACACCACCTGGCCCGACAGACGAATGCCGAGGACCTGTCCCGGCAACTTGAACTGGAAATAAACCTTGCTGGTGGGCGGAACCTTTTTCCCGAACTGCACTGACATGCCGTCCTGCGCCAAATCGATCAGCGTGGCCCGCTCCTGTTCGACGTTGGCGTAATCAATGGTCGCCTGGGTATGCACGGCGGCGCGGGCGTTCTTGCGTTTTTCCTTGCGCATGACGGCGCGCGCCGCCCGCAGGCTGCTCAGCGCCCGATCATAAGCCACAGGTTTATAAAGGACGAAGTTAACTCCCAGCGAGAACATCTCGCGGATGCTCTCCTGTCCGCCAACCGCGACGACAGTGACTGCCAGCGTGCCATCGTTGCGCCGCGAGAGCTGGGTCTCGCGCAAGAGGGCAATCACTTCCTTACTGGATTCGCCGTCGACAATCATGACGTCGAAGCGCTCTTGCGCCAGCCGGATAGCGGCGCGCACGAAGTCGGGACAAGACTCAACTCGAATGCTGAGCTCTTCCAGAACCCGGCGCAGCACTTGCGCTGGCGCCTCTTCAACACACACGAGCAGGGCAGATAGAGTCATACCTGGCACCATCCTAGGATCCCGCAGTTCCCCCCACAAGTTACCAGGGTCATGTCCCCGCGACTCTCCGTGTGGCACCGTTGACGTTAACTGTCATCGTGTCAATCCTGGCCGTCAAAACGTGACTTCAGTAACCAGCGCAGTCCAAAAGGACAACACCTCCGTATTGACCTGTCGTGCTTTGACGGCACCGCGACTTGTTCCTACGATGACCAATGACGCGGTGAAAGAACGCGAGCCCGCCTGTTTGGGGGCGCGGCAACTGCGGTCCTGCTCCGTGATCGGCATGGCTGATTGGCATGGCTGACGGGAGTGAGAACGCGTAGCAGTGGCTGTAGCTGGAAATTGTTGCTCCCTCCCCGAAAGATATTGATATCTATGACTCTGACTTCGAATCTGACGCCAAATCTGACTTCGAGAAAACGTCGCGGCTTTTCGCTGCTCGAACTGATGATCGTGATTGGCATTGGCATGACCGTGGCGGGCATCAGCGTCATGGCCCTGATGCCGATGCTGCAGGAGAACCACATCGACCAGTCTTATGACACTACGTTGTCGGTTCTGCGTAATTACAGAAACCTGGCCATCTCGCAAAGCAATCGCTACATCATCACTTTTACCCCAGCCGGTACCACCGTCCCCATCAGCCCCGCAACCATTACCGTGCAGTTCTGGGGATACGCGGTGCCGGTGTCACCGGCTCCCGTGACGGTGGCTACATATACGCTGCCGACTGACGTCACCTTTGGAGTGCAATCCATCTTTCCGGCGGCGGCTCCGGATGGATTCGGCACGGGCGTGGCCGCGATCGACTTCGACCAAGGCATGGGCCTGGGCAGCCAGAACTACGTCATGTTCATGCCCGACGGCTCGTCGCAGGACACTCTGGGCAACTACAACAGCGGCATTGTCTATATGACCCGCACCGGCGATCCGTACCGTTCGCGCGCCCTCACGGTATGGGGCACGACGGGAAGAATCCGGGGCTGGCGCATCTACAACCAGAGCGGAGCCAATGTGTGGACACAACAATGATGAAACGCAAATCACACTCGCCAATCCAGAATCAGCGCGGCTTCACGCTGATTGAAGTCATGATCTCGATCGCAATCCTGGGAATCGGGCTGCTGACGCTGATCGCTGCCTTTGCGACCGCCGTCGGCAGCACTCAGAATGCGCAGCAGAATCTCATCGCACGCGAAAAGGCGCTGCAGGCGATGGAAAGCATCTACACCGCGCGCAATACCCAGCAAGTCACGTTCGCGCAAATCGCCAACATTGCCAGCGGCGGAATTTTCACCAATGCCGCGACCCAGTTGCTGGCCGCTGGTCCTGACGGGCTGGTAAATACCGCCGACGACCTCCCTTACCCCGCCACCGGGCCCTGCGCGGCCGGACCTGAGTGTTTGGTTTTACCGGGTCCCGACGGCATCCTGGGCACGGCGGATGACGTGTCGATGAGTCTGGCTAACTTTACTCGCCAGATCACGATTGGAACGGTCCTGAACTCGGACGGCACCGTCAACGCCAATCTGAAGCAGATCACGGTGACCATCACGTATACGACGAACCAGTCCGCGGTTCCGCGGACATACACCGTCCAGGCATTGATTTCAGCTTTCCGCTGAGGCCAGGAATTAAGAGGCCAGGAAACAAAGATGGAAAACATGAGAATGCAAAAACGCAATTCGAAAAAAGGTTTCTCGCTGATGGAACTTACCGTCGCCACGGCGCTGGGCCTGCTCGTAATGACGGCCATGGCCAGCCTGTTCAAGAGCGGCATGAACTCCGTCATGCTGGTCACGCAGCGCGCCGAAAACCAGCAGGACATGCGGGCGGCCGTCGACCTTATGGTGAAAGACCTCAGTCTGGCGGGCGCCGGTCTGCCTTCGGGCGGAATCCAGCTGCCGCTGGGCGGCGGAGCCACGTCGGCAAAATTTGGCTGCGATCAGAGCGGCGCCTGCCATGTCGTGAACTACACCTATCCCGCGAACTACATGTATGGAATTATTCCCGGATACTTGAATGGCGTGGAGGCCGGCGCTTCGATTCCGGCTGCGCCCGCTCCGGCCGTGAACGACAGCGTCACGGTGATCTATTGCGATTACAACTTTCCTTTATTTGAGTACAACGTGACTTTTCCGCTTGCCCCGGACGGAACCCAGATCAACCTGACGGTAAATAGCTCCTACACTGCCAATCCGCCTCCGGCTCCCAACGCTGCCGGCGGCATACAAGTGGGAGATCTGATTCTCATCAACGGCGCCAACGGCGCCACCGCGGTGGGCGAAGCGACCAATGTCACCGCGACCTCGATCAGTTTCGCCAATCTGGATCCGTTGAACTTTAACTACAGCAAGAACGGCACCACCACCAACAACGTCTATGCGGTGAGCGGGGGCGCGGGTTACACGTTTCCTCCGCCCGCAGGTACAACCCAGGGAACCGCCTACCGCCTGTTCGCGGTCACGTATTACATCAATGTTCCGGCCGCCGGCTCGACCCCGCGTCTGATGCGCCAGGTCAACGGACTCACCCCGCAGCCCGTGGCCGATGACATCATCAACCTGCAAGTGGCTTATGACACCTATAACTCGACCACTGCGGCTCTCGATGCGAATCAGGCCAATCCCATCGGGGTGGGCGAGTCGCCGAACAATATCCAGAAGATCAACCTGGTAGTGATGGGCCAAAGCATTCTCAACAACGGCAACAAGTCGCAGAACATGTATCTGGCGACCGACGTCAGTGCGCGCAACATGGCATTTCGCAACGTTTATTAACGCTTTCTTGGATTTAGGCTTAACGCTTAACGCTTTTTGTGGGGCAGGAGATTAACGCAAATGGGACAGGGAAAAACGCGACAGGGAAAAATGGAAAAAGGCTCGCAGGGTTTCACCCTGATCGCAGCACTGCTGATTCTGGTGCTGCTGTCGGGTGCTGCGGCCGGCCTTCTCTTCATGGTCACCAACGAAGCCCGCATGGGCGGCAATGATCTGGAGTCCAATCTGGCCTTCTACGGCGCTGAGTCTGGTATGGAGAAACTCACCGCAGACCTCTCGGCGCTGTATAGCGCCTACCAGGTCCCAACCAACGCCCAGATCCAGAACGTAGCCACCTTCCCCCCCACCACCGCTATGGTCCCTAACATGAGCTACGCCGAGACCATCACTTATCCGGTGAACGGCTCCGGCGAACCGGTCAGCAGCTGGAACACGGTCAGCTCCGGTTCGAATCAGGGGCTCTACGCCGAACTGATTCCCATGACGCTGCAGGTCATCGCCAGCCGTCCGGCGGGGGCTTCGGTCAACATCACGCGCAACATTGAAGTCGCGTTGATTCCGGTATTTCAGTTTGGCGTGTTCTGCGGGTATGACTGTAGCTACTTCGCCGGCCCCAACTTCAGTTTCGGCGGCCGTGTGCACACCAACCAAAACCTCTTCCTCGCCTCCGGCGCCGACCTGGTTTTCGACGACAAGATTTCGGCTTACTCGCAGATCATCATGGATCAGCTGCAAAACGGCCACTCCACCAGTTCGGGATACGGCGGGACGGTCTATATTCCCAAGGCAAACGCGGGCTGCACTCTGGGCACCTACCCTCCGACTGGAGTTAACTGCGTAGCCCTTCCCGGCGCATCTACGGTTCCTGGCGATGCCAGCTGGAGCGGAGGCTATCCCACGGTGGGCGGCGCCGCCAACGTCAATTTCCCCAGCCTTTCTACCGGAACCCTGAATGGTTATCTGGTTAACTCGCTCACCGGCGCCAAGAACATGCAGTTGCCCTTTGTTCAGGACAGCTGCACCAGCAACCCGCCGCCGTGTACCGACCCGATTTCGATTATCCGCAAGCCCCAGGCTGGCGAGTCTGCCAGCAGCACGCTCGGTACCTCGCGTCTGTACAACAAGGCGCAAATCCGCATTCTGATCGCCGACACCATCGCCGATCTGCACCCCGAGCGGGGAACGGCTTCGCTCGACTCCAGCGACTATCAGTTCCCCACGTCGGCGCCTGCATCCATCGCTCTGACCGCAGGCGGGTCGGAATATTTTGGTTGGGCTACTCCCGGGACCAAAGGCTGGGTCAACCCTTACACCGATGCTGGACTGCAGAATTGGACGGCTACCGGGTTTCCCCTGATTGGAGAGCTGACCACCAATCCCACCACCGTGACCCAAATGAATAGCGCAACCGGCGGCCCCTGGATCCGCGTGGAATACTACAACGGCACCACTTGGGTGGGTGTCACTGCTGAATGGCTCGCGCTGGGCTTCGGCCGCATCTTCAACGCTCCGCCCACTACTCCCGGATCGAATGCAATCGATCCCAATGCCATTCTCATTTTGCAGCAACTCCAACCTTCGGTAGCGCAGACACCTGCGTCGGCCCACACCACCGCGGCGACTGCGAACAACTGGTATCCCATTAACCTCTACGATGCGCGCGAAGGCGAGATGCGCGACAACGTGGTGGCCAATACCACCAGCGGCAGCAATACCTACTCTTCCTGCTCGGTCCAGGGCATCATGAATGCCGTGGAACTCGACGTAGGCAACCTGGCCAAGTGGCTGAACGGCTCGATCGCCGGCCACGGCACCAGTGTGAACTATTCCGGCAACAACGGCTATGTTCTCTACTTCTCCGATCACCGCGGCATGGAGACCGATCCCTACCCCTCCAACGGCGGCCAGACTCCGGGCGGCGTGAAGAGCGGAGAATCAGGGCTGGAAGATGTGGTGAACTCGGCGGCGATCCTGACCTCGACCACGCCGGATGGAGCTCTCGAAGCCAAGTCGTACTATACTTACTCGCCGGAAGACGTCGATCAGAACGGGTTCCTCGACAATTGGGGCGAGAAGAATCTCGGCTACGGCTTCGGCATCAACACCAATACCAGCCCGCTCAACGGATACAAGCGGATTAACGTCACCGGGGCGGGCACGGCGGCTTCCGTAGACTGCGCCAGCTATAACACCTCAACCGGAGCACTGCTGACCGGCAACACCGATCAGGAAGGCGCAGCGAATCCAGTGAGCGGGGCTCGCCACGTATTGAAGTTGGTGGATGGCGGCATGAGCGCGGGCCTGGTCAGCTACCTGCCGATCATGCCGGCGGCTAGCGGATGCTCGCAAAGCGCGACGAACCCCACGGGATGCGGCGGCTTCACCGTCGTTTCCGAGAACCCGGTCTACATCCAGGGCAACTACAACACCAACGGGTCCGACCCGTTCTGGGGCACGGCCACGGCCGCAACCCCCACGCAGACGCCGCACTCGGCGGCATCTATCATCGCCGACTCGGTCATGGTTCTGTCGAACTCCTGGGGTGACTTTAACAGTCTGGTTTACCCAGACATCTCCGCCGACCGCTCTCCGTCGGCTCAGGCGTATTACCGCACCGCGATCTCGGGCGGCAAGAGCATTCCGTTCCCACAACCCACCTGGACCAACGTCGCCAATGACTTTGGAACTGACGGAGGCATGCACAACTTCCTGCGCTACCTGGAAAGCTGGGGACAGACGTTGAACTATGACGGTTCCCTGGTAAGCATGTACTACTCGGAGTACAACACGGGTACGTATAAAGATGGTCCCGGCGGCGACGTGTATGCCCCTCCGCCACGAAACTACTACTTCGACGTGTTGTTCCTGACGCCGAGCAATTTACCGCCGGCTACACCACAGTTCCAGGATATCGACAACTTGAGCTATCACCAGAACTTTACACCGCAGTAAGCTAACGGAACTCGTTCCACTGCCCCGGTCCGCTCGCGCGGCCGGGGCATTTTCTTTGTGGCCCGAATTGGAAAAAGAGATTCGTATCAGGGCATCGCTTCAGCGATGCCGCCAAGTAGCGCGGCACGATGACGGCTTTAGCCGCTGGGGCGTCTTGCCTTGGCCGCAGCGGCTGAAGCCGGCTGTGCGCTGCATGCCGCAGACGGTATGCCTGAAGGCATACCCTGATACAAGTCTCGTTCAAGCTGCACTACTACCCCTTTTAGATTATGTTCAGTACGACATGTGTTCAGTAGAATGGCTGGCGCGCTGAACTGCGCAGCGTATCGCCAACCAGATGCGAACATCTCGTATTCGCCATGCCGATGATCATTCCGGTCCTCCTTCCGACCGACGCGGCTTTCTGTGGCTCGGCTTCAGCGCGTGCGCTGTGGCGTGCATCGGATTGTTTTTCGTTCCTGCGTTCATCATCCGGCCGGTCACGCACCAGACGTCAACCGGGCTTTCGTTGGCCATGGCTTTGCGGCAGCGCGCGCCGTGGGGAACGCTTGCCCTCTCTTTCATTTGTCTGCTGTTCGCACTGACGCTCTGGCGAACTTCGAACCGGTGGCGCAAGGTTGGGCTGTCGCTCGTGATGCTGCTGGTTGTGTTCTCGGTCGTAATGGCTCGCCAGAACTATTTTGAGTGGATGTTCCATCCCATCGACAGCGCGCAATTTGAATCCGCACGGGTGAGCAAACTCGATTCCGGCGAAATGATTCTCGCCGTCCGCTTCGGCGCCGACGCCCGCGCCTACCCCATCAGTCAAATGGCCTACCACCATGTGTTGAATGATGTGGTCGGCGGCGTTCCGGTTGTGGCCACGTATTGAACGCTGTGTCACACCGGTCTGGTGTGGACACGAACCGTGAAGGGCAGGGCCCTGCATTTTTATCTGGCCGGCATCAACAACCAGAATTTCCTGATGCGCGACAAAGAAACCGGCA
>JBEKRY010000064.1:0-21549 GCA_049517555.1 Candidatus Sulfotelmatobacter sp. | reverse complement strand
GACTTTGGCGCACTGGAGTTGCGGTCGGGTGAAAGCACGATTCATCTCACGCTGATGGAGTCGGAACTGCTGCGGCATCTGGTGCGCAACGACGGCAAAATCGTTTCCCGCAAACAGATTCTCGAAGAAGTATGGGGGCTGCACGAAGATACCGACACGCGGGCCATCGACAATTTTGTGGTGCGTTTACGGCGCTATATTGAGGATGATCCGGCGAATCCGCGGCATTTGCTTACGGTGCGTGGGGTGGGGTACCGGTTTCTGGCGAAGCCGGAGGGGACGTAAGCCGCCAGCGCTAGGGGGTCGAGTTGATCGACGAGAGCTATGAAGCAGCCATAAGTCTGATTAGTCGGGAATCCGTGACATCCTGCTTAGCGATTGTGCGGGCACTGAACTCGGTCGCGAGAATCTCGTGATAAATGTCGTGACCCACGACGACAAAATGCCTTTTCTCCTTTCCCGGGAATTGCGGGTAGTGTTTTTGTCGATAGGCGAAGTGCTCTCTAACAAACTCGGAGTCCGGAATCTGCAGAATGAAAGAGTGGCCGCTGTGGGGTGGGATCCGGTAGGGAAGAAACTCCCGTGAAAAACTGCGAACGGCAGATGCATGCCCGAATGCAAGATGCCCGATGAAGTCGGCGGGTTCACCGCTACTTGCCCAGCAGGCGAAATAGACTGAGCATTCGGCCTCCGAGTAGATGAGAACGACGTCGCCTTGAGGATACTGCCAGAATGGCAGCGGAAGTATCGTGGGGTCTATCAAAGTCCAATCCTTACCGTCTCTGCAAAAGTATATCCACTACGCCCGACAGAGTTCTGCCAGCAGCGCCTCTCGGCGTTCGATGGCGATGCCGTCCATGCGACGCAGGACCATGCCAGCAGCGCCTCTCGGCGTTCGATGGCGATGCCGTCCATGCGACGCAGGACCATAAGGTAAATCGGGATTGAGATCGCCGCCAGCACCAGAAACAGCAGCGCGGCGATCCACAGATTCTTGTAGAGCCGCGCGATAGCGAACACCGCGAAGCCTAAGCCCACGATCACGGCCTGCACGCCCAGGCTTGCGAGAACGGTCGTCTGCGAGGCGTTCTGACGGCCGAAGGTCGCGAAGTCGCGTTTCTTCGGCGAATAAATCGAGAGCAGGTTGCCGGCCGTGAAGTTCAAAGGCGCCGCGAACAGGAGTCCCACGACGGTCGCAACCGAAACGGCCAGGCGTGGAGCACCGTAAAGATAGGTGACAGCGATCCAGGCAAATGCGGTGTTCGCGGCGAGAATGCCGGCGTGGGTAAGGTTCTTTCCCAGCATGATTTGACGGAAACTTACCGGCGATGCGTAGAAAAACTGCACGCCGGCAGCGTCGCCGCCAAAGCTGTTGAAGACCAGGTTGGTGAGGATCAGGAGCGAGTAGGCGGCGGCGCCGGGGAACGCCATGTCGGGCGTGCGGGCGAGGAAGTGCGACTGATGCATGGCATTCATCGGACCGAGGCGAAAAATCACCAGCATGAAGATCGGCATGACCAGCGTGAGCAGCATGGGTCCGCTGCGCGCCAGATAGCGAACTTCTTTTTCGAACACGGCTGCGACGGGCTGGGAAAATCCTGAGAGATTCCATCCGACTTGCAGGCCTTGCGCTTGCGGAACCGCGGGGCGGGCGGCGGCCTCGCTGAGATTCTCCCCGCGAAACTGTGCGCGCAGCCGGATGTGCAGCAGCGATCCGACGCCCGCCGTCAGCGCTCCGAGAAACAGGAGGGAAGTGAAGCCGACCAGGAACTGGGCATGGGAAGTCTGCGCAATGGCATCGGCGGCCAGGCCGGGAGGCAGGACGGCTTGTACCTGAGTGATGATTTGGGTGGCGCGGTGGAACTCGGGGCGAGGTTGTTTTTCGACGCGTTGCATCATGGGTCCGATCAGCTGAAAGCTGAGCATGACCAGAATGAAAAGAACGCCCATGATCTCGCGGGTGCGCCGCTGCGCCAGCCAGCGCTCCAGCCAGGCGAAAACCGTCTGCATCAAGATTAGGTTGAAGAGGGCGAAGGTCCCGAGCGCTAGCAGAGCCCAGGGAAACAGGATTGGATGCGCGATGGTGACGCCTAGGAGAACTCCAAGCAAGGCCAGGCACCCGAGCGCGCTGGCTGGGTCGCAGAGGCCGTAGGCGAGACGGATTAGAAAAAACGAACTGTAGTTGAGCGGGAAACGCAGCAATTCGGCCGAGTCCGGATTGTTGGTGAAGGCGGTCGCCATCACGGGAAAGACTTGCCAGAAGAAAAAGATCGGCCATAACAACAGCGGGAGCATCTCGGCTTCCCCGTGCGAGACGAAGTACCAGGCGAATCCCGTGGCGAGAGCGAATCCGCCGAGTCCGCCGAAGGCGAAGGCCGCGGTCACGATGACGCGCGAGACCAGCTCCATCTTGCCGCGCTTGCTGCGAAGGCCGTTGACGAACATGCGCCAGCGCAGCTCAGCGATGGCGGCGAGCTGAGCGCGGCGATGGAGGGTGTAGGTTGAGGTCGAAGTCATACTGGCTGCCTCGTAGCTTTCATTCCAGCCACGAAAGCTCCTGCTCGGGACGGCGATCTCCGCCGACGATGCGCAGGAAGAGTTGTTCGAGCGTTAGCTTCTCGCCTGAAGGCGCGGCTCCATCGCCTGAGCCTGCGTGCGTTTGGGCTTCGACGCCCGCGCGCAGTTCTTCGAGCGAGCCTTGAGCGACCAGCCGTCCCTGATGAATGATGGCGACATGGCTGCACAGGCGCTCCACAATTTCGAGCACGTGCGAAGTCAGGAAAATCGTGGCTCCGCGGGCGATCATGCCTTGCAGCATGGATTTCAGCGTACCTGCTGCGATCGCGTCTACGCCCTCGAACGGTTCGTCGAGGAATAGAACTTTAGGTCCATGAATCACGGCGGCGGCCAGCGCCAGCTTTTTCTGCATGCCGTGCGAATAGTCGGTGACGAGTTTCTTGGGCTGGTCGGCGAGTTGCATAAAGTCAAGCAACTCGGCGGCGCGCTTGGCCGCCGTGGTGCGGTCGAGGCCGTACATGCGTCCGGCAAAACTGAGAAACTCGGCGCCGGTGAGGCGGCCGAATAGCGCCATGCCCTCGGGCACGACGCCGATCTGGCGCTTCACGTTAACTGGATCGGCGTTGAGATCGAGGCCGAGTATTTCGATGCGCCCCGAACTGGGCGCGAGCAGTCCGGTAAGCATCTTGATGGTCGTGGATTTTCCCGCGCCGTTAGGGCCGAGGAATCCGAAAAATTGCCCCGGCGCGACGCGCAGGTCGATGCCGTCGACGGCCATGAGTTCCCCGAAGCGGCGGGTCAGGCCCTGGGTCGAGATGGTGGGTGCGAGGTCCATGAAACTTCTGAATCTAGCACACCTGCGGCAATTTCTGGATGTTCGCTCGCGCGACTGAGCCAGGGTGAGTTCGGATTAACACTCTTGACCCGCGCCCAGCTAGCTTATTTCGTGTTTGGAGGGTCTTCCGACCACGGGGGGACGACTCCGTTGATGCGCGCGTAGGCGATGGCCTGTCCGAGATGCTCGCCGATGTGGGGGACAATGTAGAGAAGAACGCCGCGCTGCGTGATGGTTCCGCCGAGCCAGGGCATGGTTTTTTCGAGGTTGGCGTCCGGCATGTCGGCGATGGCTTTTTCGGCGTGGGCGTACGAGGCTTTGAGCGCAGCGATGATTTTCGTCTTGTCGGTGGTCGATTGTTCCATCCCCGCCACATCGAGTCCGGCCGGAACAGGCGCGCCCACCAATTTGTACATGTTGTAGTTGGCCGCGCTGACATGCAGGAAAACCTCGGCGACTGACTTCACGCCGGGCGCGGGACGCCAGGTGTATTTGTCCGCAGGGAAAGCTTCGGCGAGCCGAAGGAATTCATTTTCCTGAATCAAGACCAGAGACAACACTTCGGAGCGGTAGCCAGTCACGCCGGGTGTGCCATCTCTGAAGGGATGCACTTGCTGCAGTTGCGCCGCGACCGGAAGCGTGGCCGCCGTTAGCAGGAAAACACGGAGAGCTGAAAGAATCCGTTTCATGGGCGAAGTCCCTCTTGGGCTTTGCCATTCTAGCGATTTGGGGAATGCTGTCGAGAACTTCCTGCAAATGGATGTTCGGCCTGCGCAACAGAATACAAAACGCCCCGGCTTTTAGACCGGGGCGCGGGCAGAACTGCGTGCAGTTTAGAAGAGATTCCACAGGAACTGGTTGTAGACCTCGTGATGGAATTGCACCTCCGGGGCTTTGACGAAGGTTCCCAGGGCGCGCGGGCAACGGTCGGCGGCGGCCTCTTTCAGATCCGCGTAGCGGCCTTTTACATCTTCGCCGAGGATTGTCGTGATCCACGGCGCCTTCTTGAAATCGTCCAGTGCTTTGTAGATGTTGTCGGGCAGGTAGCGTTCGGCCTGGCGCAGGTTCTTGATCTTCGCGGTGTCGCCGTCGACGCCGGTTTTGAAGATGGAATACATCACCATGTAGGGGTTGGCGTCGGGCGCGACGGAGCGGACTTCGACGCGCATGCTCTTCTCGTTGCCGATGGGAATGCGAATCATGGAGCCGCGGTCGACTGCGGAGGCCTTGATTTGATTCGGCGCTTCGAAGTGCGGGTCAAGGCGGCGATAGGCATTCACACTGGGATTCAGCAGCAGGCAAATGTCGTTGCCGTGGGTGAGGATGCGATCGACGAAGGCCCAGCCCATCTTGCTGAGTTTCTCTTCGCCCTTCGCATCCCAGAATAGATTCTTGCCGTCTCCGCTGATCGAAACGTTGGTGTGCATTCCACTGCCATTCACGCCCACCACGGGCTTAGGCAGGAAGGATGCGGTGAGTCCCATGTGGGTCGCGACCTGCCGGCAGATGAGCTTGTAAAGCTGGATCTGGTCGGCGGCGGCCACGACTTCGCCGTAGCCGTAGTTAATTTCAAACTGCGAAGGCGCAACCTCCGGATGGTCCTTTTCGTTCTGGAAGCCCATGGCGCGCTGCACTTCCGCGGTTGTGTCGATGAAGGTGCGTAAAGGGTCGCCGGGCAGGGAATGATAATAGCCGCCGGTGTTGACGTATTCGAACTTGCCGCCGGCTTCGTGATAATGGCGTTCGGCGTCGGGGCCTTTGAACAGGAAACCTTCGATTTCGTTCGCCGCGTTTAGGGTATAACCTTTTTTCTTGTGGAGTTCGTCGGCGTAGCCCTTCAGCACGCCACGAATATCGCCGGAGTAGGACGTTCCTCCCTTGTCGATGACTTCGCCGAACACCAGCACCTTGCCCGAGCCGAAGACATCGGCTGGCGCCCAGTAGAACGCGGACCAATCGATGCCCAGGCGCAAATCGCTCTCGCGCTGCGCGGTGAAGCCGCGGATGGACGAACCGTCAAAGGTAAGGTTGTCCCAGCTTTTCAGCAGGAACTTCTTGTCGTAATCAAGCATGTGCAGCCGGCCTTCAAGATCGCTGAAGAGCACGGTCACGGCCTTGATGCGCTTCTCGTCGGTCAGGTATCCGATGCGCTCGTCCTGAATCTTGTGAGCTGGGACGCGGGTCCTGCGCTGCTCCTTCGCCTTCAGGTTGAGTTCTTCCAGTTCGTCGTATGAGAGTGCCAGGAAATTGCGCAGTTCGGTGGACATGGATGTCGTTCATTCTCCTTCGGGTAGAGACGTAGGATTTGGGCAAAACCGCATTTACGGATACAAGAAAGTTGAAATGGCTGGTTTCAACACGCCGACTCGGAACACGGAAGAATAGCGTGAGCATTGGACCCCTGCCAATCGAAAAAGCTGATGACACGCATAAAAGAGTTTTATTCGGAAGGACTTCGGATGGCACGGTCACCGGTGCATTGGTGTGATGGAAGAGACCATCCACTCGTGCATCGGATGCAGCCGGCCACAGTCCAGGCACTTGGTCTGGGCGTACTGGGCGGCACAGTGAGGGCAGGTAGCGTGGTTTTGAAAGGTATCGAATGCCTGCCCGCACTTTCCACACTTCCAGAATTCCCCCACCGGCGGTGCGGTGTTGCAGGTCGGGCAGGAGAAGCCATCCCGGCGCGGCAGTTTGGCCATTTGCAACAGCGCTCGCGCGTGCTGCAGGCCGCCCCAGCAGTTCATCAGCATGAAGGCAGCCAGAGCGCCGTACCACACTGATTGCTGCCAGATGGCGAGGCCGATGAACCCCACCACACCGATTAATCCGAGGATGGTGGCTACCATCAGGCTGCGGGCACGCCCCATCACAAACCACAGCAGCGCGCGAAGAATCTGGCCGCCGTCCAGGGGATAGATGGGGAGGATATTGAAGACAAGCAGTCCCACGTTGATCCAGAAGACCGACTGAAGCAGGTGTAAGAGATCGGGCGCAGTCGCCGCCATTCCAGCGGATCGGCTCAATGTCACCGCGATCCACAGGATTGGGATGAGCGCCACGTTGACCAGCGGTCCTGCCGCAATGCTCCAGAGCGTTGCGCCAGGACGTGGTGGCGGGTCCACATAGGCTACGCCGCCCAGCGGCCACAGAATGATCTGGTTCGCACTTCCTCCGACTTGGCGGCAGGCGAGGGCGTGGCCGAACTCATGCGTGGTCACGATCAGGAACAGCGCCAGATACTCCAGCACATTCCACGTGATAGAGGAATAATCGCCCTTTCGCGTCTGGATTTCGTAGGCTGCCACCAGAAACCAGGACCAATGCAGAAATACGTCAATTCCGAAAAGGTGAAATAGGCGGATTGACCCTTGGCGGGCGCTCGGCATGTGGGCAGTCTACTGCATTTTGCCGAGGAATTCGCTGGGAGGCCCACTTCTCGCAAAAGACGCGAGAAATGGGGCACCCTGTTTTCTTTCTTGTTCTTGGTTAGTCCGGACTACTGGCGGTGGGCTGATGCGCCGGCGGCCAACTCGCGCAGAGTGGTGAGGAAGCCGGAGGCGGTGCGCGGGTCGTCAAGGGCGTCGAGCGCGATGGTGGCTGAGAACTGCGGAGATTCGGGGCGGAAGCGGACTTGCAAGACGTCTTGCTGGCGCACCGTCATCAGAGTGTTCAGCTCGGAGGTGGAATCCTGCTTCCAGTGCGTGCGGGTGGTAAGAATCACGGGGCCGGGTTCGTAGATGTCCCATTCGCGTTCGTCGCGCCGGCGGGCCTTGACGCCACGGCTATGAGCGCACCAGCGATGCCGCACCACTTCAAGATGGAAGCTGGGCGAACCGCCCAAGTCTGCCTCGAAAGTAAGCGTTTCTTTCTGTTTGTGGTAGCAGCTCAGCAGCCAATGTACCGGCAGGGCGCGTGGCCGCAACTTCATGGTGACGTTGGCGTTTTCAAAGCTGCGGGAAGGGAATTGCAGGCGGGCATGCAGGCGGGAGCTGTTCGCCCAGCGCGAGTCGAGGATGCGTCCTTTGCCGGCGCAGGCCGACTGCACCCAGCGCAGCGCTTCAGCGCCTCTGCGACGGTTGTAGGCAGCAAAAAGAAAGTACCAGGCTGCCAGGCCCGCGACCGCGCCGACTACGTCAATGGCTAGAGGGCGTAGCACAACATCTTTATCCCCATCCTCTGATGCTGATGGTACGTCCGAAGTTGTGGTCGGAGCAAGAGGACAATGGTCTTGAAAGAGGTTTTTTGTGGGAATCGGCTGGCCGGGTTGTGGAAAACCCGCCGGCCGAGAAGCTTCCAAACCGTTTCCGCGGCTTCGGCCGGCTCGGGGCACCTTTGCCCGATACTCACCTTTGCTCGATACAATGTCGGCGTGGCCTTCGTCATCCGCGAGTTCAAAGCCGAAGATTTTGACATGCTCTGGCGCATGGACCAGGAATGCTTCCCGCCCGGAATCGCCTATTCGAAAGCGGAGCTCAAGGCCTACGTGCGCCACCGGGGATCCTTTACCCTCGTGGCCGAGTCAGGTGCGGCCAGCGGCAATGAGGCTGCCGCAGCGGCAGGTTTTATCGTGGCGCACGGCGGCCCGGCCGGGCACGTCATCACCATTGATGTAATCCCGTCCGCCCGCCGTTCGGGGGTAGGGTCCCTACTGTTGCTGGCCGCGGAAGAGAGGCTGCGGGCCGCCGGATCGCGCGCCGTGGGTCTGGAAACAGCCGTGGATAACCTGGCTGCGTTGAAGTTCTACAAGCGGCACGGCTATAACGTGATTCGCACCTGGCCGCGTTACTATCCGAACGGCGTCGATGCGCTGGTGATGAAGAAAGAACTCACTTGACGCGGCGCAGGAGCCATTTGCGCGAACCTGCCTTCTCCAGATAACTTGCCGTTGTCAGGAAGGGAAACAGGAAAAGCGAAATACGAACGGCCACATGAACTGCCAAACATGAACGGCGAAATATGAAAGTTGCGATTCAGGGAGAACTCGGGAGCTTCAGTCACGAAGCGGCGGAGCGGATGTTGCCGCGCTGCGTGGTGGTGCCGTGCGCGCGCTCGGCGGAGGTGTTCGACCGCGTGGAGCGGGAATCGGTAGGCGCTGCGGTCATCCCCATCGAGAACACGCTGGCCGGAACCGTGGCCGAGCATGCCGACCTGATGCTCACGCGCCCCGTTTTCATTCAGCAGGAATATCTGTTGCGCATCGTCCATAACGTCATTGCTGTCCCGGGCGTGCGGCTGGGTGCGCTGCGGCGGGTGCTGTCGCATCCGGTGGCGCTTGACCAGTGCCGTGACTTTTTTCGGCATCATCCGAAGATCGAGGCCGTGCCGTTCTACGACACCGCGGGCAGCGTGAAGCATGTGATCGCTGAAAAGTTGAAAGACGCGGCCGGAATCGCTGGAAAGCTGGCTGCCGCCGAATATTCGGGCGACATTTTGAAGTCGGGCATTGAAGACGACAAACGCAACTTCACGCGCTTTTTTCTGATTCGAAGGCTCGGTGGGCCGACTTCGAAAGGCGCTGCGGGAAAGAAGATCGTGACGAAGAGGGGAAGCGCCGACTATCATCGCCTGATTCCGCGCGGCGCGAACAAGACTTCCATCGTGTTCCAGGTTAAGAATGTGCCCGGAGCGCTGTTCAAATCGCTCAGCGTGTTTGCGCTGCGGGATATCAGTTTGAGCAAAATCGAGTCCCGGCCCATGCGGGGACGACCTTGGGAGTACGTGTTCTACGTCGACTTCCTGCGTGGCGACGACGAGCCGGCGCGCAACGCGCTGCGGCATCTGGGCGAAGTTGCCGAGTTCGTGAAGGTGCTGGGAGTTTACCCCGCCGCTTGAATTTGTTTTCGGAAATGCGGAAAAGGGTGCAACCACGGCGTTGCACAGATGAGTACGAGATTGATGGCGTGAGTACGGGATTGATGGCGCCGCAACGTCTGAGCCACACGTGGCGGCCGCTATCTGGCAACCTTGGCTTCCCGCCTGACAGCCGCCTCGAAGGCAGACTGAAGTTCTGCGAATACGGACCTCCGAGGTCGTGGCGCTCCAAGATGGATGCTCCTCAATTCCGCCATAAATGCTCTCCACCCCCGCTCGCCTCCTTCTTCCAGAAGCTGCGCGCGGACCGATAGCTCCCGGGAGGCACGGGTATGCCTTAGTCCCCACGCGCCCATGTGGGCCAGCAGAGGTACCAGCTGTATGGAGGCCTCCGTTAGACTATAGATGCCTTTTTGCTTGTGAGTCGGATCGCTGGTTCGCGACAAAAGCCCCTTGCTGACCAGGCGCGCCAATCTGTCAGCCAGAATGTTCGAAGCGATTCCTTCCTCGGAAAGTCTCAGAAGGTCCCCGTAGTGCCGGCGATTGCCGAACATGATGTCTCGGATCACGATCAGGCTCCAGCGATCGCCGAGCATCTCAAGGGTAAGGTTGATCGGGCATCCCGAGCGTTGTTCATTCCGCATCGCTGAACATTGTCCGCCAAGCCTGTGATTTGTCCACTTGCATTATGCAAGTAGTATCGCATATAGTGTGTTGACTTGCGATATGCAAGCAGTATCGGCGGGTAACCCTCATCATTTTTCCATCTGGATCAACGGTCATGCGAGCGACAGTAATCACTTCGCCCTTGCAGTCCAGCTGACTTTAGCTTTGCGCAGTTTTTCTTCGTCCGTCAGTCCAGGCCCTGAACCGATAAGTGATAAGGAGAAATCAAATGAACCGAACGATAGTCAAGACAATCGCGTTGGGAAGCTTCGCGCTGGGGCTCGTGCTAAGCCCGTCATGGACGGCCCAGGCGCAGGACTCGGGACCGTTGTATGAGCGCATGGGCCCGATTGACCAGTATCTGATGACCGATCGAAATACCGAGATAGCCTTTGCGCGCACTGCGGCTCCGGAGTCCATCTCACGCGATGCCGAGATCTTGGTCCTCGGGCGGCACGGTTACGAAACTGCGGTCAAAGGCAAGAACGGCTGGGTGTGCGTTGTGGAGCGATCGTGGATGGCCCCGTTCGACGATCCAGAGTTTTTGAACCCCGATCAGCGGGTTCCGCTTTGTCTCAATCCGCCGGCCGCGCGTACCCACCTGCCACTCACGCTCAAAACGACAGAGTTGGCAATGGCTGGACAGTCCAAAACTCAGATGTTCGACAGTATTAAGGCCGCATACGACAAAAAGGAACTGCCGCTGCCGGAACCGGGCGCGATGTGCTACATGATGTCGAAGCAGCAGTACTTTAGCCGCAAGGCGGGGAACGCCGATCCCCATCTAATGTTTTGGTTTCCCCAGAAAGACCGTGTGAATTGGGGTGCGGACTTCCCGGGATCGCCGATCGACGTACATCAATACTCTCCGCAGCCAATTACCGAGTTTGATATCTCAGTGTCCAAGTGGTCGGACGGGACGGCTGCTCCCAAAGAATGAGCACCAACGTACGATGGCTCTAGTCATTTCTAGCTGAAGTAGAGTATGAGTTTCGGTGGTGCCCTTTTGTTGCATCGAGCCTTTCTGACGCTTCTGCCATCGTTTCCCAGCGACGGACAAAGCGGAACTACTTCTGCTTAGTTAGCGCTTGTGGGGCATCGCACCCCGAGGCTCATCTTCCAAGAGCGAAGACTGGATTCCTCTCTTCTTTTCCCAATTTAGGGCTTGGCAAGAATGGGTCTTCCGCGTTAGCCTCTGCACCTTAGAGACGTTCCACTGGGCCCATAACGGAATAGAATTCAAGCTCTTGCATGAATGCCTCGGAGGGCTTCTGAAACCTTTCCCCGAGGAGTATCATCTAAACTTGAGCGAGTTACACTCAAGGAGACATAATGAGTCAGCAGCCCCCCGTCGAGCGCGCTCCTAAGATTAAGGAAACAAAGGAAGCGAGCGAGCAAAAAGCGCTCCCAGTGCTCCCAGTACGGGATACCGTGTTGTTCCCGCACGCCGTTTTGCCCCTGACCGTGGGTCGGGAAAGTTCGGTCCAACTGATCAATTCTCTTGGGGAAGACAAGACCATCATCGTGGTGGCGCAGCGCGAAGCGCGCGTCGATTCCCCGCAGCCCAGCGATCTTTATACAGTCGGAACCTCCGCCGTGGTGCACAAAGTCGTCAAGATGCCCAACCAGAGCCTGTTTGTGTTTGCCGAGGGTCTGGAGCGGGTGAAGCTGGGCGAGTTCACGCAGTTAACGCCCTTCATGAGCGCGCATTATTCTGTCGTGCCCGAAGGCGCCGCGCCGGTCGCGACCTCTGAGGTCGAAGCGCTGCAGCGCAATGTGCTCACGCTGTTCCAGCAGATCGTCGCCGGTTCGCCCACGCTGTCAGATGAACTTTCGACCGTGGCCATGAACATTGACGAACCGGGACGCCTGGTCGATTTCATCGCGTCGTCGCTGCCGTCACTGTCGACGCCCGATAAACAAGACACGCTGGAGACTCTCGACATCCACGTGCGCCTGGAAAAAATTAACCAGCATCTCGCCAAGGAACTCGAAGTCCAGCAGCTGCGCAACAAGATTCAGAGCGAAGTGCAGGATCGCGTGCAGCAGACCCAGCGCGAGTATTACCTGCGCGAGCAGATGAAGGCGATTCAGAAAGAACTGGGCGAGCAGGACGAGGGTGCGCGGGATGTCGAGGACCTGAAGAAGAAAATTGACGACGCGGGCATGCCCGAGGAAGTGAAGAAAGAGGCTTTAAAAGAGCTCGGTCGCCTCTCGCGTATGTCCCCGATGGCAGCCGACTATTCGCTGACTCGCAACTACGTCGAGTGGCTGGCTGTGCTGCCCTGGAACAAGACTTCGGGGCAGGAGATCGAGATTCCCAAGGCGAAGGAAATTCTCGACACCGATCATTATGACCTCGAGAAAGTAAAAGACCGCATTCTCGACTATCTTTCGGTGCGGCGCCTGAAGCCAAATATGAAGGGGCCGATTCTATGCTTCGTCGGACCTCCGGGCGTGGGGAAGACGTCGCTGGGCAAGTCCATCGCGCGCGCGTTAGGCCGTAAGTTCGTGCGGCTGTCTCTCGGCGGTGTGCACGACGAAGCGGAAATTCGCGGACATCGTCGCACGTATATCGGAGCGTTGCCGGGGCAAATCATTCAGGGCATTCGCCGGGCTGAGACGAAAGATCCGGTCTTCATGCTCGACGAAATCGATAAGGTCGGGCGCGACTTCCGCGGCGATCCGGCTTCGGCTCTGCTGGAAGCGCTCGATCCCGAACAGAATTCGACGTTCCGCGACAATTACCTCGACGTCACGTTTGACTTGTCGAAGGTGCTGTTCATCACTACTGCCAACATGCTCGATCCGATTGCCGAACCTTTGCGCGATCGCATGGAGATCATCGAACTGCAGGGCTACAGCGAGGAAGAAAAAGTTCACATCGCGTTCCGCTACTTAATTCCGCGCCAGATCGAGGAGAACGGCATTACCGTCGACCAGATCGAGTTTCCCGAGGAGGGTGTGCGCTACACCATCCGCCACTACACGCGGGAAGCGGGCGTGCGCAACCTGGAACGCACCATCGGTACAATTTGCCGCAAGCAGGCGCGGCGCCTGGCTGAGGGCAAGACTGACAAGTTGATCGTCACCAAGGAAGTGATTCAGGAGTTCCTGGGCGGCATCAAGATTCGCAGTGAAGGCGAAATCGCTGAAAGAACCGAACGGCCCGGAGTGGCGGTCGGTCTGGCGTGGACTCCTTCAGGCGGCGACGTGTTGTTCGTCGAGGCCAATGCCATGAAGGGCAAGGGCGGATTCACCATGACCGGCCAGATTGGCCAAGTCATGCAGGAATCGATGCAGGCCGCATTGACCTGGGTGAGGTCGAATGCGGACCGGTTGGGGATCGCAGAGGACTTCTTCGCCAGCCACGATATTCATATGCATGTGCCTGCGGGCGCGATCCCGAAAGATGGGCCTTCAGCCGGAGTCACCATGGCTACGACGCTCGTGTCATTACTAACCAAGCGCCGCATCACGCCGCTTCTGGCGATGACCGGTGAGATCACGCTGAGCGGAAACGTTCTTCCCGTCGGCGGGATCAAAGAAAAAGTGCTGGCCGCAAAACGCGCCGGCGTGACCGACGTGATTCTGCCGGCGGAAAACAAGATGAACGTCGACGAGGATCTGACCCCCGAGCAACTCGATCATCTGACCGTTCATTACGTGAAAACGATCGACGAGGCTCTGCGAGTCTCGCTGCCGCAGGTGGAGGGTGCCGCAGCCGCAACGATGCTCTCCACGGCACCGGTGAAAGAACCGGAGGCGGTCCACTATAACGTGCTGACGCAGGCCTGAGGCTGCAGGCCTAAAGAAAGTATCGGGTGCCCCACTCCTCTCGCGTTTTTCGCGAGAGGGTGGGGATTTCGATTTTTGCGCTCGGTTTCTACATCGTTCACAGCAAGCGACGCCCTGGCCACTCGAGTAAACTAAACGCCCATGCGAGTGCGCGTCCTCTTTTTCGGCATATTGAAGGATCTCGCCGGGAAATCCAGCGACTGGCTGGATGTTCCCGAGGGCGCTTCGGTCCGCGAAGTGCTTGCGACCTATGAGTCGAAAATTCCGCGGCTGCGGGAATCGCTGGCGTCGCTGGCTCTGGCGGTGAATCAGGAATATGCCGGGCCCGATACGAAATTGAAGGCCGACGACGAGGTCGCGCTTTTACCGCCGGTGAGCGGCGGGGCTCCCGATGGGGCCGGCGAGACGCCCGTTCAACAGCCGGCGGGACGCCGACGCTATACTTCGATTGTTCGCGAAATTATTGACACGCAGCGAATCGTGGCCGGCCTGAAGCGCGGGGAAGATGGTGCTGCTCTCGTGTTTGAGGGCATCGTCCGCAACCAGACGCGCGGGCGCAAGACGCTCTATCTCGACTACGAAGCCTACGAAGAGATGGCGCTCGGGCAGATGGAATCGCTGGCCAACCAGGCTCTCCAACAGTTCCAGGTGCGGGATGTAGCCATCGTTCACCGACTGGGGCGGCTCGAAATCGGCGAGACCAGCGTGTTGATTGCGGTTACCTCGGCGCATCGTGCCGCTGCCTTCGACGCCTGCCGCTGGCTCATCGACACGCTGAAGCGCACCGTGCCCATCTGGAAGAAAGAGCATTTTGAAGACGGCGCGGTGTGGGCCGACGGAGAGCCCTTCCCGGCGGAGATTCCGCGCGCAAATTCCGGAGCCTGAGGCACCCCGGTGCCGCGAGCCGCATCTAACTGCACGACCAGAATTGGGTGCCGTTTGCCTTAAGATTCTTGTGGCCGCGCGAAGCGCTGCCATGGGCAAAGGTATAATTCCATTACTCGATGAGAAAACCCGCCACGATTCTGCTCCTGACCGGCCTGCTGGTTCCCATGTGCAGCCTATGGGCGCAGCAGACCGTATCGCAGCAGGGCGCGATCCCGCAGACTCCGCGGCAACAGGCTCCGACGCAGCAAAGTCAGACGCAGCAAAATTCGTCTAATCCCGATCGGCAGTCCGAACCGACCACCACGCTTCGGGTCGACGTGAACCTGGTCAACGTGTTCGTGACCGTGACCGACGCGCACGGAGCGCCCATCGGCGGGCTGACGAAGGAGAATTTCATACTCAAGGAAGACGATCAGGAGCAGAAGATTTCGGTTTTCGACAGGGAATCGGCGCTGCCGATTTCGATAGCCCTGGCCATCGACACCAGTCTCAGCACACGTCACGATCTGCCGCTCGAACAAACTTCAGCCAAGAAATTCGCCCATGCCATCCTGCGTCCGATTGATGCGCTCTCGGTGTACGGTTTCAGCGAATCCGTTTCCGAACCCACGCATGGCTATACTTCGGATCTCAGGCGCATCGACGAAGCCATCGATCACATTCGCCTTGGCGCGGCTACGGCGCTCTATGACGCGATTTATGTCGCCGCCCGGTCTTTGAACCGCCGCAAGGGGCGAAAGATCATGGTCCTGATCACCGACGGCGAAAGCGTGGACAGTAAGATTGATTATCCGGAGGCGCTGCGTGCCGCAGAAGAAGCAGAAGCCTTGATTTACTCGATCATCATCGTCCCCATCGAAAGCAGCGCCGGCCGCGAAATCGGAGGCGAACATGCGCTGATTCAGTTGTCCGAAGATACGGGCGGCAAGTACTACTATGCGATCTCTCCCGGGCAGCTCGACGATGCGTTCCGCAAAATCAGCGATGAACTGCGCACGCAATATCTGTTGGCCTACTACCCGTCGCAGCGAACCTCGTTGTCGGAGTTCCGCCGGATCGGAGTTCAAATCACGGGCGTGCTGGATGCCGCGTCCGATCGCGTTCGCCACCGGGCGGGCTACTACTCGGTGAAGTCTGAGTTTTGAGTGCGACGGCCTGAGGGTACGAAATATCCAGCAACGATCCCCGGCTGGCTCGGCAATTGCTGTAGGCTAGAGAATTGACCCGGATTTAGATTTAGCTGCGACAGATTTAGCTTCGATGAACCCAACCGCCCCTGGCGGTGAGAAAGAAAGATAAGGAAGGTCGATGATGCTGAACGTGAATTGCCCCGCGCACTGCAAGTGGCGCAGGCTGCCGGGCTTGACCCCTGTGATGCTGGTGCTGATATCGGTAGTGATACTCATCTCATCTGCACTATTACTGGCTCAGTCCACAGTGGGCACGGGCAGCATTCAGGGAGTCGTCAGTGATCCAACCAGCGCAGTGCTCTCCGGTGCCAAGATTACGATTACGAATAAGGCTACGGCCGGAGTCATTCGCACGACCACTTCGTTTACCGGAACCTACACCTCCGGTCCGATGGTGCCGGGAGACTACAAGGTGCGCGTCGAGGCCAAGGGCTTCCAGACGGCTGAGTTTTCCGTGACCGCGCAGGTGAGTGTGGTTTCCTCCGGCAGCGTTCACCTGCAACCGGGGCAGGAGAACCCGGCAAGACCGGCGCCGGAAGCGGAGCTGTCCGTGAACATCGATCAGCCCACGGTGCAGGCCGTTCTCGAAGGGAACCCGATTGAAGGCCTGCCCATCAACGGGCGCAATTTTATGGACCTGGCGCAACTCGAGCCCGGGATCCAGTTTCAGGACGGAAGCGTCTTTCAGACCAAGAACGGTCAATCGACCATTTCATTTCATAGTCAGTATGGCCGCGGGTCGCGCTTCGAAGTGGATGGGGTTGACATCTCCGATGAGACCGCAGGCGCCACAACGCAAAACATTCCGGCCAGCGCGATTCAGGAGTTCAATCTTTCCCAGTCTTCGCTCGATCTTTCGACGGAACTGACCTCCACCGGAACCGTGAATGTAATCACGCGTTCTGGCAGTGATGCCCTGCATGGCGAGGGCTTCGGATCTTTCGTAGGCAACCAGACCTCGGCGGCATTGCCGGGTAGATTGCCTGGTAATAAGCCGTCAACCTTTCAACGGGAACAGTTTGGTGGACGGGCCGGCGGATCCATCATCCCGGACAAAGTGTTCTGGTTCGTCGATGGCGAAGGCATCATCCAGGACCAGACGATCGCGGAGCCCTTTTCTTTCCCTTTTAATGCGTTGAACGCTGGGCTCGCGCAGCCTTTTCGTGCAGCGCAGGTTGACAGCAAGTTTGACTGGCAGGTTCACGACAACGCGCATGCTTTCCTGCGCTTCAATTTCGACCAGAACAACGATGTCCGCCCCTACGGTTCAGCCAGTTCCTTGCAGGCATTTAAGAACCAAAACCACACGCCGTCACTCACGCTGGGCTACGACTTCAGTACCGGCGTTTACAACCACAGCGTCCGTTTTGAATACCTGAAGTTCCGCAACAACATCGGCGACAGCACCGGCGCGATTCCCATGGGCGTCGATAACCCGATTCCCGGGCTCGGCATTAACATTGGAGCGTCAGTCGGGGGCAGTTGCTTATCGAGCGGGGGCGGCGCTTACTGCGGTGGACCCAACTTTCTGGCGCCGCAGGCGACGGAGCAGTCCGATTACGAATTTAAGTACGACGGCAGTCGCGTCTTCGGGCGTCACATTGTCCGCTACGGGGCAACGTGGAATCACATTCAGGCCGCATTTGGCGGCTCCGCCACCTACCCGCAAGTCGGCACGACCAGCATCTGCCTGATACCGGGAGAAACTGCATTCGATTGCACCAGCAGCGCGGACCCCACTGCGTATCCGGCACAGTTCGTGCAATTGGGCAACGGAATTGGTTTCTCCACCCCGCAACATGCCTTTGGTCAGCCGGGTGGAGGAGTGGGACCTGACAACCGCCTTGAAGCGTATGTCGGCGACAGCTGGAAGTTCCGGAAAACTTTGACCTTGACCTACGGCCTGCATTACGTGCTCGACACGGGCCGCGTGGACAGCAACATGGGTGCGGAGCCGACACTCAATCTTTGGGGGCCCGGATTGGGAAATAAGGTCCGCACCCCAGGCACTAACTTCGCGCCGATGGCCGGCTTTGCATGGGATCCGGCCGGCAGTGGCAAGACCGTAATTCGCGCCGGCGCCGGACTCTATTTCGAGAATTCACTCTGGAACTATCTGCTGCATGACAATCCAGTGCGTCAGAAAACTGGCGTCTTCTCCTACACTCCGGAAGTTTGTTCCTACGGTGGTCCTACCTCATTTACCTGGCCGACCAGTCCTGGCACTGTGGGATCTCCGGTTGCGGGCGGCGCAGGAGTTGTAGTCGCCGGAACGGATCAGGTGCAGCCAACTTTCTGCGGAGGCGCAATTTCCAGTGTCGCCAGTGACATTCTGGCGTTGAGCAGCGCCTTCCAGACCGCTGCGGCCAGCCTTTCTGCTCAAGCCAACTCTGGTCAGCCCAACGGAAACTTTATCGGGACTTCACTCAGCGCAGCCAACGCCAACGGTTTCGATGTGTTCGACCCGAATTACCGCACGGCCCGCTCCTACCAGATGAATCTCGGTTTCCAGCAGGAATTTGGCAAGGGAACGGTGTTCAGCGTCGACTATATTCGCAGCATCGGGGAACATTTCCTGATCGCTGTCGACAGAAATCACAGTGGCGCGGCGCGTTCTTACAATCTGGCCAATGCTCAGGCTGATCGGGACGCGGCCCAGTTGGCGAACGGCTGCCTGCCCGGCTTCGACCAGGCAAACTGCATGGTGCTGAAGTTGGGCCAGGCGGGCGCTCAGGCTGCCTATTCCGCGGCGGGGCTCGACTCCAACAACGAAGTTACCGGCGGGGGTCCGTGTCCCACCTGCGCCTTCCCCGGCATTACTCCCAATGGAATCAACAATACCGGCAACGGTTCCGGAAATGGCGCGCTGGGAACGCTGGACATGTTCGAACCCGTGGGCCGCTCGGTTTACAGCGGCTTTCAGTTTAAGTTGGTGGAGAATGTTCTGAAGCCTTGGCCGGGAGTGAAGGCAGCCCACTTCCAGATCGCGTATTCGTTGTCGAAGTTTGTCAGCCAGGCGCAGGACCAGGACTTCATCAATCTCGCCACGAACAATGACAACGCCGTGCAATTTACGGGACCAAACGCGCTCGACCGCAAGCACCAGGTTTCCTTCGGGGGAAGCTTCGATCTGCCGTTTTTCACCCGGATCAGCCTGATCGGGCATTTCTATAGCCCGCTGCCGCAGAACTTACAACTCCCAGAAATGACAAATGGCGGCGAAATTTTCGCCACGGACTGGCTGGGCTCAGGGCTCGGTTCCGGAGCGGCCCCTGAGCCCTTGCCGGGGACGCAGCTCGGCCAGTTCATGCGCAGCACCGACACCAGCAACCTGCACACCGCAATCAGCAACTACAACACGCACTTCGCTGGCCAGTTAACGCCGGCCGGCCAGTGCCTTGTGGGCGGTCAGTCTTGTCCTGGGACCGGCCCGATTCCTGTGATGACCCAGAGTGACATGAATGCACTGGGCTGGGTCATGCCGCAGATCGCGACGGCTCCTCCCGACGCCCAGAACTTTCCCTGGCTGAAGTCGCTGGACTTGAAGGCTGCCTGGCCCCTAAAGCTCAAAGTCTGGGAACAATCCATTACCGTCGAACCCAGTGCCAGCATCTTCAATGTGTTCAATTTTGCCAACTCGTTCCAGCCCGGCAATTTGCCTTTGGCGTCGCTGCTTCCTGGCGGACCGAACGGAACGTTAGCGCCCAATGCCGTGGGCGGCGTAACCGGTGCGTATCTCACGCCGTTCCGCGCCGGCATGCAATCCGGAACCTATGCGCTTGGGGCTCCGCGTCAGATCGAGTTTGGACTGCGCATCTCGTTCTGATCTTTTGTATCGTCTTCCATGACCGATAAGCCGGCACAGACGACGCCACGTCCCATGCTCAACTCGATTGAGGCGCAACTCTTCGTTGCCAACATCAAGCGTTCCTGCGATTTCTACACCAACAAGCTCGGTTTCGCAGTCGGATTCGTCTATGGCGATCCGCCATATTACGGCCAAGTCATCCGCGACAATGCGCGCCTCAACTTGAGGCTGGTCTGCGAACCTGTGTTCGCCGGCGATATTCGCGAGCGCGAACATCTGCTCTCCGCCACCATCACGGTTGCCACCGCCAGCGAAATCGAAGAACTATTTCTGAGTTATCAGGCGGCAGGAGTGCACTTCCATCAGCCACTTAAGCAGGAACCCTGGGGCGCCAGAACGTTTGTTGTGTCAGACCCCGACGGAAATCTCATTCTCTTTGCTGGCCCGTCCGATTGAAGTGGTTGGCTGCGCAACAGGCCGATAACGGGTTGGGGGACTTTAAGGGTTCACCTCTAAGGGTTCAGCTCCGTGCGCAGGCGCTTGGAGAGCTTTTCGATCTGCTTCAGTTTGTCGATCACGTCCTTGGGCAACATGCCCTTGCGAACACTGGCCACATCAGACGGGATGGTTTGCGCCGTGCGGGCCAGATCGTCCGCTTCTTTCTGCAGTTGTTCCAGATCGATACGCCGCACGGGAGTTGCCTCCGGTTTCTGCGAAGCTGTGGTATCCAGAGACGGCGGTGGAGTGGGAAACGTATTGTGACTTTGCGGAGCAGCCAGCGCGACCAGGAGCACAAGCACTGCCGGGAGCGCCAGCCAGGCGGATTTCTTCACGGTTCACCTCCTGGCGGAAGAGCGAAGGCTTCAGGCATTCTTTGTCAGAGATTGTACTCCCGATTCATCGGCCGTTTGTCGCTCGGGGCGCGCCGTTAGCCCTCGTGTTTGGTCACCCAAGCTTTGTGTACAATGCCTGCATGCCGCTCCGCGCTCCCCAAGGGAATCCCAAGGCCATCAAGCACAGTCGGACGCCTCCTCCGGAGGATACTTTCGAGGAAGCTGCGTTCCTCAAGGCGCTGGGGGAGAAGCAGAAGGCGGTCTCCGTTAAGCTCCTGGACGGCCAGACCGTCCACGGATGGATCGAGTATTACGACAAGAACATGGTGCGGCTCACCCGCGAGGGCGCCCCCAATCTCTTCATCTTCAAGCACGAGATCATGTATATCGCGGAAGATGGCGGAAGACGGAAATAGGGTCGGTTTCCGCTTTCGAATGTACATGTCATCCACCGCAAAAAATCCCGAGACGTTTCTCCCCGCCATGTCGGCCATCGCTCGCGAGGCCGGGGCGCTGCTTATGCAGTACTTTCACCAGGGCCTCAAGATTGAGTACAAGGGCGACGCCGATCTGGTGACGGCGGCGGATCGCGCTGCCGAAGCGCTGATTCGTGAGCGTATCAGTCAGCAGTTTCCCGGGCATGACGTACTCGGCGAAGAACAGGGGCTCAACGATCAGGGCAGCGACTTTCGCTGGTATGTAGATCCGCTCGACGGCACCACGAACTTTGCCCACGGATATCCGGTATTTTGCGTGTCGATGGCGGTGGAACATCGGGCGGCAGCGGCGGGGACACGAGTCGCTGGCGTGGTGTACGATCCCACGCGCGACGAACTATTCTCCGCACAGAGAGGACGAGGTGCGCAGCTCAACGGCCAGCCGATGCACGTTTCGAAAATGTCGCAACTGAAGGAATGTTTGCTGGCGACCGGCTTTCCCAGCCACAAGCGGCACAAGAATCCGAACATTCATTTCTACCACCAGATCACGCTGCGCACTCACGGGGTGCGGCGCGCGGGATCGGCCGCGCTCGATTTGTGCAACGTGGCCAGCGGGCGCTTCGACGGCTTCTGGGAGTTCAATCTCAATCCCTGGGACACGGCTGCGGGCGTGCTGATCGTGGAAGAAGCCGGCGGCAAAGTCAGCCGCTTCGACGGCTCTCCGTTTGCAATCGACAGCCGCGAAACACTGGCGTCGAAT
>JBEKRY010000063.1:0-21051 GCA_049517555.1 Candidatus Sulfotelmatobacter sp. | reverse complement strand
ACTGCTCCGTATGGCAGGAGATTTCGAGGGTTCGCTGGTGCACTATCGCGCCGCGCTCAAGATTGATCCCGACTTCGTGACCTCGCAAGTCGGTCTCGGCGACACCTACGCGCTCATGGGAAATCAGGAGCAGGCCCGAGTGGAATATGACAAGGCGATCCGGTTTGCTCACAATGAAGCCGACCGGCTGACCTACAGCATGCAGAAGGCGATGACTTACGTGCGCGATGGCAACTTCGCCGAAGCCGACAAAGAATATCAGGACATTGCCGCGACCGCCCATGCCAAGGACCAGGATCTGCAGGAAGCGCAGGCGCTCGATCACATGGCGGAGTATCAGACCGATGACAATGTCGCGCTCAAAAATCTGAAGCTGGCCGAGCAATCGCTCAGCCACCGCGCGACCATTTCCGCTCAGGACCGCGATGAGGAGTTGTCGCGCATCCTGCGCGTTCGCGCGGTGCGGGCCGCGCAAGCCGGCAACCAGCCGCTAGCGGACCAGTCACTGCATCAGCTCGAGGCTATGGCTAACGGCAGCCGCAATCGCGTGATTCAAAGCTCCTACCACGGCGCGGCTGGCGCTTTGCTCATGGCTCAGGCCAAGGCGAACAAAAACGGCGACCGGAAGATAGACGACCAGAAGACATACGAAGACGCCATCGCACACCTGGAAGAGGATCAGGAGAATCCTTTCACCCTGGAGTTGCTGGTGCAGGCCTACTACCAGACCTACCAGCCCGATAAGCTGCACGAGGTCGAAGTCAGGCTTCGTGGCACCAATGAACCTACCATGGAGCAGGCGTTGGTGGTGCCCGCAGCCCGCGCCAGAAGGCCGACAATCTAGTTCGAGTCCGCCCCGGGCTCCCGCGAGGAGCCCGGCACTTCTCGCCCAATTTGCGGCATTGGTGTACAGTAGGTGGGCACTTTTGCCCGCATGTCGACTGACACTGAGCGCCGCTCCGGAAGACGAATCGCCACTCGCGTTCCCACGCGCGTGCGCCCCGTTCATGGCGCCGATCAAACCACGCTGAACGCCGAGACTCGCGACGTCAGCGCCAACGGTGTTTTCCTGTACAGCAAGTCCCGCATGGAAAAGGGCTCCGAGGTCGAACTGGTGCTAATTCTTCCTCCCGAACTCACTTCCGGGGAAAAGTGCTGGGTATGCTGCCAGGCCACCATTGTGAGGGTCGAAGAAGAGGGATCAGAATTCGGCGTGGCGGCGCAGATTCGCCGCATGGACATCCTGCCCGAAGTGACAGCCTGATTTACTGTAGGTTTCAAGAGCTGAGAGACGGGACCGTATTCGGGAGCGGGATTTCCTAAAATAGACAGTATCGGAGGCGTTGCTTTCATCCTGCGGCGCGCACGCTGTGATTTCCTGTAAATATTTAAAAAAAAAGCTTCCCATTGCATCGAGCGTGGTGCAATAATGGCGGCCCAATAATTGCTCTGGCCAATTCAAGGTTCCAGGTGGGCCCAAGTTATGATGATCGAAAAGCTCGCGGCCGGTGTGGTGCAAGTGCAGACACCGATTGGTCCGCGTTACGTAATGCCCTCATTCTTTCAGCGCGTGTATCTACTCTGGATGTTCCGCAATTTCCCCATTCTTCCTCACGCCGTGCTCAACCCACGCCAGCAACGTTTAATCGATCGCATGTGCGGGGAGCAGCGTTTCGCTTCGATGGCCTATGCCGATGGCATGGACGAGGCGCCCGTGATCGGCATAGTGGAACATCGTCCGCTGATCGGAGCGGACCAGTTGCCACCGCGGCGTCCGGTAGCGAGCGACTCGCGGGGCTTGGCAGCAGAAGCGCGCCAGCGTTCCTAGCTTCGCGTCCCAGTGTCTTCGCGCCGCGCTGCGCATGCCTTGAAGCAAACGCCGCTCCCGCGCAATGTTAGAACTCGCGTGCTGCTCTCTCCGTCGCGTGCCGCGCCTCCGTCGGGACTTGCAATTCTGAAGCTGCAATTAGTTTGGCGTCGATGGGGGAGACCAGTGTTTTGACATTGGCGCGCATCGAGCCGAATGGAGCCGTTCCCTGCGGACTGCTGCTGGATGCTATAATTTTTGTTCGTCCTACCAGCCAAAATCCCCCCCGTGGGCGCGTAGCTCAATTGGCAGAGCAACTGACTCTTAATCAGTAGGTTGTAGGTTCGATTCCTACCGCGCTCACCATCTTTTCAACCACGGATCGAAGTTGATGTTTTGGATGTGCGTAAAGTTTGAGGGAATTCGATTTCGGCTGTGCAGGAGTTTCGGAAGCCGGTTTCGTGGTGCAGCGCTGCGGGAACTTAGTCGTGCAGCACGACGTTCAGCAGAGAGCTGTGGACCTGGAGAGCGCCTTCGGTCCCGCCGGCATAGTCAATGAAGCCCAGCTTCCGGAATCGGTTCATGAAGAAGCTGACTCGCGACCGCGTGGTGCCTACCATCTCGGCTAGCGTTTCCTGACTGATCTTGGGGACGACGGTTTCCGGGACGCCTTCCTTGCCGAAATGAGCAAGCAAAAGAAGGACGCGGGCCAGTCGTTTCTCGCTGGAGTTGAAAAGTTGGTCGACCAGATCCTCTTCGTAACGGATATTTCGCCCCAGCAGATAGGCAACGAACATCTCGGAAAGCGCGGGTTCGCGGTGCAGGGCCTCCATCATCGCTTTCTTTTCCACCCGGAGAATCTCGCAATCCGTCATGGCGGCAGCTGAACCCATGCGCAGAAGCTGACCTGCCAAGGCGCCTTCACCGAAGAAGTTGCCTTCGCTCACAATCGCGATGGTCGCTTCCTTGCCAATCTTCGACACGACGGTGAGTCGCACCTTACCTTGTTGAACATAGAACACAGCATCGGCGTCGTCTCCTTGGGCATATATTACTTGCTTCTTTGGAGCCGACAGAATCTTCCTGCCATCGCCGATGGTTGCGAGGAAGATGTTGGGATCGAATCCGCCGTTTTTCTTTAATGCCGCAGGGGTTTTCATTCGCTAATGAGCCTTGTCGCAACTGCGGTTAAGGTCCGCCGCAGAACGGGCGAACTGCATTTAGTAACCTCCAGCATACTCCTCTGGATTCAGGCAGGAATGGTCATTTTTGCTCACATTGTTTCTTAGCTGGTCCTTAGCTTTCCAAATCCGGTCAATGGTTTCCGGGGTTTCCCAAATCCGATCAATCGCCGGTCGCGATGCGGTTCGGTGCGGGGCAGGCCAGTGCATAACTCGCACTTTTCGCCGGGCTTGGCGCCACAGGTAGGGCAGCGAACGGCCAGAGCTTGTTCCTTTTTCGACTTCATGGGTACACAATGCAACGTTCACTCGTCGGCAAAATGGTCAATTCTGACCACTTCGCAACTTTACTTTCGGAAATGCGGACGCGGGAAGGATCTTAGTCATGAAGAGCGTCAGGGCTTATTGAGCTCCGAGTTTATTTCGCTCCGCTCTCGGCATCGAGACCTTTTAGATTTTCACTTGTGAGCTATCTTGCTCAGACGCGAAAGCCAGCGCCTGTCATTCTTGGAGCATCGTCGGAGTGTGTTGACGGAGCCGCGAAACTGAATTGCAGCTCTTATCGTTAGGTCGCAAAGCCGTTTCCTGATCAGTCCGCGGCGGCGCCCACATCCAGCGAATCAGTGTTCGTCATTTCGTGTGCACGCCGTCAAACCTGGCGGCGGAACACGATTTTGACCCTAAGAATTCCGGAATATCTTCTCGAACATATTTGTCGAACGTGTTCTTGAAAATATTCTCGACAATTTCTCGAACATATTCTCGAACGACGAATCAGGGCAGCGCTTCCAGCGGAATGAGCAGCTGCCCCGAAAACAAGGAAGGTCTAAAGATCATGCCGTTAATTCAACTCCTGGAAGTTCTCATCGTGGTGGGTGTTCTTCTGTGGCTGGTCAATCGCTTTATCCCAATGCAGGGAACCATCAAGTCAATTCTGAACGGCGTTGTTGTGATTGCCTTGGTTCTGTGGATTCTTAACGTTTTCGGGCTGTTCAGCTCCCTTTCGAGTATTCACATCGGCAAAGGATGATCGCGACACGTAGCCATCGCGACCGCGTAGCAAAAGAACGCGGCGCGAAACTCGCACTCTATAACAAAGGTCGATGGCGGCAGGTGCCTGCCACGAAGGAGATCCATTGAAAACCACACTGTTGTTCGTGACCGGAATCACCCTCAGTTTGAGCGCGTTCGCTCAGACCAATCCGCAAGCCACCAACGTCGAGCCCATGAGCACGATGCCCACGTTCCGGGTAACCGTCACCAGTCGCAGCGTGCAGGCGGTGAATTATGAGCATCGCAGCGGATCGTCGAAACTGGATTTCACCGGCACCAGCCTGATGCCCTCAGCCAGCGGCGTTGCCCGGGTCGACAGCAAGCGCGGTTCCATCGAAATCGAAGCGGAATTTGGTGAACTGCTGAAGCCGACCACGTTCGGCAATGAATATCTGACCTACGTTCTATGGGCGATTTCGCCCGAAGGCCGTGCTGTGAACCTGGGTGAAGTGCTGGTCGGCGGCAACCATCGCAGCAAGGTCAACGTGACCACCGATCTTCAGGCCTTCGCTCTGATTGTGACCGCGGAACCTTACTATGCTGTCCGCGAGCCCAGCAACGTGGTGATTCTCGAAAACGTAGTTCGCGACGATACCAAGGGAACCACGGAAGCGGTAAACGCAAAGTACGAACTGATGGAACGCGGCGGCTATATCCCCACGGGCTACAAGTTCGATCCCGTGATCCTGAATGCCAAGTTGCCGCTGGAGTTCTTTGAGGCGCGGAACGCGTTGCGCATCGCTCAATCTGAGGGCGCCGAGCAGTACGCTCCCGACAGCTACCAGCATGCCGTTCAGTTGATGCATAACGCGGACAGCGAAGCCACAGACAAGCACATCGACAAAAAGCCGCTGATCGCTGTCTCCCGCGAAGCGGTGCAGACCGCGGAAGATGCACGTGCGATCGCAGTCAAAAAGATGGACGAAGTACGCCTGGCCAATGAACGCCAGGATTCAGCCAATGCGCAAGCGAACTCTCAGGCGCAGGCGGATGACGCGACCCGGCGTAAGGATCGCGCCGAAGCCGATGCCGCCAGGGCACAGGCCGCAACCGCGCAGGCGCAATCTGACATGGCTGCCAGCCAGGCTGCGTCTGCGGCTGCAGTCTCTGCGGCGCAGGCGGATGCCGACCAATCCCGCTTAGCCGCGCAGCAGGCGAACTTGTCCGCGCAACAGGCGGAGGGTGACAAGGCCGCCATGCGGGCAAAGTTGTCCGAGCAACTGAATTCCATTCTTCAGACTCGCGACAGCGCGCGTGGGCTCATTGTCAGCATGTCCGATGTGCTGTTCGACACCGGCCAGTACTCGTTGAAGCCCGGAGCACGCGAGAAGCTGGCAAAAGTTGCCGGCATTCTGCTCGCCTATCCCGGACTCAACATTGAAGTCGGCGGCTATACCGATAACGTTGGCGGCGATGATATGAATCAAACTCTGTCAGAGAATCGTGCCCGATCGGTTCGCGACTACCTGGTGCAAGAAGGCGTTGCCACTGGTTCGGTCAGCGCCAAAGGCTTCGGCAACACTTTGCCGGTCGCGTCCAATGACAGTTCGGCCGGCCGTCAGCAGAATCGACGCGTGGAACTTCTGGTCTCGGGCGACGCCATCGGTAGTCCGGTCAATGCCACCACGGGAAGTTTGCAGTAAAGCCGGATTTGTCAGTGCTTCGTTCATTGTCATTGGAGGCAAGACGCTATGAAACTCGTTGGAGTGATCGGCACCGCCGTTCTCTCGTTGTCCCTCGGAATCGGTATTCCGGCCTACGCACAACAGGAGCAACACGAGCAGGAAGAAAATAAAGACAAGCCTGCACAGGAAAAAGAAAAGAAGGCACAGCCAGAAAAATCTGCTAACCAGGAAGAAAAGAACAACAAGCCGGAAGAGAAAAATGCGGAGCACCAGTCCAAGCCGGAACCGAACCAACAGCATGCCGGCGGTGGCCGCATTCCTGCCGACCGCTTCAAGGCCAATTTCGGACGGGAACACAGCTTTCGTGTCAGTGAAGGCGACTACCGCAATCACCGCTTTCAATACGGCGGCTATTGGTTCGGATTCGCTTCTGTCTGGCCGAGCAACTGGCTGTACACGCAAGACGTTTATGTCGTCGAGATCAACGGTGTGTACTACCTGTGCAATGCAAACTATCCTGGCGTGAACCTCACTCTCAGCGTCACGCTGTAGCGCCATGCGGCATTAATGAAAGAGTGCAGGCTGCGGGGCCTGCGTTTTTCCTTTCATCACCAAGATCATCGCCAAGAAAAAGGGGGAAGACATGTTAGGAACCATACTGATCGTGATTCTGGTTTTGGCGCTCCTGGGAGCGTTGCCACGGTGGTCGCACAGTCGAAACTGGGGTTACGCTCCGACCGGTGGTTTGGGGCTGATTCTTTGCGTGGTGGTCATTCTGCTGGTTCTCGGCCGGATTTAAGCCACGCGTAACGAGCGACAATCGACGATCCGATGTGGGAACATCTCCAGAGGTTGCGTTTGTTTTGCGCATCTGAGTAGGGGGAAACTGAATGGGAAAGCGCCGTCACTAGGTGTCTTGATGCGTTGAGGGTCTAATCGGGGTTGGCGACTGCGGCGCACAATTTCCTGACCCGTTCTTCCAGCACGCCGAAGCGCTGGTACTCGCATCCTTCAGCGGCTCCCATCGAGATTCGAGGGTTGCGGTGAAGCATGGGACTGGGGTAAGCGCTCCGCAATCCGGAATGTACTTCGGTGACGCCGGTGTGGTCGACGAAACTACGCGCGTTCTCGGGCTTGATGCCTCCACCGGGCATGATGACCGTCCTGCGCTGGGCTTTCCGTACCAACTGCGCGATGGTTTCCTGACCTTGCAAGCAGGTCGATTCGCCACCGGACGTAAGCACACGATCGACGCCGGCATCACAAAGGTCCTCAAGGGCACGGAACAGATCAGCGGTCATGTCGAATGCCCGATGGAACGTAACGGCGAGCGGACGCGCCTCGTTCGATAACTGGCGAGTGCGAGCGATGTCGACATTTCCATGCACGTCGAGAATGCCGAAGACTACGCCGTTTGCTCCCAGCCGTTTGGCGAGCGCGATATCGCGGCGCATGGTTTCGAATTCGTCGGCTTCGTAACAAAAATCGCCGCCGCGCGGGCGAATCATGACGTGGAGAGCAACAGAAACCACAGCGCGCACCATTTCAATGAGTCCGGCACTGGGTGTGATCCCGCCCTGGATCAGGCTGGCGCAGAGTTCCAGACGCGCAGCCCCGCCGCGTTCCGCCGCTACTGCGGAGGCGACCGAATCGACGCAGACTTCAACCAAAACCTGAGAATTGTTGTGGGTCATGCCACCTCTCACAATATACAGGTCGGGGAGTGCGTGACTGAGCGGGGGAACCTAGGCTGACAGGGCTCAGATATAATCAGAAAATTCTTCCTCCTATGCGAACCCGGCTTGGCCTGTGGATGGTTCTGCTCTGGGTGTTGATCGCATCCGGGCAAAACACCCGGCCCAAGGCGCAATTAGCCTCAGCCCAGCTTTTGCCAATCCAGTCCTTGTCAGCCCAGAACTCTCCAGCCCGAATTTCTCCGACGCAAAATTCTCCAGCCCCGATCCCGGAATTTGAAGACGTCGCGCAGAAGGCCGGTCTCACCGTCGCGCACATCTCTTCGCCTGACAAGAAGTACATCGTCGAATCGATGAGCGGAGGAGTCGGACTGATCGACTGCGACAATGACGGCAAGCTCGACATTATCACCGTGAACGGATCGACAGTAGATCGCTATCGGCAGGGCGGTGACCCGATGATCACGCTCTATCATCAGGACGCGGATTCCACGGTGGATGACGTGAAGTTTACGGACATGACCAAGGCCGCCGGCCTCACCCGCAAGGGTTGGGGTATGGGTGTCGCCGTTGCGGACTACGACAACGACGGACTGCAGGACATCTACGTCACGGGGTACGGGGGCAACGCTCTTTACCACAACCTGGGCAGCTGCAAGTTCGAAGATGTGACCGAGAAGGCGGGAGTCGTCGGCGGCGGCTTCAGCACCGGCGCGGCATGGGCTGATTACGATCGCGACGGCCGGGTCGATCTTTTTGTGTCGCGTTATGTGCACGTCGACATGGACAAGCTGCCCGTGTTCGGCAACGATCCGCATTTTTGCCGCTTCAAGGGCATACTGGTGCAGTGCGGTCCCTGGGGTATGCCCGGCGAATCGGACCTGCTGTTTCACAACAAGGGCGACGGCACGTTCGAGGAAGTTTCCAAGAAGGCTGGAGTCGACGATCCGCATCATTATTACGGCCTGGGCGCGACCTGGGGCGACTACGACAACGATGGATGGCCCGATCTTTATGTGGCCAACGATGCGGGACCAAATTTTCTCTACCGCAACAAACACGACGGAACCTTCGAGGATGTTGGCCTGCTCGGCGGCGTCGCTCTCAGTGGCGATGGCATGGAGCAGGGATCGATGGGCGTCGCCTGGGGCGACTATTTGCACGAAGGCCGACTGTCGATGCTGGTCACGAATTTTGTGGAACAGGGTTCGATCCTCTATCACAATCTGGGCCGCAATCTCGGGAACGACAGCTTTGCCGACGTGACGGTGCGCGCGAAGATTATGAAGCCGACGTATCCGCTGGTGAGTTGGGGGACGTCTTTTTTTGACATGGACAACGACGGCTGGCTCGATATTTTCATTGCCAGCGGCCACGTCTATCCGCAGGTGGATAACATTACCGGAGCGGCGGGGTACAGCCAGCCGCTGGTGCTGTTTCGCAATCATCGCGACGGAACGTTTGAAGATGTATCGTCGACGCTGGAGAAGCTGCCGCTGAAATCCAGGCGGGGCGTGGCTTTCGGCGACATCAATAATGACGGCAACGTCGATATGGTCGTGCTCAACGTGGGTGAGCCGCCGTCGCTGCTGATGAACCGTAATCAGAGTTCGAATCATCGCGTGTTGTTCAAGCTAGTGGGGACGAAGAGCAACAAGGCGGCGATTGGCGCGCGAGTCACGGTGAAAGCCGGACCGCTGGTGCAGATGGACGAAGTGCGCGGTGGCGCAAGCTACATTTCGCAGAACGATTTGAGGCTGCATTTCGGTTTGGGCGGGAACGACAAGATGAGCGAGGTGAACATCCGCTGGCCCAATGGCGAGACCGAAACTTTGCGCGACGTTCCCGCGGATTTTATTTACACGATCAGTGAAGGCGCTGGAATTCAGGGAAGAGTGGCGCTGCCTGCTTTGCCTGCGCGCTGAGACGCCGGAGAATATGAAGCGCGTGGTCATCCTAGGTCGTGGAGCTTCAGGTAAATCGACGCTCGCGAAACGCTTGGGCGAGATCACGGGACTCCCGGTGATCGAACTGGATAAGGTCTTCTGGCGGGCGGGTCTTGTCGCAACGCCTCGCGATCAATGGGCGGTCGTTCAAGCGAAGCTTGTCGCAGAAGATGAATGGATCATGGATGGTGATCTGGGTCCATACGACGCTGTCGAGGTTCGGCTTCGAGCGGCGGACACGGTTATTTTATTGGACTTCTCTCTCATCCGCTGCGCCTGGCGAGCCGTCAGGCGATCTCGGGAGCGTGCCGATTTCTGGAGGTGGTTGTTGGCGTACCGCTTTCAAAGCCGTCCGACTCTCATGCGGGCCATCGCTGATCACGCAGCATCTGCGGACCTCCGAGTATTACGCGACCCGGAGGCACTCAGACGGTTCCTTGCGGACGTAGGTAGCAAGTCAGTCGTGAAACTCCGCTGTTAACGCTTGGGGGAGACGCGACGGTCTTAAAGTTCTCCAAGGTCTTCTGGCTCTGTGCATTTGTATTCCTGCAATTGTCGCGGCGTAAGCAGGACGGACTCTAGCCGATTCCCAGCTGTTGCTGGATTTGCTCCAGCGGCACGCCTTTCGTCTCCGGGACCATCGTCTTTACCCAGATCAGCTGTAGAACCATCATCCCCGCAAAGAATGAAAACACGTAGCCGGGCGGGAAGGCGGTTACCATGCGGGGGAAGAAAGTGGTGAGCAGGGCGGCGAAGATCCAGTGGGTGAAGCTGCCGAGGGTCTGACCTTCGGCGCGATGACGATTGGGAAATATCTCGGAGATAAACACCCAGATCACCGCGCCCTGGCCCACGGCGTGAGCAGCGATGAAAGCGAAGATGCAAACCGGCACGATGGAGAAATGGCCGGTGAAGAAAGCCCAGGCGACCAGACCGAGCGAAGCGATGTAGCCGAACGAACCAATATACAGAAGCGTCCGCCGGCCCAGCCGGTCAATCAGCCAGAGGCCCACAAAAGTAAAAGCGAGATTGGTGACGCCGATGCCGATGGATTGCAGCAGGGCGGCTTTCGCACCGAGGCCGGTCAGTTCAAAAATGCGAGGCGCGAAGTACAGAATCGCATTGATGCCGGACAGTTGGTTGAAGAAGGCAATCAGGATGGCGAGCAGAATCGGCTTCTGAAGGCGTTTCGTCCAGAAATTTTCCGACGAAACTTTTTCGGAAGATGCGGCTATGATCGCATCCGCCTGGGCCGCGATTTCGGTTTTCGAAACGTCCGGTTCGATCCGTTGCAGCACTCGCAAGCCAGCTTCGCGGTCGCCTTTCCGGCTGAGCAGCCAGCGCGGGCTTTCAGGAAGGCCGAAGCAGAACACGGCGTAGAGCAGCGACGGAAATGCCGCCACACCAAGCATCCAGCGCCACGCGTTTTCGCCCACGCCCGCCAGCAGCCAGTTCGAGACGAACGCGATCAGGATGCCGAACACAATGTTGAACTGGAACATGCCGGCCAGTCGGCCGCGGTACTTGGCCGGCGCGATCTCGGATATATACATCGGAGCAACCACCGTCGAGACGCCGATACCCAAACCGCCGATGAAGCGGGCGATGATGAACGTGGCAACATTGGGCGCCAGGCCCGATCCCACTGCGCCGACAAAGTAGAGAACGCCGATCCAGAGCAGCGTGGCTTTGCGTCCGAAGCGATCGGCGGGCCATCCGCCGATCAGGGATCCGACGACGGTGCCGTAAAGAGCGGACGCCATGGCGATGCCATGCAGCCCAGGACTCAACCCCCACAGCGTCTGAATGGTTTTTTCGGCGCCGGAAATCACCACCGTGTCGAAACCGAAGAGAAACCCAGCGAGCGCCGACGTGAGCGACCAGAAGAAGATGCGAGTATTCATATTGGCTGAAGTTCTACGTCCTACGTTCGCGATCCAGCCTCGAGCGGATAGCCTTTCTCGCGCCAGTCGCGGATGCCGCCGTCCATCGAAATCACTTTGGTGTAGCCCATCTTCTGGAGATTGTCAGCGGCGAGCGCGGAGCGGAAACCGCCACCACAATAGAGGATCATTTCTGCGTCGAGCTGCGGCAGGCGCGCTTCGATGTCGCGCTCGATGATGCCCTTGCCCAGGTGAATGGCGCCGGGAAGGTGGTCTTTGGCGAATTCGCTTTCCTCCCTTACGTCGATGAGCACAAATTTGTCGCCGCGATCGATCCTGGTTTTCACGGCGTCGACTGTGGTCTCGCGCACACGCGTCTTGGCATCGTCGACAATCTTGAGAAAGCGCGGGGGATGCTGGTGGGCCATGAGGGCTCCTTGTTCGTTGTTCATGCAGTGAAGAAACATCCTACCAAGGGCCGCCGGACTGCGCACTCCTCGGTCTGTCATCCGTCAATCAGTCATTCCATCAATCTGTCATTTCGTCGATCTGTCATTTCGTCAATTTGTCATTTCGAGTGAAGCGAGGGATCTGGGTTCTTGCTTATCGCAGTTCACGGCATCTCAGGCAGCGTCGGCCAAAACCCAGGTCGCTCGCGTCGCTCGGGATGACATGGCGTTTCTGAAAGACTGACCTCTGGAGAAACCGGGCCCGCAGAAGACCGAGCCCCCGTTGTGCGACGAACTTGGTTTAGCATGATCCCGTGATTCCGAAGGTCGCAACCCGCAAGATCGGCCTGGCTCGAGCCCTGTCGAAACTAGGATATTGTTCGCGTTCGCGGGCTGCGGAGTTAATTCGTGGGGGGCGCGTGCGGTTGAACGGTGGGCTGCGGCGCGATCCGGAGACGCCGGTCCACTTGGAGAAGGATCACATTGAGGTGGATGATCGCACAGTTGAAATCCAGCAGAAAATCTATCTCATGATGAACAAGCCACGGGGAGCGGTGACCACCGCCTCCGACGAAAAAGGCCGCGAGACGGTTTACGCTGTTCTCGCGAAAGCGGACAAATCACTGCCCTGGGTTGCTCCCGTGGGGCGCCTGGATAAGGCGAGCGAGGGATTGCTGCTTCTGACCAACGATTCCGAGTGGGGCGGCCGCATCGCCGCTCCGGAGACGCATCTGGAGAAGACCTACCATGTGCAGATCGACGCGGTCGCAGATGAGAAGCTGATCGCGGCGCTGGTCCGTGGTGTGAGGGGAGGCGGGGATCTCCTGCGCGCACGGCAATCCCGAATGCTGCGGTCGGGAGAGAAAAACTGCTGGATTGAGATCGTTCTCGATGAAGGCAAGAACCGGCAGATTCGACGCATGCTGGCCGCTCTCGGGATTGAAGTGCTGAGGCTGGTGCGAGTCGGGATTGGTCCGCTGCAGCTCGGTGATCTTGCGAAGGGCGCATTGCGAGCGCTGAAGAAAGAAGAGAAGAAGATGCTGGATCACGCGATGCGGGAAGGGAACTCATGAGCGACCTGACTTTCCTTCCGGCCGCGGAGATGGCGAAACAAATCTGCGAGAAGAATATCTCTCCGGTCGAGCTCGCGGATGCTCATCTGGCGAAGATCGAGAGACTGAATCCGCGGCTGAATGCATTCGTGCACGTGGATGCGGAGCGGGTGCGCCGCGAAGCTCGCGCTGCCGAACTTTCGGTGATGAGCGGAAAAGCTCTCGGGCCGCTGCACGGCGTTCCCGTCAGCATCAAGAGTTCGCTCGACGTCGCGGAATTACGATGCGAGGCAGGTACTCGTCTGCGCGCTGGACACACTGCGACGCAAGACGCACCGCTGGTGGAGCGCTTGCGTCACGCGGGAGCGATCGTGCTGGGCGTGACCAATACGCCAGAACTGCTGATGGCGTGGGAGACGGACAATCTTTTGTATGGCCGCACCAACAGTCCATGGGATATCGAACGCACCCCGGGCGGATCGAGCGGAGGGGAAGCCGCGGCGATTGCGGCGGGGATGTCGGCGGGCGGCGTGGGCAGCGACGGCGGTGGCTCGATTCGAGTGCCGGCGCATTTCTGCGGCATCTGCGGACTGAAACCCACGCCGGGGCGTATTCCCTCGACTGGACATTTTCCAGCGTCCGGTGGCCCGTTTGCGCTGCTTGGCGTGGTCGGTCCGATGGCGCGTGCCGTGGCAGACTTAAAGGCTCTGTTCGAAGTGATGCAAGGTCCCGACGAGGGCGACACGTGCGCGGCGCCAGTGCCCCTGCGATGGCCTGCCGATGCCGAAGTAAAGAAATTGAGGGTGGGTTACTTTGAAGATGACGGCCGCACGCCCGTGACCGAGGAGACTCGCGCAGCCGTGCGAATCGCCGCCGAAGCCTTACGGAGTGCCGGCTTTGAGGTCGAGCCGTTTCGCCCCGAGGGCCTGGAGGAAGCGCGCGTATTGTGGAAGAAATTCTTTGTCACTGCCGGCGGGATGTTGATTCGCCCCATATTTCGCGGACGCGAGCATGAACTGAGCCCGATGCTGAAGCAGTTTCTTGAGTGGTCAGCTGCTGAACCGCCGCTCTCGGCCGAGACGTTGCTCGAAGCGTGGATCGGCCGCGATCTCTTACGCGCCAAGTTTTTTGCGCAGATGCGGAGGTATCCCGTTCTGCTGTGCCCGGCAGCCGCGATTCCCGCGTTTCGACACGGCGAACGCAGTTGGACGATTGGAGGAAAAACCGTGAGCTATCTTGATGCCTGGAGCTATACCGAATGGTTTAATCTGCTCGGTAATCCGGCCGCCGTGGTTCCGGTAAGCCATTCCGTCGCCGGCGAATGGGAAGGGCTGCCAATCGGCGTGCAACTCGTAGGGCGGCCCTGGGAAGAAGAGCAGGTGCTGGCGGTCGCGGCCGTGCTCGAGCGGGAATGCGGAGCCTGGAGAATTCCCCCGATCCGCTAGTCCGCGAATCCCTCTGTGTTCCCTGTGTCCTCTGTGGTTAAATCTTTAATCAATGACTCCTCGAATCTCAGTGGTTCTAGCTGGCATGATTCTGGCGGCCTTCGGCCTGTTCGCGACCGCGCCGCAGTCCCAACCCAAGGCTGCGAATCCCGTTGAAGCGGCGCGCCTGAATAACTTGGGCGCGGCCTACATGAACCAGCAACTCTTCGAAAAGGGATTGAAGAATTTTCAGCAGGCCGCGGATGCCGATCCCAAACTCGCGATTGCACGGCTGAATCAGGGCGTTGCGTATCTCAATCTGCAGAAAGTCGACGACGCCAAGGCTGCGTTGGAGGATGCGCTCAAGCAGGATCCTAAAAATCCCAACGCATGGTACGGCCTGGGGATGCTGGCCAAGAACACGGGCGATGCGCAGGCGGCCATTGACGCGTTTAAGCATGTGACCGAGATAGACGCGAACGACGCTGACACCTGGTATTTTCTGGGCACGGTGTACGTACAAGCCAAGCAGTTTCCGCCGGCGATTGATGCGTTCGAGCACGCGTTGAAACTGAATCCGCTGCATGCTTCGGCGGAATTTGGATTGTCGCGAGCGTATCAGCAATCCGGCGACGTCGAGCATGCCCGTGAGCATCTGAAAAAGTTCCAGTACATCACGCAGAACAAACTCGGTTCACCCATGAGCCTGGCCTATGGCGAGCAGGGGCAGTACTCGCGCGCGGTGGAGTCGCCGTCGGTGTTGTTGAAAGCTCCGGCGCCGATCAAAGTGCAGTTTGTGGATGTGACGGCGGAGGCGGGACTCGTGGCGAAGCCGGACGCCGGTTATTCGAGCGTGCCTGGTGGGCCGCCGGGTCCGGGAGCTTGCTTCCTCGATTACGACGGGGACGGCCAACCCGACATTTTTGTCGCGAATAACGGGCCGCAAGGAGGCATTGGTCTTTACCACAACCTTGGGAATGGCAGGTTTGAAGACGCGACCAAGAAAGCTGGACTCGACCCAACCTTGCGCGCAAGTGGTTGCACTGCGGGAGACTACGATAACGATGGAGCGACGGACCTAGCGGCCAGCTCCGATGGCTGGTTCATGCTGTTCCACAACGAAAAGGATGGGACCTTTAAAGATGTCACTCGGGCTGCGAAAATTGAGAGCAACGGCCCCAACTCCGGTCTCACTTTTATTGACTACGATCACGATGGCGATTTGGACTTGTATGTGGGCCGCCTCCCGAAGGATCTGATCATTTCGCGGCCCTGCGGTTCAATGGTGTGTGAGGCCAGGTCTCCGACTCCTCGCCCTGCCTCAAACTCAATGTGGCGCAATAATGGGGATGGCAGCTTCACCGACGTTACGGATTCGACCGGAGTGGCGGGCCCGCAACCCGCATTCGCAGCAGTCGGAAGCGATTACAACAATGATCGCGCCATCGATCTGATCACCTCAGGAGAGAAGGGGAGCGTCATTTTCGAAAATCGTAGGGAAGGGGCATTTCAAATCCGAGATCCGCAGACAAATGGGATACATGGCTCGACCGTCGGCATTTCTGTGCTCGACTTCGATCACGATGGCTGGATGGACTTGGCTTTCACCCAATCTGGCGCGCCTGGCCTCTCCCTCTGGCGCAACAATCACGCTAAGAGTTTCGACCAAGTGAAACTTCCCGACACCACTTGGGTCCGCGCCTACGGCGTGGCCGCCTTCGACTACGACAACGACGGCTGGGTCGACCTCGCCGCCGTCGGCGAGACGAAAGACGGCAAGGGGGAAGTGCGGTTGTTCCGCAATCTCGGGCCCGATGGGTTCAAGGACGTCACCGCCGAGGTTGGTCTCGACAAGATTCAGTTGAAAGATCCGCGAGCGATCATTACTGGTGATTATGACGGCGATGGCGCTACCGATCTACTGATCACACAGAATCACGGGCCGGCGGTGTTGCTGCGCAATGAGGGCGGCAACCAGAATCACTGGCTGCGGCTCTCGCTGAAGGGACTGGCCGACAACAAATCCGCTATTGGCACTAAGGTTGAAGTTTTTTCGGGCGGAAACCGGCAGAAGTTTGAGATTTATGGTTCCAACGGATATCTCGGGCAGAGTTCCACGGACATCGTCGTTGGCCTGGGCGATTCCAAGGAAGCCGACATTGTACGCATGCTGTGGCCGACGGGCGTATTGCAAGATGAAATCCAAGTAGCAGGCGATAAGCAGCAGAACATTAGCGAGATCGACCGCCGCGGCAGTTCTTGTCCGACGCTGTTTGTGTGGAATGGCGACCGCTACGAATTTGTCGCCGACATGCTCGGGGCGGGTGTCGTGGGACACTGGGTCGGGCCGGGGCAGCGCGACGTTCCGCGGCCGGTGGAGTGGATCAAGATTGATCGCGGGATGATTCGGGAGAAGGAAGATCAGAATCACAGTCGCACTCAAAGTCAAAATCCCCACCCTGTCGCAAAAGACGCGACAAGGATGGGGCACCCCCTCCTAAAGAAAGAAGGAACCCTTAGTTTTCGTTTCATGGAGCCGCTCGAAGAGGCGGTCTATCTCGATCAGGTGCGGGTGCTGGCGGTGGATCATCCATCCGACGTCGATGTTTATCCCAACGAGTATTTCGCTTCGAACCCGCCGTATCCGCCGTTCAAGGTTGTCGCGAGCCGCGATGCGCGTCCTCCGGCCGCGGCGTGGGATGAGCATGGGCACGACGTTCTGCCGAATTTGCTCGCGCATCGTTATTCCGGGGATTTCGCGCTGACGCAATTTCAGGGGTTTGCCCAGCCGCATAGCTTGACGCTCGATTTGGGCGAGGCTTACCGCGGTGGTCCGCTGTGGCTGCTGCTGCATGGCGAGGTCGAATATTTTTCGGCAAATAGCATGTACGCCGCGTCGCAAGCTGGGATTGAAGCGATCCCCCCGTATGTGGAAGCGCTGGTTGGAAACGAACCCAGCGGAAGCAAGAATGCCGAGAACTGGCAGTGGAAGCGCGCGCTCGACGACATGGGATTTCCCGCCGGCGGTCCGCGGACCATGACGGCTGATCTTACTGGAAAGCTGCCGATAGGTACGCGGAAGATTCGCATCACGACCAATCTGCAGGTTTATTGGGACGGCATTCTGATTGATCGAGCGCAGCAGGAAGCTGGCAGCTGCCAAAAAGCAGGTTCCTCGACTCGAGCGAAAAACGCGCTCGCTCGGGTTGACAACGGAGTTTGCGCAACGCGAATTACGCGCGTGCCGCTGGTACGTGCCGATCTCGAGTTCCACGGATATCCGTTCAAAATAGAAGGCACGCCTCCGGGGAATGTGCAATACATCTATGAGAAGGTCAGTGCGACCGGGCCGTACACGCGTCCGTCGGGAACCTACACACGTTACGGCGACGTGCTGCCTCTCTTGACTGCGACTGACGACAAGTTGGCGGTTTTCGGATCGGGCGATGAAGTGCGTTTGGACTTCGATCCGTCGAACCTGCCAACGCTTCCCAGGGGATGGGTGCGGGATTATTTCTTTGCGGCCAACGGCTACGAGAAAGATATGGACTTCTATGCGGCGGAAGGGAACTATGTGGCCCCGCTACCGTTCCTGAGCATGGGCGAATATCCCTACATGCCCAAGCAATCGTTCCCGCTCGATGATGCGCATGTGAATTATCTACTCGAATACAACACGCGGCACATGTCGGGAAACGAGCAGCGGGGGTACTGGTTTAATTACGGGGAGCAGCCCTAGGCCCCTACGGAAACGTTTTAATATTGACATTTTTGCCCGTTCCATAATCCAATAGCCGGACTCATGGAAAATACTTCCGCGACTTCCTCCGCTGCCGCGCCCCGGCTTCGCCGCTCACTCACTCTTTGGGATTTGATCCTTTACGGAATCATCGTCATCCAGCCGGTCGCGCCCATGTCGGTCTTCGGCGTGCTCAGCGACAGCGGACACGGGCACGTCGTGACCACGCTGCTCATCGCAATGGTGGCCATGCTGTTCACGGCATTCAGCTATGGCCGCATGGCGCGGGCCTATCCCAGCGCCGGCTCCGCGTTCACCTACGTTGGGCAAGAAATCAATCCCGCACTCGGCTACGTCACCGGTTGGAGCATGGTGATGGACTACATCCTCAACCCGATGATCTGTATTATCTGGTGCAGCCAGCAGGCCTTCGTGTTCGCGCCGGAGATTCCTTACTGGGGTTGGGCGATTATTTTTGGCGCGGTCTTCACCTTTCTGAATCTGCAAGGCATCAAGACGTCGGCCCGCGTCAATAACTTGCTGGCCGCGGGAATGGGCGCGGTGGTGGCGGTCTTCTTTATGGTCGCGGTGCGCTACATCGGAAGTCATCCGCACGACGGAGCCGGATTTTTCACACGTCCGTTTTACGATCCGGCGCTATGGAATTCCAAAGCCGTGCTGGCCGCGACTTCAATCGCGGTGCTTAGCTATATCGGGTTTGATGGAATCTCGACACTGTCGGAAGAGGCGGAGAATCCCCGGCGCAATATCCTGTTGGCTACGGTTCTGACCTGCTTCGTCATCGGGATACTTTCAGCCCTCGAGGTTTATGCCGCGCAATTGATTTGGCCCGCCACCGAGCCGTTTCCCAACAGCGACACGGCTTTTACTTTTGTTGCCGGCCGCGCCTGGAAGCCCATGTTCGCGATTCTTGGTTTCACCTTGCTGGTCGCCAACTTCGGCTCCGGGATGGGCGCGCAGATCGGAGCGGCTCGCCTGCTCTACGGCATGGGACGCAGCAAAGCCTTGCCGCAGAAATTCTTTGGCACGGTCGATGCCAAACGGCACGTCCCCCGCAACAACGTCTTATTTGTCGGAGTCATCGCCCTGATTGGCGCTTTGCTGGTGAGTTTTAACCTGTTCAGCTACGGACTGGGCGCCGAGATGCTCAACTTTGGAGCGCTCATCGCCTTCATGGGAGTCAATCTTGCGGCGTTCGTGCGGTACTACGTGCGGGAGAGGAAAAACAGTGCAGTGCCTCCGCTCCTGTTGACGGTGCTCGTGATCGCGCTGGTACTGTGGCCGGGTTCGGACTGGCATTTGTTGGCCGCCGCTGGAGTTGCCCTGGCGATCCTCGCGGTATGGACGCCTCCCCTGGCCGGATTTACGATTTGTTTCTTCCTCTGGAAAAACCTGAGCTGGAAAGCCTGGCTCGTCGGTGGCATCTGGATGGCCGTCGGGATTGCGTTCGGGGCCTGGAAGACGCGCGGCTTCCGCGGCGACCTGGTGAGCTTCGACATTCCTCCGGACGGCGAGTAGGGGCAACGTGCCTTGAGTGATGGGAAACTCGGTAGCTAAATAAGTAATTGGAGCGCGGGGGATCTTTGATGCTGGGTTCCACGAACATTGTTGCTTTCGTGCCAACTACCGATGCCGCGAGGGCAAGAGCGTTTTATGAGGGGGTGCTCGGGCTGCGGTTCGTCAAGGATGACGGCTTCGCAATGGTTCTGGATGCGAATGGAATCATGGTGCGTGCGGCAAAGGTTGGAGCGGACTGGAAGCCCGCGCAGTTCACCATTCTTGGCTGGCAGGTTTCCGATATCGAAAGTCTGGTGCGGGCCTTGCAGGGAAAAGGAGTTCACTTCGAAATCTTCGGATTCTTCAAGCAGGACGATCTCGGAATCTGGACCGCACCGACCGGAGATAAAGTGGCGTGGTTCAAGGATCCGGATGGGAACGTGTTATCCGTTTCTCAGCATGTTTAGAGGATTGTGTAATTGGGAAATCTGGTAATTGAGTAATTGAAAACCAGGCTGCGTCCGGCGGACAGCCAGGGGGCTGTCCCCACACAGGTCGCTCTTCGATTCCTCAATTACACGATTCCCCAATTTCTTTGTCTCACTCCGCGTTCCAGCCGCTCACTTCTACCGCTGGTTTCGCTGCACCTAATTCGCTGGCACGGTAGGTCGCGGTGACTTCGCGCTTCTCGCCGGGCATCAGGGAAATGTAATTGTCTTCCCAGACCACCGGAAGAATCTCTTCGCCCTTGACGCCTTTGTCAACTTTCACGCGGACGAAGAACGCGAGACTCTTACTCGGGTTCTCCAGCGTTACATGCGTGATCTCATCTTCGCCTTTGCGTTCGCTGCGCTCCGTGACCTTCAGTTTCACTTTGGGCAGTTGCGACAGCGCGGTGAAGTCGGCGTAGCTTGCTGTGGGAGTCATCCACCAGGTCGATTTGGCCCAGTCGAGCGTTTCGGGCTTGGTCGACAGCCAGTAGAAGTTTGAGCCCACGAGTTTGCCGGAGGAGTCTTCCAGGCGCAGTGCGAGGAAATATGTGGGGCTTAGACCGGCGACGTCGGGCAGAGCGAAGATCTTCGCCGTGCTATCGGCGGACGCGTCGAGCGCATTCGATTGCGTGAACTCCTCGGTCATGTCGAGGTTGTAAATCTTGGTGGTGAGCTTCAAGCCCTTGACGTCTTCGTACTGGCTGCTGACGACCCAGATGGAATGATCGTCGTAACCGTAGATCGGATGCAGGGCCTCCATGGCGCGCTTGGCGCCGAAGTATCCGCCGCCGGGACGCAGGTAATAGTCGTAGAGGTGCCAGATCATCGAGGGCCAGGCGTTGTTGAGCATCCATTGAACCACGCCCGTGGACTGATATTTGTTGCGGCTGTAGGCCTCGTACATCGCGCGGATGCCTTCGTAGGTCTGCATCTGCGATTTCGTGGCGAAGTCTTCCACGTTGTCGGACTTGCCATAGCGATTGGCAAGGGCCTCGCTGAATACGCCGATGGTTTTGAACTCGCCGCCACCCGCGTGGTAGTTCCAGGTATCGTCGATCGGCCACATGTGGTCTTTACCGACCATGGCGCGGATGCTCTCAATCGGCGGTACGGCCGGTCCCATACTAGTTTCCATGTTGAAGCCGTAAGCTCCGCCGCAGCCTCCGGCATTGCACAGTTTGCGGCCAGG